>NZ_JACYTY010000007.1:0-231145 GCF_014841445.1 Sphingomonas sp. CFBP 8765 | reverse complement strand
CAGCCCGGTAGCTCGTCAGGCTCATAACCTGAAGGTCACAGGTTCAAATCCTGTCCCCGCAACCAACGGTATCACAACAGGCCCGTCTCGTAAGAGACGGGCCTGTTGTGCGTTTGGCGCGCACGCTTCCTCCGCGAACGCCAACATCCGGTACAGGTCACCGTACAGCTGGATGGGGCGGCGCTTGCCACCACGCGCGCTGCCTGGCTGCACCACGATCTTCTCGATGAGCGGGCGGATGGTCTGCCGGGCGCTCGCACCGTCGGTGGAGGCGAGGTGCGTGTCGAGCTCGGCAATCGCGCGCGTGTACAGGCTCTCGTAGTTCGCCGGCAGGCGCACGACCGGCGACGCTGGCGTTGCAGCGATGATCTCCTCCAGTCGCCGTTCCTCGGCTTCCAGATCCTTTACCCGTGTCGTCAGTGCGCGGGGGGCGTCCTCATCTTCCTCAATCTGGGTGACGAGATTGGCGATGCGCGTGCGGATCTCCACCAGTTTGTGCTCGGCCGTGGCACGCTCAGCGTTTCCGGCCTGCGCCGCAGCGGCGAGTTCCTGCTGGAGCAGAACGGCGAAGCGCTTGATGACTGCTGGCGTCAGCAGCCGCTCCCGGATGCCCGCCAGTGCGCGGGCTTCCAGCTCGATGGTGGTGATCGAGCCGTTGTCGCATGTTCCCGTGCGGTGCCCCTTGCACCGCCACCGCCCGGCGCCGGTGGCCAGGAACGCGGCGCCGCACGCGCCGCAGGTCACCAGCCCGGAGAGGAGGTGGGTGGGACGCTTGGCACCCGCCAGCGGGTTGCCGGTCAGTTTGAACTTCGCGTCACGCGCGCGGCGTGCTTCGGCTTGCCGCCCCTTCACCTGCTCCCACAGCAGCTGGTCGATGATGCGGAGCTGCGGCTCGTCGCGGATGATCCACTCCGCCTCGGGGTTGAGGCGCGGGCGGCGCGAGAAGCCGCGCCGCTCGTTGGGCACCTCGACCCACGTCCGGCGGTTGAAGATGCGGCGGCCGATGTAGAGCTCGTTGTTGAGGATGCCTTCGCCGAGCGTCACGTCGCCCGACAGCGTCGAGGGGTTCCAGACCCCGGCATTGTACTTGCCGCGCTCGCGGGCGCGCGGAGAGGGGATGCCGTCGGCGTTGAGGGCGTTGCAGATCCGCTTGAGGCTCCAGCCCTCCGCGTACAGGCGGAAGATGCGGCGGACGAGTTCGGCCTGTTCGTCGTCGATCTCGAGCTGGTCGAGCTCGCGACCTTGCGCGTCCTCTCCGGTCACCGCGCGGCGATAGCCGAGCACGCGACCGCCCGTGGCGCCGCCGCGCGTCGCCTTGCCGCGCAGGCCGCGCCTGGTCGTATAGGCGATGCGCATCCGCTGCTGCTCGCCGATGATACCCTTGAACGCGAGCACGAGGTCGTCGACCTTGCCCGCCACCACCGTGTGCACCGCCACCTGGTGCAGCCGGAACAGCTTGACCATGTAATGGAGATGCTCGGCGTCGCGGCTCAGCCGGTCGACATCCTCGATGATGAGGTTGCGGACCTGGCCTTTGGTGATGAGCTTCAGGACCTCCTGTAGCCCCGGGCGCTCCATCGTCGCGCCGGTGATGCCGTCGTCGCCGTGGAAGGCGATGACCTCCAGCCCGCAGCGCTCGGCATAGCCTTGCGCGAACAGCTGCTGGTCGTCGACCGACGACGTCCGCTCGTCGGGGTCGTCGAAGCTCTTACGGCCATAAGCGACGGCGGCGTGGGTCATCGGTCGGCACCTTGCAGCGGACGGAGGATCAAGAGTGCGAATCCGACTGCGCGGAATCAAGCCGTGGTTGTGTGATCTCCGTCGCCATATCGGCTTCCGCTTCCAGCAACAGCGCACGTGCAAGCCGCCTCGCCAGCAGGAGCAGCAGCGCCTCGTCGACCGCAGACAAACATAGCCGCGGCTCGGCGGTGCTGTTGTTCGAGGAGGTGGCGGGAACGGCCATGACGGCGTTTTGGGAGAGGCTTCAAGGCTGTGTGCAAAAACTCGACATTCGGCTGTTCAACTATTTAAGCCGCGTATAGGTGTGGCGCGGTGTCCCAGCCGGATCGTCCCAGCCGCATGTTGCTGCCGCGAGGCGCTGTCCGGCTGCGGGCCGATTTTGGTGGGTTCCTGAAGCGTCATCGCCAGGGCAAGCTGGAGGGTGCGGCATTCGGGACTCAGGCCCAGGTCGCTGCACGTGCCGGTATCACGCGAGGGGCGCTGTCCGACATCGAGCGTGGTGCCGCGTGGCCGGGGCCTGCCACGCTCGACGCCTTGCTTGACATCCTCGAGCTTGGTTGGGAGCATGTCGCCCATGCCGTCGAGACGGACGCCGACCCCCGCAACTTCGTCAACGACATGCCGGGAGGGGGGCGGCTCGCCAGCGTGCCGGCGGAGGAGGCGCCGCGACGGCACCGCACCTTCCTTGAAGGCGTCAAAGGAAACCAGATCATCGCGCTCGGCGAGCGGATCAGATTCGCGCGACGGCAAAAGGAGATGACGCTGGTGGGAGCGGCCCAGGCCGCCGGGATTTCTGCCGCGCTGCTCTCACGCCTCGAGCGGGGGCAGCTTCGGCGGTCCAACGTGTTCAAGTTTATTCCCGGAACTGACCTACGCGACCCGCCGGTACTGGTGATCTGCAATCCGTGGATCGCGCGGCTTTGTGACGGCGGCGACGAGGAAGGAGATTAAACGCTGCGCAGCCCCGGCCGCGATGCGGTCGGTGGCCACGCAGAGCAGCCGGTCCGCTTTGCATTCTTTGGGTGGAAAGCGGAATGGCCGCTTTCGGACGCCACTCGCGGATCAGCGGACGTACGTTCATATTTAAGAGTAGAGACGGCTTGGGTCAAAACGGGGGGACTTATCTCAATAAGTAAAGAATAACCTTTTCCAAATAGATTATATTTGATCGTCGAATATCGACTTGATTATCCAGGAGATAGAATTTGTTTTCGTCCGGGGAGCAATAGCCCCCTATGATATACAGTAGGCGATCTACTGCGGCTTTGGTCGACGATCGCCAGCCACGCCATTGCCTCTGCAACGCGCGTGCCCGGTTCGAGCGGGATCCGGGCCAGCTCGGTGCCGAACGGTGCAAAATAGGCGGGTTCGCCCTGCCATTCGGTAAAGCGCTCGCGGGCCTGCTCGATCGACCAGCCGTGGAGGTGGATACCAAGATCGACGAGCGCGCGGGCGACGCGGAACAGAAGCCAGTGAATGTGGCCGAGCGCATCGTGCGGGTCGGTATAGGCACCGGCTTTTTCGGCAAGTTGCTCGGCGTAGATGCCCCAGCCTTCGACGAAGGCCGACGCGTATTCGATGCGGAGCGGGTGGGGCGGGGTGGCGCTCTCCAGACCCAGCTGGATCATGTGGCCGGGGAGGAGTTCGTGCGCGACGACGCTCGGGAGCGTCCAGCATGGACGGCAGCGGATGTCCTTGAGGTCGACGACATAGGCGCCGGCGCGGGTCGGAGTCGGGACCTCTCGATAGCCGCCGCGGCCGGCGGCGATGTCTTGCGCAGATAACGCGCGGGCGCTGGCGTTCAGGCACCATGGAGGGAGCGCGCCGAACGCCGTCGGGATTTTGGCTCGCGCGGTGGCGAGCATGCGGTTCATGTCGCCAATTGCCTCTGCGCGGCCAGCGTCGGTGTCAGGATAGAGAAAGCGTTCGTCCCGCCAGAGTGTGGCATAGCGGGCTGCGACGGTCCCCTTGGATGCGCCGATCCGGTCGAACAGGTGTGTGGCGCGGGCGTGAAGGCGGTTCAGTTCGACGAAGAGCCGGCCTTCCGCATAGGCTGGCGTCATGGCGCCGAGCGGGCGTTGCAGTTGGAGAGCATACCAGTCCGCGCCGCCCCTGAACCGTCCGACTCCGGGCGCGGACGGGGCGATATCGCGGAGACTTTCGAGCGCGGCGATCTGTCGGTCGATCGCGGGGTTTGTGGGGGCGGTTCGAAGCGCGTCGACCGTGCGGTCGAGCGACAGGCGGGGAAGGACGATGCCGGCTTCGGCGTCGGCGAAGATCGCGGTGGTGTCTGCGTCGATCCTGGCTTGATCCGGACGTGCTGCCTTCCAGGCGCCGGTCGCAGGGGTGACGCGGTAGGGGCTGCGTCCGGTGCGGCCGAACGTGGACCGTGCGATGGCGGCGTCGATTGCCAGACCGGCGCGGGCGGTGATCAGGTCGAGGCGGTCGCTCGGTTGCAGGGAGCTTGCGTCGAACGGCGTCAGCAGGCGGAGCGCTTCGTCCGGGTTGGTTGCGGCGGCATTGTTCAGGGCTTGGCGTAGAAGCGGGACGGATTGGGCGCGGGCGTTTGCGGAGGCGAAGGCTGTTGAAGCCAGTCCGACGAGTATGCTTCTGCGGGTTGGCGTCATTCTATGCCCCTCCGTGCGTCTTGAGCGAACGGTGAACCCTGGGACGCGTGTGCTTCGACTTCGCTCAGCACGAACGGGGTGGAGGCGGTCTTACTCTGGCTCTGGGCGGAGAAGGCATTGCGGGATACAGGAACCGTCATCGAGGGCGCATCATCGCTGTAGCGAGACGCGGTTGTTCGCCTGCGTGATCTCGGGCTCGTCCCCAGCAAGCGCGACGTGAACGGTCAGCGTTGCGGGGTTTACGCGGGCCGGTATCGCCAGCGTCACGGTCGTGGTCCTCGGTCGCAGATCCAGCGGAGCGGCCAGCGGCGGGATGCTCTTGGTTGCCACCACTCTACCCATCGCGTCGATCAGTTCCGCACGGCCGCCTTTCGCGTCCTTTGCACCGAGGCTGTGAACCATGACCGTCACGGTGCGGCCCTTCACGACCACATCGTCGGTACCGATGCCGAGGTCCGCGCGCTCGTCTACCGGGGTGCCCGGCTCGATCAGCGCGAAGTCGAACACCGTGGTGCCGGGCGCGAACGTCACGTCGGTGCTGGCGCTGCGTTCGAGCGTCATGGTCTGCGCAGCGCCGATCGCTGCGAGCGTCTTGCCGCCGTCGGTGCTGCTAGACGCCTGCATCGACCAGCGGCCGGCGGTGACGGTCCAGGTCGACATCGTCGCGCGCTGGGCGTGGTCGGTGGTGTTGTAGGCGATCACCCGGAACCTGGTCGGCGTCGCGCCGGGCAGCAGGAGCGCGACCCGTGTCGCCGCGCCCGGCTCGGCGAAGCGCCAGCTTACGGTGTTGCCGGGCCAGCTCTGGTTGCGGCGCAGCGCGATCCCACCGAGGCGCTCGCGTTGAAGGATCTCGCTTGGCTGGTCGACGCGGTCGCTCCACCAATGGCCTTCGGTGTACATGTCCATGTGCAGCGACTTGTCGGCGATCGCGTCGGCATGGAGCGCTTCCAGGGGTGCGGTGTCGCCGGTCGCGGCCCAGGCAGTGTAGCGGGCGAACGGGTCTTCGGACTTGGCCGTGGCAAGTTTGGTGCGGGCCGCGGCGCCACCGGGGAGTGCGTCGAACGCGTTCTCGTTGAATTCGGCCAGCGCGGCCGGACCGGCCTTGGCGAGCCGCGCTTCGATCGGGCGAAGGTATTTGGCGTCGCCGGTGTAGCGCCACGCGGCCCAGGTCGCCTGCAACGAGGTCGTGATGCCGCCGCCGTCGCCGGTGCGCTCGGCATCGGTGCGCCAGTTGATCTCGTTGGGATAGCTCCAGCTGCCGTCGGGTGCCTGCTTGCCGTGCGCCATCCAGCCGTCGATCACGCCGGTGACGAGGCCGCGGGCGAGTGGATTGGCGTTGTAGAGGCCGACCAGCATCGGGCCGTGCATGACGGTGAAGGCATAGGGTTTCTGCCATTCCCACGCACCTTCGCGGTACATCTTTCGCCCGCCATACCAGTTGCTGGCGAAGTGCATGTGGCCGGCGGGGTTCTTGAGGATCACGGTCTGGAGGGCGCGCGTGTTGTCCATCAGGCGCTCGACCGCCTTGGGCTCGCCCCAGTTGAGGTACAGGCGTTCGGCGTTGCTGTTCAGGCCCTCTTCGTACGCGTGGAGTTCGTCGGCGGTAATGTAGCCGAGGCCGTTCACGATCATGCCGTTCTTGTAGACCGCGTCGGACAGCGCGCGGAGCGAGGCGTTGATCTTGTCGGGCTCGACTCCCATCAGCGCCAAGCCAGGCCATTGCTGGGTCAGATCGGTGTCGTCGGAAATGCCACCGCCGAAATCGCCGTAGGGGACTTGCCGATCGTCGATCCACCAGGTGACGAATTGGCGGACGCGCTTGAGGTCTTCGAGCTGGCGGAAGGCCCATAGGGGAACGCCTGCGGGGGCGACCGGCTGGACGAAGGCTGGCAGGTTCTCGGGGCGGTAATTGATGTCGGCCCAATAGGCGCGGGCGCGCGCGTTGTCGGCGTCGACGCGGAGCAGGTCGGAGATGTCGGCGAACAGGCGCTGGTAGAGGCCGGCGCGTTTCGAGGCGGTGTGTTCCTCGACGAGGAAGCCCCAATTGTCTTTCACCTGCGCCATGCGGTCGGCGATGTGCTCGGGCAGGGCTGCGGCGCGAGACTTTAATACTAAGCGAATCTTGGCGCCGTTCAGCGCGGTGGCGTCGAAGTCGGGGGCGGCGCTGGCGATCGTCAGATAGAGGCTGTCATTGGGGAGGATGCGGTCGCGCAGGTCAAGCCAGAGGGTGCGCGCTTCGTTCGGGCGGACCGAGACGGAGAGGTCGATCATGTCGCGGCCGGGCCAGATCGGGTCCTTCACGCAGATGTTGAGAGCGATCAGGCCGGCGGCGTCGGTCTTGGCGTTCAGCGCGGGGATATCAATCGCGATGCCGTCGAGACCGTCGTTGAGGTTCTGCCAGCCGTAATCGAACGCGCGGGCGAGCGGGCGGTCGGGGAGCGCGTCGCCGAAGCTTGCCGGGATCAGGATGTGGACGATCGGGGCGGCGTCCTTGCGGCGGACGGGCGCGCCGGATGCGCCACCGGTGCCTGCCCCGACCGCGGCTTTGAGACCGGCGGAGGGCATCGCGACGACTGTGCTGCGTTCGTTGGGCGCGAACCGGCCGGCGATGTACGTGTTGAGCGGTGCGAGCGCGGCGAGGTTAGGGGAGGCGGCGGCGTCGATGGTGTAAGAGAGCTTGAAGCTGCCGGCGGGTTCCGCGCCTGCGCCGACGTCATAGGCCCAGAGCTCCTGGATCGGCTGCTCCTGCATCGTGTTGGTGAAGCTCAGCGTGCCGCCGGTGCGGGGGGCGAACTGGTTTACGCTGCGGACTGTGCCTCGGGCGCGGGTGGCGATCAGGGCGGGCTTGGTGCCGTTGCTCCAGTCCAGGCGACCATAGGCCGCGCCGCGGATCTCGACGCGGTTGACGCGTTCGTTCGGCGGGATCGTCAGGTCGTAGCGCTTGCCGCCTTCGACATAGGTGTTCCAGTCGGGCAGCTCAAAATAATCGTCGCGGCCGGGCAGGCGGGAGCGGTTGTAGACGCCGGGCCAGGTCGTCTCTGCGATTCCGTCGACGCCTTTCCACATCCATTCCTTCAGGTCCTTCGCGTCGGCGAATTCGACTTTCCGGACGCGGGTGACAGGGGCGTCAAGGACGGGTGGCGCGGACTTGTCCCAGCCGTAGCGGTGGAGCCACGCCGTGCGTCTGGCTGCCGGATCGGTCGCGGGGGCGGGGGCCGGTTCGCGCTTATCGGCGAGCGCTGCGACATCGGAGGCGGGGAGGATGCGGTCGTAGACACGGATCTCGTCGAGGTCCGATCCGCGCATGAAATTGTAGCGGCTCTGGACTTGGTGGGGGGACATGACGCGGCCGGCGAGGCCGAACTGGTCGAGGCCGCTGTCGAGGTCGGCCTTCTGGTCCTTCCGCACGACCAGCTTACCGTCGATATAGAGCTGCACACCGATGGTTTCGTCCCAAGTGAAGGCGATGTGCGACCAGGCGTCGGCGGCGGGGGCTTGGGGGATCGTCCACGACACCCGGATGCGCGAGAGGTTCGCGTCGGTGACGAAGGCGTCGAAGCCGTGGCCGTTCCAGTCGATCCGTAGGAACGCCATGTCCCAGCTCGAATGGTCCGCGAACCCGGTGCGGAAGATCACGAACGGGGCTTCGCCGACGGGGGTGCGGGCGCGCCAGAAGAAAGCGAGCGTACCACGGTCCGCGCGGATGTTGCCGGGGGCTTTCCACGCTACGTAGCCGTCGTCCGCCCAGCGCACGGCGCCGCCGATCGTGCCGTCCGGGGTTACGTCGACGCCGCTGCGGAAATTGGGGACGGGGTCGCCGGTGGCGTAGTCGGCGGTGAGGCTCTTGTCGGCGGAGGCGCGGAAGAGGAGGCCGGTCGCGTCCTGCGCTTGTGCCGGAGCGATGCTCGCAACGGCTAATGCTAGGACGGACGCCGTGGTGGAACGCTTCACTGCTCTCTCCCTGGTGCCAATCAGCGTTGAGCGATTTGGCCAAATGTTCGTCGTCAGAAGCTTGTTCTCCCGCGAAGGCGGGAGCCCAGACTGGACTCCCGTTTTCGCGGGAGAACAAGGAAGGGCAGACCTAGCCCGCGTCCACTCTCGCCAGCCTCGGCGAGAGCAGGTGCACGACGGTGATCGCGATCAGGTACGTGCTCCCGGCGACCGCGAAGATTAGCGTGTAGCTCCCCGTGGTCTGCAGGACGTAGCCGGTGAACTTGGCCATCATCATGCCGCCGATCGCACCGACCGTGCCGCCAATGCCGACCACCGACCCGACTGCGCCGCGCGGAAACATGTCCGACGGGATCGTGTACAGGTTCGCCGAGAACGCTTGGTGCGCCGCCGTCGCCAGCCCGACGATCCCGACCGCGAGCCAGAGGTTGTCGACATATTGCGCGAAGAAAATCGGCATCACCAAGAACGCGCAGGCCAGCATCGTGATCTTCCGCGCGAAATTGGCGGAGTAACCGCGCTTCATCAGCTTGGACGACGACCAGCCGCCCGCGACGCTGCCGACGTCCGAGAGCAGGTAGATCACGACCAGCGGTGGACCGAAGCTCTTGAGATCGAGATGATAGGTCTTGGCGAGGAAATCGGGCGTCCAGAACAGGAACAGCCACCAGATCGGATCGATCAGGAATTTGCCCAGCGCATACGCCCAGGTCTCGCGGTAGCCGAGCAGCTTGAGCCAGCCGATCTTCTTCGCGGGGTCTGCGGGATCGCTTTCGATATGCGCGAGTTCGGCGGGCGACAGCTTGACCACCTCGCGCGGCCGGCGATAGATCGCGATCCAGGCAACCAGCCAGATCAGGCTGATCGCGCCGGTGATGATGAACGCCATCCGCCAGCCGAATGCGATCGTGATGATCGGCACGATCAGCGGGGTGATCACCGCGCCGATGTTCGCGCCCGCATTGAATACGCCGGTCGCGAACGCGCGCTCCTTGGCAGGAAACCACTCCGAGACCGCCTTGATGCCCGCGGGGAAGTTGCCCGCCTCGCCTAGGCCGAGCACGACGCGCGCCGCGGAGAACTGGAACGCATTGCCGGCGAACCCGCACAGCGTGTGGCCGAGCGTCCAGATCACGAACGCGACCGAATAACCGATCCGCGCGCCGAGCACGTCGACGATCCGGCCGAAGCTCAGATAACCGATCGCATAGGCCGCCTGGAACCAGAAGATGACATCGGCATAGGTCGTCTCGTTCCAGCCGAGTTCGGCGGAGATGGTCGGCTTCAGGACACCGATCATCTGCCGGTCGACATAGTTGATTGCGGTCGCGGCAAACAACAGGCTGCAGATCAGCCAGCGATACCGGCCGATATTGCCGCCAATTCCAGCCTCGCCCACCCCGTTCGCGCCGGGAGCGCCCGCGACCTCCGGCATGTTCATGCTCGCCATTGGCTTCTCTCCTAAAGACAGCCTCTAGCGGGCCTTGATGGTGCAGTGGACGGCTAACCGTCCGTCGAAGCGCGCCTCGACCCGGTCGCCGATCGCCACCGGATGGACGCCGGTGACCGCGCCGGTCGAAACCCATTGTCCCGGCGACAGCGCGATCCCGCGTGCGGCTAGGTGTTCGAGCAGATAGCGCACCGCGCCGAACGGGCCGTCGAGCATGGTCGCACTCGTGGCCGCACCGATCAAGGCGCCGTTGATCCACAGCTCGACCGGCCAGTCGTTGATGTCGCCATCGCGCCAGCCCTTGGCATCGGCGCCGACGACGAGGCCGTTGTTATTGCCGAAATCGGAGACGGTGACGGTCGGTCCGAGCGCGTTGATGCCGGGGAAGGGCGAACTCGCGATCTCGATCCCGACATGCACCGCGTCGATCATCGCGCGGGCTTCGTCGATCGTATAGGTCGACTTGGCAGGGTGGGGCGCGGTGCCGATCCTGAGCAGAAATTCGGCCTCTGCCGCGGCAAACCCTTGCGCGAACACTGGCATAGCGACCGGATCGGCGCTGGCCATGACGATTTGATCGGCGAAGATGGGGCCGGTCAGGCGGTCGATACCGTCGAGCGGCGGGTTGATCCGGCCGACCTTCCAGCCCGCCACGACGCCGTCCGCGAGCAGCAGCGCCGCGTCCTGCACGGCATAGCCCTCGTCGAGCGTGACCGGCACGTCGCCGGGAAATTCGGGAACGACGCCACCGTCGCGGCGCGCGTCCACGAAGGTCTGGGCGATCCGTGTCGTGTTGGTCGTGTTCGGCTGTGCCGCCAAGAACCCCTCCTGTGATGTCGTTCTATTTTTTCGAAGCGTATGGGAAACCGGTGTCATTGACAAGCCGACTTGCTCAGCCCGCGAACAATGAGCCCCAGTTTTCGTCGTGAGCATCGGTCGCGGCACGGCCGAGCGCTGCCATTAGTGCAGCGTCCTCAAGCACTTCGCGAGAAATGCCGAGGCCTTCGTCTGTCAAGCGCGCGACGATATCCGCCGGGCTGCCCGCGGATGCGAGTATGGCCAGCCTGTTGCCGGCGGGGTCGACGATCGGCTGTCCACCGCGCGATCGGCGGATCAGGAACGCGGTCCAGGCGCCGAACGCCGCGACGACGTGCGTCGGCATGCGTCCCGCGCGGCGATTGGCGATCAGCGTATCGCCGAGGCGATAGGGGAGCTTCTGCGAACCGTCCTGCGCGATCTGGTCGAGCCGGTGGACGATCACCGGGTTGCGGAAGCGTCGCAGTACGGCTGCGCGATAGTCCTGGATGTCGAGGCCGTGGACGGGGGGCAGCATCGGGATGATGTCGCGGACGATCATCGCGTCTACGAACGCGGCCAGTTCCGGGTCGCGCATCGCGTCGGCGACGCTGGTCGATCCGCGCAACAGGCCGGCATAGGCAAGCGTGGAATGCGCGCCGTTGAGGATCCGCAGCTTGGCCTTTTCGTAGCCGCCGACGTCGGTGGTGATGGTCGCGCCGACGCTGGCGAGGTCGGGGCCGAGCGGCCGCCCGATGTCCTCGATGACCCATTGCGTGAACGATTCCCGCTGGACCGCAGCGCGATCCTCGATCCCGAGTGCTGCGGCGACATCGGCGTAGAGCGCGGCGTCGCTTGCCGGGGTGATCGAATCGACCATCGTCGAGGGCACCCGGACCTCGCCCGCGATCCAGTCCGCCAGTGATGCATCGGTCCGTCCCGCAAAGGCGACCAGTGCGGCATGCAACTTGGCGCCGTTGCTCGCGAGATTGTCGCACGGCATCGGTACGAAGGGCGCAATGCCGGCGGCCCGGCGCGCGGCGAGGCCGGCGACGATCCAGCCGACGACGCTTCGCGGAACCGTCGTTCCGGCGAGGTCGTGGACGATATCGGGATGGCTCAGGTCGAGCGTGCCATCGCCTGCGAGGCAATAGCCCTTCTCGGTCACGGTCGTCGTCACCAGCGCAACTGACGGGTCGGCAAGCAGCGCGTGGGTCTCTGCCGCGTCCTCAGGCCCCAGGAAGCGGCGGTGCGCGCCGATCACGCGCAGCGATGGTTCGGCGTCGCGGATCGCAAGCGTATAAAGCCCGTCCTGCTCTGCCAGCGCGTCGATCGTGCCGCGCGTCCGCATCGATACCGCGGCGATCCCCCAGCGAGCATCGTGCGAAAGGACGTCGTCGACATAGGCCGCCTGGTGCGCGCGGTGAAATGCGCCGGGGCCGAAATGGACGATGCCGACGCCGCCGGCTGGGCGCCCTTTCGGGCTTTGTACGGAGCCGGGCAGGGTGGAGAGGCTGGCGAAAGACAGTCGGTTCACAGCGTTACGCCTCGTTTCCAGATCGCGATCTCGCGTTCGCCGTTGCGTTCGGCAGCGGTCTCGGCACCAGACGCGATCTGCATAATCCGCGTAAACAACGCCTCTTCCGTGGCCGGAAAACCGTCTTCAAGTACCGCGCCCGCATCGAAGTCGATCCAGCCGGGCTTGCGCGTGGCGAGATCGGTGTTCGACGCGATCTTGATCGTCGGCACAGGGAAGCCGAGTGGCGTGCCGCGTCCGGTGGTGAACAGGATTGCGGTCGCGCCCGCCGCCGCCAGCGCGGTCGACGAGACCGCGTCGTTGCCCGGCGCCTCCAGCAACGTGAGGCCGTCAATCCGAACCCGCGCGCCATAATCGATCACGTCGGCTACCGCGGCACGACCCGCCTTCTGGACGGCGCCGAGCGACTTTTCCTCGAGCGTGGTGATGCCGCCGACGACGTTGCCGGGCGAGGGGTTCTCCGACACCGTCTCGCCGTGATCGAGGAAGTAGCGTTTGAAATCGTTCACGACTGCGACGATGCGGTCGAACACGGGCTCGCTCGCTGCGCGGTTCATCAGCATCTGCTCGGCGCCGAAGATCTCGGGGATTTCGGTCACGAGGACGCGGCCGCCCGCCGCGGTGACGCGGTCGCTCATCCGGCCGACCAATGGGTTGGCGGTGAGGCCCGACAGGCCATCCGACCCCCCGCATTTGACGCCGAGGACGAGCTTGTCGACACCGACCGTCTGGCGCGATGCCTTTGCCAGCGCGGCGAGTTCGGCGACCAGCGCGCAGCCTTCCGCGATCTCGTCGCCGCTGACCTGCGTCGTCAAGGTGCGGATCATGCCGTGGCGCGACTCCGGGATCGTAGCGAGCAACGCCTCGATCTGGTTCTCCTCGCAGCCCAGCCCGACGATCAGTACGCCGCCGGCATTGGGATGGCAGGCGAGGCTCGCCATGATCGTGCGCGTGCCCTCCAGGTCCTGGCCGAGCTGAGAGCAACCATGTGGGTGCGTGAAGGCGTGGACGCCGTCGACGCTATCGATGACCAGCGCCGCGGCCTTGGTGGCGATCCGTTCGGCGGTGCGCGCGACGCAGCCGACGGTCGACAGGATCCAGATCTCGTTGCGCGTGCCGACGCTGCCATCGGCGCGGACATAGCCTTCGAACGTCGCGGCCGATGCGCCGGGGGCAGACGCGGTATCGACCGGGTCGAACCGATAGGCGAGCGTGCCTTCGAGGCCGGTCTTGAGATTGTGCGAATGGACGTGCGTGCCGGGGGCGATCGGCTGCGTCGCGGTGCCGATCGGGAAGCCGTATTTAACCACAGGTTCGCCCGCCGCGATGGGTGCCAGCGCGACCTTGTGACCGCGCCTGATATCGGCGTTCAGGACCAAAGCGTCTTCGTCGATCGTCACGACTTCGCCCGCCAGCGCATCGTGCAGCAGCGTCGCCACGCAGTCACGCGGATCGACCCTCAGAGCCTTGGCCATCGCATCCTCTTATATCGGTAACCGGTGTCAGCATTATGCGGCGGCGATGGCTTTTCCGCAAGACGACTTGGTCTGGTCCGGCTATGTCGTTGTTATGCAGAAGACCGGTCAGCCGACGATCAACGACGTTGCCCGGATCGCCGGGGTCTCCAAGAAGACGGTGAGCCGGGTGATCAATCGGTCGCCGTTGCTCAACGACGACACCCGAAAGCGGGTCGAGGACGTGATCGGCGAGCTCGGCTATATCCCCAACCCGCAGGCGCGGGCGCTGGCGCTTCGCCGCAATTTCCTGATTGGGCTGGTCCACGACAACCCCAATGCGCAGACCGTGCTGAACGTGCAGCAGGGCATGTTGGAGGCGTTGCAGGGGACCGAGTTCGAGATGGTGGTGCGCCCGCTCGATCGCGGCTCCGCGACGATGCTCGACGATCTTCGGCACTTTCTGGAGCGGCAGCGACTATTCGGCGTGCTGCTGATGCCGCCGGTCAGCGAGAATGATTCGGTCGCCAAGCTCTGCGATTCGATCGGGTGTCGGTACGTCCGCATGGGTTCGGCGGTGATCGACGATACCGAGCATATGGTCGCATCGAACGACCGCGAGGCGGTGCGGACCGCGACCGAGTATTTGATCGAGCAGGGGCATCGCCGGATCGGACTGGTCGCAGGACCGCACGGGTTCCGCTCGGCGCGCGAGCGGCGTCTGGGGTTCGAGGACGCCTTGGCCGCAGCGGGGATTGCCTTGCCGCGGAGCATGATCGCGGATGGCAATTACACGTTCGAGTCTGGGCTGGTCGCGGCGGAGCGGTTGCTCGACGTGATGCCGCGACCAACCGCGATCTTCTCGTCCAACGACGAGATGGCGGCGGGGATCATTCATGCCGCGCGGCAACGCGGGCTCGACATCCCGCGCGACCTGTCGATCATCGGGTTCGATGACACGCCGATCGCCGCGCATGTCTGGCCGCCGCTGACCACGGTGCGATGGCCGATCGCATCGATGGCGCGCTCGGCCGCGTTGAAGTTGATCGCAGGCGTCGATGACGTCAGCGATCTGGTCGAGGAGCCGTCGTTGTTCCTCTCGACGCTGATCCGGCGCGCGTCGGTTTCGCCGCCGGTCGACATCGAGACGTAGTATCGGGCCGAATTCGTGGTTGCGCGACCCTGTGACACCGGTTACCAGATTGTCAGAGGATCGCGCGAAGCGGCAAGGAGGATGGACGATGGCAAGGGCTCTGGAACTGCATCCGGACCGCCTTTTCCCGGCGGAACCGGCGACGCGCGCGATTGCGCGGGCGTTGTACGCCGAGGTGGCGACGCTGCCGATCGTCAGCCCGCACGGGCATACCGATCCGACCTGGTTCGCAGAGAACGCCAACTGGACTGACGCGACTTCGCTGCTTCTCGCGCCAGACCATTATCTCTATCGGATGCTCTATAGTCAGGGCGTGGACCTGGACGCGCTGGCGATCCCGCGGCTGAGCGGCATGCCCGCGACCGATCCGCGGACGGCGTGGAAGCTGTTCGCCGAGCATTACACGCTGTTCCGCGGCACGCCGTCGCGGCTGTGGCTCGATCATGTATTTAGCGACGTGTTCGGGATCGACGTCGCGCTGGAGGCATCGACCGCGGACCGGTATTTCGACCTCATCGGCCAGATGCTTGCCTCCGACGCGTTCCGTCCGCGCGCATTGTTCGACCGGTTCGGGATCGAGTTTCTCGCGACCACCGAGGGCGCGCATGACGATCTCGCCGCGCATCGCCGGATCCGCCAGTCGGGCTGGAACGGGCGCGTCGTGACGACCTATCGCCCGGACGGCGTGATCGACGTCGAGCACGAGGCGTTCAAGCCGGCGATGATGCGCTTCGCCGAACTGACCGGTGAGGACGTGTACGACTGGAAGGGCTATCTTGCGGCGCACCGCAAGCGTCGTGCGGACTTTCGTGCGGCAGGCGCGACCGCGACCGATCACGGACATCCGACCGCTGCGACTGCGAACCTGTCGCGCGTCGAGGCCGAGGCACTGTTCGCCAAGGTGACGCGCGGCGACTGGACGCCGGCCGACGCCGAACTGTTTCGGGCGCAGATGCTGACCGAGATGGCGGCGATGTCGGTCGACGACGGGATGGTGATGCAGATTCACCCCGGCTCGTCGCGCAACCACAATGCCGGGCTGTTCGCGAGCCATGGCCGCGACAAGGGCGCCGATATCCCGACGGGGGCCGATTACGTGCATGCGCTGAAACCGCTGCTTGATCGGTTCGGGACGAGCACCCGGCTGTCGATCATCCTATTCACGCTCGACGAAAGCACGTACGCGCGCGAACTGGCACCGCTCGCTGGCCACTACCCCTGCCTGAAGCTCGGGCCGTCCTGGTGGTTTCACGACAGTCCCGAGGGCATGCGCCGGTTCCGCGAGATGACGACCGAGACCGCCGGGTTCTACAACACCGTCGGCTTCAACGACGACACGCGGGCGTTCCTCTCCATTCCCGCGCGGCACGATGTCGCGCGGCGGATCGACTGTGGATTCCTCGCGCGGCTGGTGGCGGAACACCGGCTTGCCGACTGGGAAGCGGCCGACCTTGCCCACGAACTTACCAGCGGCCTCGTCCGCCGCGCTTACCGTATCGACGAACCCCATTGTGCTGCGCAAGCGGCCTGACCGGAGCCTATCATGTACGACCGCACCTACTATGCCACGCACCCCGACATGATGGAATGCGTTTCCAACGACGAACTGCGCGACCGTTACCTGATCCAGGACCTGTTCCGCGACGGCGAATGCGTGCTCAACTACACGCATGCTGAGCGCTTTGTGATCGGCGGCGTCGCGGTCTCCAGCGGTAGCGTCAAGCTGCCCAATCAGGCCGAGCCGGCGTCGGCAGCGGGGCACCCGTTCCTCGAACGCCGCGAGCTTGCAGTCGTCAACGTCGGCAAGGTCGGCGGCACCGTCACCGTCGACGGCGAGACGTTCACGCTCGGCAACAAGGATTGCCTGTACGTGACGATGGGCGCGAAGGATGTGCAGTTCTCGGGCGACGGTGCGCGCTTCTATCTGGCGTCGTGCCCTGCGCACAAGGCGTTCACGACGCGGGTAATCTCGGTCGGTGATGCGACCACGCTGGAGCGCGGTTCGCTCGAAGAGTCGAACGAACGGACGATCTACCAGATGGTCATCCCGGGCATCTGCGACAGCGCGCAACTGGTGATGGGCCTCACCGTTCTGAAGCCCGGGTCGGTGTGGAACACGATGCCGCCGCACATCCACGAGCGTCGCAGCGAGATCTATTTCTACTTCGAGCTCGACGACCTCGAGAAGGATCGCGTGTTCCATTACATGGGCGAGGGCGAGGCGACCCGCCACATCGTCATGGCGAACGAGGAAGCGGTGATCAGCCCGCCGTGGTCGATCCACATGGGCTCGGGCACCAAGGCGTACGCGTTCATCTGGGCGATGGCCGGCGAGAACCAGGATTATACCGACATGAACGTGCTGGATATCTGCCAGCTGGCGTAAATCTTCTCCCCTCCCGTTCACGGGAGGGGTCGGGGGAGGGCGTGGTCACGAGCGTTGGTCCGCATTTCCCCTCCCCTAACCCCTCCCGCAAGCGGGAGGGGAATGAGAGAGAAAGCATGACAAATCCCTTCGACCTCACCGGCAAGGTCGCCATCGTGACCGGCGCTAACACAGGTATCGGCCAAGCGATCGCGGTTGCGCTTGCTGCGGCCGGGACTGACGTCGCGTGCGTCGGCCGGACACCTGCCGAGGATACCGTCGCGCAGATCCGCGCGCTTGGGCGGAAAGCGGAGATCGTCTCCGCGGACCTGTCGACGATCGAACCGGTTCAGCGCGTCGTCGACGAGACCGTGGCGAAGCTCGGCGGGCTCGATATCTTGATTAACAACGCCGGCATCATTCGTCGCGCCGATGCGGTCGACTTCACCGAGGCGGACTGGGATGCGGTGATCGATACCAATTTGAAGTCGGTGTTCTTCCTGTGCCAGGCGGCCGGGAGACACATGATCACAAATGGTGGCGGCAAGATCGTCAACATCGCCTCGATGCTGACGTTCCAGGGCGGCATCCGCGTGCCGAGCTATACCGCGTCCAAGTCGGGGATCGGCGGGCTGACCAAGCTGCTGGCGAACGAGTGGGCGAGCAAGGGCATCAACGTCAACGCGATCGCACCGGGCTATATCGCGACCAACAACACCGCGGCGTTGCAGGCCGACGAAGTGCGCAACAAGTCGATCATGGACCGCATCCCGGCTGGCGCATGGGGCGATCCGAGCGATCTTGGCGGCGCGGCGGTGTTCCTGTCGTCGGCAGCGGCGAAGTATGTCCAGGGCCATATCCTGGCGGTCGATGGCGGCTGGCTGGCGCGGTAAATCCTCCCCGGCACGGGAGGTGAGAGCTACAGGCTGACGGTGGGGGGCTTCCACGGGCGTAGCGGTCGTGGAGGCCCCCCTCCATCCCCGCCTTCGGCGGCGGTCCCCCTCCCCGCGCCGGGGAGGAACTAGAGAGGGCGATATGAGCAAATTCCTGGCGTTCGGTGAGATCATGCTGCGGCTTTCGCCACCGGGGCGCGAACTGCTGTTGCAGACGCCCAAGCTCGACGTATGGGTCGCCGGCGCGGAGGCGAACGTCGTTACGCAGCTTGCGCGTCTGGGCCACGACGTCGGCATGGCGACGAGGGTGCCCGACAACGATCTCGGCCGCGCAGCGATTACGACGCTGCGCGGGCACGGCGTCGACACATCGACCATCGTGTTCGGCGGCGAGCGGATGGGGCTGTATTTCGTCACCTCGGGCGCCGGCCTGCGCGCGACCGAAGTAGTCTACGATCGCGCCTGGTCCTCGTTTGCCGAGGCGCCAGTGAGCGCGTGGAACTGGGATACGCTGCTGGCGGGCGTCGACCGCCTCCATCTGTCCGGCATCACCCCGGCGCTCGGGCCGGTCCCGGCGGAAGCCGCACTTGCCGCTGCCAAGGCGGCCACCGGTCGCGGGATTCCCGTCTCGTTCGACGGCAATTGGCGCGGCAAATTGTGGGAGCGCTGGGATTCGAACCCGCGTGCGATCCTGACGGACCTCGTCGCGCATGCCGACCTGATGTTCGGCAACCACCGCGACATCGCCCTCCTGCTGGGCCGCGATTTTTCCGGCGATGCGGAAGACCGGCGGCGCGAGGCAGCGGAAGCGGCGTTCGCGGCGTTCCCCCGGTTGCAGACGATCGCCTCGACCGCGCGGCACGTTGAGCATGTCGATCTCCACCGGTTGTCCGCACGGATCGACACGCGCGCGAAGCATGTCCAGACCGAGGAGGTCGTGCTTGCCGGGATCGTGGACCGGATCGGCGGCGGCGATGCGTTTGCGGCGGGCGTGTTGCACGGGTTGCGCTCGGGCGAGGATATCGCAGACGTTGCGCGGATCGGTTTAGCGCTCGCCGCGCTCAAGCATTCGCTGCCGGGTGATGCGAGCCTGTTCCGCCAAGCCGATATCGATGCGTATCTGTCGGGCGGGCTCGATGTCCGCCGCTGACGGCTGGACGCGCCGCGGCACCCTGAGCGGGGCCGCTGCGCTGATCCTGGCGTCCGGCGCTGGCGCGGCGACGTCGCTCACGGTTCGTGCTCCAGCTGGCAATTTCGTCGGATCCTTGGACCGGAAAATTCTCGCGTTCAAGGGGATACGCTACGGTCGCTCCGAACGGTTTCGGGCGCCGGTAGCCGTGGCGATGCCCGGACAGACCCGACCGGCACGCGATTTCGGGCCGGTCTGTCCGCAGTCGGGCCCTTACGCTCCGCAATCCGAAGACTGCCTGTTCCTGAACGTCTGGACCGCAGACGCCGACCACCGCGCGAAGAAGCCGGTGATGGTCTATATCCACGGTGGCGCGTATTCGAACGGCAGCGTCACCGATCCGCAGAACGATGGGCAGGCGCTGGCGGCGCGCGGCGATGTCGTGGTCGTGACGGTGAACCACCGGCTCAACGCGCTCGGCTATCTGTATCTGGCGCGGCTCGACCCACGCTTTCCTGACAGTGGCAATGCAGGGCAGCTCGACCTGATCCTCGCGCTGAAATGGGTGCGCGACAATATCGCGGCGTTCGGCGGCGATCCGGCCCGCATAATGGTGTTAGGTCAGTCCGGCGGCGGCGCGAAGATCGCGACGATGATGGGGATGCCCGCCGCTACGGGGCTGTTCCACCGGGCGGCGACTATGAGCGGGCAGCAGGTGACCGCATCGGGGCCCCTCAACGCGACGGCGCGTGCCAGGGCATATCTGACGAAGCTGGGGGTGGCCGAAAGCGACCTGTCGCCGTTGCTGACGATGCCGGTCGAAAAGCTGGTCGAGGCGCTGTCGGCGACCGATCCGATCATGGGTGGCGGGGTGTATTTCGGGCCGGTGCTCGACATGAAGTGGCTCACGCGGCACCCGTTTTGGCCGGACGCAAACCCGCTCGGCAACCGCATCCCGATGTTGCTCGGCAACACGCATGACGAGACGCGGGCGTTCATCGGGCTTGATTCGCCGAAGGTGAGGGGGCTCGACTGGAGCAACGTCGCCGCGCGGATGGCGCCCGAGCTGAAGATCGACATCCTGCCGGAATGGGTCGTGGCGCAGTACCGCGCGCGCTATCCGGACTGGTCGCCGACCGACGTCTTCTACGGCGCGACCACGGCAGGGCGGAGCTGGCGCGGGCAGGTGATCGAGGCCGAGGCGCGCGCCGATACGGGAACGCCGACCTGGGTCTATCAGGTCGATTTCGCGTCGCGGACGGACCCGCGGCGTGGTGCGTTCCATACCATGGATATTCCGCTGGTGTTCGGCACGCTGGGGGCGACCGGCTCGCAGACCGGCACCGCGGCGGATGCGCAGGCGGCGTCCAAGGCGATGCAGGACAGTTTCGTCGCGTTCGCGATTACCGGCGATCCCGGTCATGCCGGCGCACCGCACTGGCCGCGGTACGATCGGGCGACGCGAGCGACGATGATCTTCGACGCCCGGTCCAGGGTCGAGAACGATCCGCGTAGATGGGAACGCGAACTGTTCGCGCGCGTCCCGTATATCCAGCCCGGAACCTAGCGCGGGATCGGATAGGCGATGATCAGCACGAGCGGGTCGCTGCCGGTCTGGCGGATGCCGACCGTCTCGCCGTCGAACAGATAGGCCGCGATACCCGTCCGTACCGGTAGCGTCACACCGTCGGACGAGACTGCGCCGGTGCCCGAAATCACGTAATACACCTCGTCATGCGCGATGCGGTGCAGGCCGATCGCGCTGCCGGGGTGCAGGATACGCTTGCGGAACTCCATCGTCCGACCGGGTACGGCGTCGCTGATCCGATAGGCGGTGCTGGAGCCGATCGCGCCGTGTGGGGGCGGTTCGTTACGGATCGTGTCAACCTCGTCGACGATGACCATCGGTCGCGAGGCGCGCTGCTGTGCCGGTGCCGTCGTGGACAGCATGACGGCGAGCGCGGGGGCGATAATTCGCAACAATTTCATCGATGCATCTCCTGCTTGATACGATGTGTGACGCGGCATGTTGACACGCCAAAGATCCTTCGACATTGTTGTGACACCGGTTACCTAGGCAGACAAGGGACGGGTGGGAGGACCAGCAAGAGCTGGCTTTTCGGGAGAGGATCGGGCGCCACCGTGGTCAGTAACGGTTCGAACTCTCCAAGATAGTCAGGTCGGAAGCGCAACGGCGAGCCGCCGATAGCGCAACCGGTGTCATCGGTGATCGCCGAACGGGGAGTGGATGCAATGGAAGTTCAAGCAACGGTTGCGGTTCGACGGATGGGCTGGCTGGGCGGCGTGTCTGCGGGCAGTCTGGTTCTGGCGCTCGCGATGCCTTCGATCGCAGCGGCGCAGGCTGCACAGATCCCCAACAGCGTATCGCCGGGAACGCCGGCGCAGGTCGATCCGTCGCCCGCACAGACGGCCGTCGTGCCGCAGGGCCAGACCGTGGATCAGGCCGCGACCACCGCACCGCAGACCGCCCCGGAGACGGTGCAGGCGGAAGGCGAGACCGCCGAGATCATCGTCACCGGCTTCCGCAAGTCGCTCGACGCTGCGCTCAACGTCAAGCGCCAGTCGGTCGCCGCGGTCGACGCGATCGTCGCCGAGGACATCGCCAAGTTTCCCGATCAGAACCTTGCCGAATCACTCCAGCGTATCCCGGGTATTTCGATCCAGCGCGATGCCGGCGAAGGTCGCGCGATCACGGTGCGCGGTCTCGGCGCGCAGTTCACGCGCGTGCGCGTCAACGGTATGGAGACGGTCGCCACCTCGACCGACGGCGCCAGTTCGAACCGCGATCGCGCGTTCGATTTCAACGTCTTCGCATCCGAGCTGTTCAACTCGATCGTCGTCCACAAGACCGCGGAGGCTTCGCTCGACGAAGGCTCGCTGGGGGCGGTCGTCGATCTCAACACGGGCAACCCGCTTGGCGGCAAGACCGGCTTCACCGCGGTCGGGTCTGCCCAGGCCAGCTACAATGATCTGAGCAAGAATACCGGGCCGCGCCTTGCCGGACTGCTGTCGTGGAAATCGGCCGATGGCAGCTTCGGCGTCGCGGCGTCCGCCGCCTATTCGAAGACCAACAATTTTGAGCTCGGCAACAACACGGTGCGCTGGGCACAGGCCCCGTTCGATTCGGTCAACGGTACGCGCTGCTACACCACGCAGAACCGCGGCGGCGTCTATGTACCGAGCACCGCATGCACCGCGGCCGCGCTCGCCTTCCATCCGCGTATCCCGCGCTACGGCTCGGTCCGGCACGAGCGCGAGCGGCTGGGGATCACCGGCAGCGTGCAATGGTCGCCAAGCGATGCCACCAAGGTGTCGATCGACGGCCTCTATTCGCGCTTCAAGGAAACCCGCGAGGAGAAATGGGGCGAAGTCCTGCTGCGTTCCAACGAGCGGTCGATCGATCTCAGCAACTATACGATCGATTCGAACAACAACCTGATCAAGGCGACGCTCAACGACGCCTGGGTCCGTACCGAGCATTATCTGCGCAAGTCGCAGACCGAATTCTACCAGATCGGCGGCAGCTGGGATCAGGATGTCACGGACAAGCTGCGCTTCACGTTGATGGGCGGCATCTCGAAGTCCGATGCGACGATCCCGGTCGAGACGACCTTCGTGTTCGACGACCGCGACGCGCAGGGGTATAGCTACGACTATACCGACATGAAGAGCCCGAAGCTGACCTTCGGCACCAGCGTCACCGATCCCGCGAACTTCCAGTTGGCGGAAATTCGCGATCGGCCGTCGGAAACGGTCAACAAGTTCCGCACCGCGCAGTTGCGGACCGAGTGGGACGTCACGGAAGGCTTCCAGATCAAGGCGGGCGGGCTGTACCGCAAGTTCACCTTCGATACGCAGGGCTTCTCGCGCGATGCCGTCGTCTGCCCCAACGCCGGCGGTCGCGATGTCGTGCTGGGGACGCTGACCTGCTCGCCGAACACGCTGTTCGGACCGACCGCGGTGTACGGGTTCCCAGCCGGAAACCTTGGCGAGATCTTCAATCTCGGAAAGGCCGGCCAGCCTGCGGGGACGACGACTAGCTTCCTGATCCCGAACATCGATGCGTCGGCGGCGTATACCGGGCTCTACAACCGGCCCGCGACCGTGCTGGTCGGTGACACCCGCAGCGTCTCCGAGCAGGTGACCGGCGGCTACACGGAGTTCGACGTTAAGGGTGATATCCTCGGGCTGCGGTATGCTGCCAATGCCGGCATCCGTTACGTCCACACCAAGCAGCGCTCGACCGGGCTGTCCTCGGCGACCGTCGCTGGTGTAACCGTCAATACCCCCGCGACGGTCGAGCGCACCTATGACGATTGGTTGCCCGCGATCAACGTCGCGCTTTTCCCGGCCGAAGACGTCATCATCCGCGGTGCGATCGCCAAGGTGCTGACCCGGCCGAGCCTCGGCAGCCTGACGCCGGGCGGTTCGGTCGATGGCTTCAACTACCGCGTGACGTTCGGCAATCCGCAGCTCGATCCGTTCCGCGCGACCGCGTTCGATATCTCGGCGGAATGGTATTTCGCACCGCAGTCGATCTTCTCGGTCGCGCTGTTCAAGAAGAATGTTGAGAGCTTCCCGGTCTCGGCGACGCGCAGCGGGACGTTCGCGTCGACCGGCCTGCCGCTTTCGGTGATCCCGGCAAGCTCGCCTGCCGCGGGGGCTCCGGAGGGCCAGTTGTGGCAGATCACCTCGCCGATCAACGGCACGGGCGCGTCGTTGAAGGGGGCGGAAATCTCGCTCCAGACGACCTTCCGCTTCCTGCCCGGTTTCCTGCGCAACTTCGGCGCCTTGGCCAACGCGACCTTCGTCGACTCCAGCGCCGGTTATTCGCAAGGTGGTCCGGCGACGACGATCGTCACGCCTGCGGGCACGCTCGGCGCGCTGCCGAACACGACCCGCTCGGCGACGCTCTACGGCCTGTCGAAGCGCGCCTATAACGGCACGCTGTATTACGAGGATGCGAAATTCAGCGCGCGCGGATCGATCAGCTATCGCAGCCCGTATATCGACGGTGCGTCGGCGACCGGCAATCTGTTCGAGGGTTATGGCGCGACGACCAACGTCGATGCGTCGATGCGCTACAAGCTGACGCCGGCACTTGAGGTATCGCTCGAAGGGACCAACCTGACCGACAATTATCGCAGCCGCTACGTCGATCTCGACGCCAATCGGAACTACGAGAACAACCACTTCGGCCGCACCTTCCTCGTCGGCGCGCGCTTCAAGATGTAGGCGCACCGGGCATAGTTTCTCCTCTCCTCGGGCGCATTCCTCACGGAGTGCGCCCATTTTTTTGATGGGCCGAAGCGCATGATCGATCGTCGGAGTGCAATCCTGGGGACGCTGGCCGTCGGTCTGTCGACCGGCGTCGATGCGCAGACTCCACCGCCCGAGCAGGTCGGGGGGCGAGGGCCGAAGCAGCCGGACCCGACCGAAACGATCGACCTATGGCCAGCCGGAGCGCCGGGTGCGCCATCGAGACTGCCAGTCGAGATTGTCGAGGACCGGGCGACCGGTGCCGCGGCTACCGATCGCGCCGTCCACGGTATCGCCCGTCCGCGCATGGTCGTGTTCCGGCCCGCCAAGCCGAACGGATCGGCGGTGCTGGTGATGCCGGGCGGCGGTTATGTCCGGATCGTCGTCGACCGCGAGGGGTATGAGATCGCGCGCTGGCTGGCGGATCGTGGCTGGACGGTGTTCGTGCTGTTCTATCGGCTGCCCGGCGATGGCTGGGCGGCCGGGCCCGACGTTCCCTTGTCCGATGCGCAACGGGCGATGCGGCTAATCCGTGCACGCGCTGGCACATACGGAATCAAGCCCGACCGCGTTGCTGCGATGGGCTTCTCGGCGGGCGGCCATGTCTGTGGCGATTTGGCGACCCGGTTCGCGCAGAATACCTACCCGCCGGTCGATAGCACAGATCGAGGCAGCCCACGGCCCGACATCGCTGCGCTGATGTACGCCGTGCAATCGATGACCTTGCCGCTCGCGCATCCCGGGTCACGTACGCTGCTGCTCGGACCGTCGCCGACGCCCGCCCTGGAGTACGCGCATTCGACCGCTTCGAACGTCACGTCGGCGACGCCGCCCTGCTTCCTCGTCCACGCCGAAGACGATCGGAGCGTCGTCGTCGACAATACGCTGGCGTTTCGAGCGGCTGCGATCAAGGCCGGCGTGGCGGTGGAAACGCATCTGTTCGCGACCGGGGGACATGGTTTCGGCCTGAGCAAAGCGGTCGGCAAGCCGGCAGCTTTTTGGCCGACGCTGTTCGAGGAATGGGCGCGCGCGCAAGGCCTTGGGTAGCCAAGCGCGCCGCGGTCAGAGCGCCTGGTACCGGAAGTGGCGAAAACGGGCCTCGCCGCTGCCGGCCGAATACAGGCCGGGGCGCAGCATCAGGAACCCGCCGCGGACATTGTGATGATAGCCCGAAACCTCCATGCCGCGGTCGAAGCGGTGCCAGCTCTTGCCCGCATCGCCGCTGGTATGGATCGCAACGATGTGACGCGTGTTCGTGATCCGGATCCGCATGCGGCGTCCGTGCGGATTGGCGGGACGCCCACGCTCGTTGCCATATTGGTGCGTGACGAACCGGCGCTCGTCGAAGCCGAGCCCACAATACAGCTTGTCGTCGTAGAACAGCACGAGTCCTGCGGTACCGCCGGGGGCGATCTCGACATCGCATTCGAACCGGTAGGCCTGGTCGCCGGCGATCAGCATCAGCGGCGACGAATCCACCGGCGCGGTGCCGGTGGCTTTCAGGATCAACGCACCGCCTTCGGCCCGTGCCCGGTTGCGTTCGTCAGGCCCTGGTCGAAAGAAATTCCATTTGCTGCCGATTTGTAGCGTGCGAAAGTCGTCGGAGAGCGGTTGGCCGTGGGGTAGCGCGGCGCCGCCTTTCGGCTTCGCAAGCGGCTTCGACAGATCGCCACCGGTCATCGCGAACCAGCCATCCGCGGTCCAGCGGATCGGATCGAGCAGCGCCTGCCGACCGAGTGTCCAATAGCCGTTCTCGAAGCCGTGATAGATCGACCACCAGCTGCCGTCGGGCGCCTCGACAAGGCTGGCATGACCGCGCGACCACCATTTCTCGTCGGTGCTCACGGTTCGCACCACCGGGTTGGCGGGATCGTTCGTCCAGGGACCGTGGATCGAGCGCGAGCGGGCGACGATCACCATGTGCCCGGTCGGTGGCCCGGCGGTGCCGCCGACCGCGGTGATCATGTAGAACCAGCCGCCGTGGCGGACGATCTTCGGTCCTTCGGGACTGAAGCCCTCGACGTCCCAAGTGTCGGGATAGCGCCACGGATCGTAGACATGCTCGACCTTGCCGACCGTCGACAGGCCGTCGGCGGCGAGCCGGATCCGGTCGCCGCCCGACAGGAACAGCCAGCGCGATCCGTCTTCGCCGACCGCGTGGCAGGGATCGATATGGTCGGGCAGCCCGAGGTCGATCGGGTCGGACCACGGGCCGTCGATATGATCGGCCCAGATCACGTGGATCGCGTTCGGCTTGGCCTTGACCGGGATATACAGGAAGTAGCGGCCGTCGTGTTTCTCGAGGCTGACCGCCCAGACCGAGCCGATGTTCTTCGTCAATGCGGCCTTGCGCGGTTGCCAGTTCACCAGGTCGCGGCTGTGCCAGATCGTCAAGCCCGGATAGGAATCGAAGCTGGAGAAGGTCATGTAATAGTCCGCGCCGTCCTTCAGGATGGCGGGATCGGGATGGTCTCCGGCGATCAGCGGATTGAGAAAGCGACCGTCGCCAAGATCGGCCACCCGCTGGCCGTCGAAGCCACGCCGCCAGTCGTCCTCGAACCGCTGTACGCACGTATCGGGCTTGGGAGGCTCCGCGACCGCGGGGGTGGGCGGCACGAGTGCGACCGCACCGCCCGCCAATGCCAGTCCGAAGGTCTCGCGGCGGTTATAGGTCATGCGCATGTCCTGTCCTGATTTGGCGTCGTGACCGGAATGTCGAAACCTGTCGTACCAGCATGATGCTCCAGAGGTCGATGATTGCCGAGGTGCAGCGGAGATCGCTGAACCGTCAGAACGAGAACCGCATTCCCGCCGTGAACTGGCGACCGCTATGCGTCAGCACGTTCAGGCGGTTGGACTCGTCGACGAACTGGTCGTTGACCTGATCCGTAAGGTTGATCGCCTCGATGCTGAACTTCAGATTATCGGTGAGGTTGTAGGACATCTGCGCATCGACGTTGGTCGTGCCGCTCGTGCCGTTATACGAATTTCCCTCGGTCCCGGGTACGGCGGTGAGATAGCGCGAGCGATAGGCGATCGACCCGCGGATCTGGAACTTGGCCGTTTCAAAATACAGCGTGCCGTTGGCGGCATGCTTCGACAGCCCAATCAGCGGCGCGGTCACCGACGCTCCACCGGTCGCGGACGTCAGATATTGGATGTTCGACGTCACGTGCGTGTAGTTCGCCAGCACGCCGAAATTGGACAGGAACCCCGGCAGGAAGCTGAAGGGCTGTTGCACGTTCACCTCGAAGCCCTTCAGCCGGCCGCCGCTCGAATTGACCGGTTGGCTGACGATGAACAGATCGGTCGGCGATGCGCTCGTGCCGGCAAGAAGCGAATCAGGCAGTCCCAGGCTGCTGAACGGAACGGTGGTGCTGAGCGACTGGACGAACGTGCCGATGTCCTTCTGGAACGCCGACACCGCATAGATCGCGCCGCGCGTCGGATACCATTCGACCGAGACGTCGAGATTGTCCGATTCCGTCGGCTTCAGATCGGGGTTGCCGCTGCTGAAGGAGCGATTGCCACCCGAAACGCTGAGATTGCCGCCCGGCGCGATAGCCGAAATGCCGGCACGCGCGAGCGTCTTGGCGGCGGCGAACCGGACCAGCAGCGTATCGGTAACGTCCATCACCAGGTTCCCCGACGGCAGCCAGCGATGATAGCTGCGGTCTGCGACGACCAGGTTGGTCGCGACGCCTTGTCCCGCATAGCCGGTCGAGCGCTGGTCGGTATTGGCGTAGCGCACGCCGACATCGCCGCGGATCGGCAGGCCTCGATCGGCGAAGTTGAACTCCGCCATGCCCCAGCCGCCGATATCGTCCTCACGAACGGTGATGTACGATCCGCGCGCACTCGCGTTGGTCACGCCACCGGTCGCGTAGAGCGGGTTCGAATAGATGCCGTAGAGTTCGGCGAACTTGGCGAGATCGGGGACGACCCATGCCGTTGGCGTACCGGCCGGCGTGTCGAGCCCCTTGCCGAAGCCCGAGAACAGCGTCGTCGCGGCGGCGAGCTGCGCGGGCGTCAGGGTCTGCACGACGGACTCCCCGGACAGACGCCGCTGCTCGGTCGAGCTGTAATCGAACCGGCGCCAGTCGACGCCGACCTTCAGCTTCAGCAACGGATTGACCGTCCATTCCGCAAACGTTTTCGCGTTGGTGAAGCTGTTGTTGACGGTCTGCGGGCGGATGCGGACTTCCGACGTGCCGCTGGTGAAGGCGAAGCTGTTCGGGTTGGTCAGGTCGACGCCCGGCTTGATCGTCGGAAACCGGGTGCTGAAATCGTAGAAGAAATTAGGCGTGTTGGCGGCATCGATCGTTACGGTCGACTGGATCGGGTTGCTGAACGCCGAATCCGCGTAGCCGACGACCGCACCGACCTTGAAGTTCTCGCCGAACTTCTGGTCGAGCGTGCCGGTCACCTGATAGAAATCGGTGACCAGCTTGTCGTAGCGCGACTGGGTGCGCAGATCGACATTGTCGAACGTGCCGCTGATGATGTTGTTGTCGCCGTCGACCACGCCGTCGCGGATGATCGTCTGCGGCTTGCCCGTCCCCGACCGACTGAAGCTGATCGCCTGCAACTGCGATTCCTTGCGCGTGCCGTCGAGCCGCGAATACAGCGCGTCGAGCGAGATCAAGGTCTTGGGCGTCGGCTGGAACTGGACCGATCCAGCAGCGCCCAGCCGCTTCTGGAAGATGTCGTAGCTGACGAGCCCGGGAATGCGCGGATGGTACAGCCCGGTCGCGGGGTTGGGATCGTTGATCTGGCCGAGCGTCTTGCCCGGCAAGGTCGAGGCCGCGTTGAACCCGGCGTTGAACCCGCCATAAGTCCAGCGCGTAATGTTCGCGCCCTCTTCCTTGATCGCACGCTCTTCGTACGCGACCGACAGCAGCACGCCGAACCGGCCGTCATCCGTGGTTTTGGTGATCAACCCCGAGATCTTCGGCGTCACCTTCTCGCGCAGATCGTTGTAGCTGGCGCTCGCCGAGACGACCGCGGTCGCCTTCTTGTAGTCGAACGGGCGCGACGACTGCAGGTCGACGGTGCCGCCCAGCGAGCCCTCCTCGACGTCGGCGGTGGCGGTCTTGCGGACCGCGATGCTGTTGAACAGGTCGGATGAGAAGATGTTGAAATCGAAGCCGCGGCCACGATTCACGCCACCCGAATTGTCGGTGCCGCCGGTAGTCCCGATCGCCTCCATCCCGTTGATCCGCACGCGCGTGTAATCGGGCCCTAGGCCGCGGACCGAGATGTTGCGGCCTTCGCCGTTGACGCGGCTGATCGAGACGCCGGGGATGCGCTGCAGCGATTCCGCGAGGTTCAGGTCGGGGAATTCGGCGATGTCCTCGGCCTTGATGACATCGACGGTCGCGGTCTGCGTGCGCTTGATGTTGATCGCGCTGTTGAGGCTTGCGCGAAACCCGGTGACGACGATATCCGGCGCATCCGCGGCCAGCGGCGCATCGGTCACGCTCTGCTCGGGCGGCAGGGCAGGGGAGGCGGGAGGCGCGTCGGTATCGGTGGTGCTGCCGGCGGCACGCGCCTCTTTCTGCGCGGTCGTTTCCGGTACGCTCTGGGCATGGGCCATCGTTGCCAGCGAGCAGGCGACGATCGCACTCGACACGGCCAGCACGGATTTGAACCTGCGAATCCCGGTCATACTCACTCCCCTAAATCCGGCACAATGTGCCTGCTGCCGGCTTCGTTGGAGCCGGTCTGTCGCAATCTGTGTTAGGCCGGGTGCGGCCGCCTAAGCCAATCTCATTCCGACATCGATCGATGCGAACGATGCACTGATGCGGCACCGGCATCTTGCTCAGTCATCCGATCAAGTCGTGGTTTGGCTGGATCAACCCGTTTTCGGACTTGGACCGCCCCCGTTCTGCTCGATACACCGGACTGGAACACTCGCGTAGATCGAGTGCCGGACAGGAGAGCGAAGCATGACGATCGCCGCAGCAGCCCCCGCCGAAGAAGCGGTTGCAGGAGGCGTGGCCGCGCGCCCGACCGCGGTGCGCTACCGCGTGATCGCGCTGATCTTCCTGATCACGTCGATCAACTATGCCGACCGTGCGACATTCTCGATCGCTGGCTCGGCCGCATCGACCGAACTCGGGCTGTCGTCGGTGCAAACCGGCTTCATCTTGTCCGCCTTCGCCTGGGCCTATGTCCTTGCGCAGATTCCCGGCGGGCTGCTGCTCGACAATTTCGGTACGAAGCGCGTTTATGCCGGCGCGATCCTGGCCTGGTCGCTGTTCACGGCCACGCAGGGGCTGACCGGGTTGATCGCGGGCGTGTCCGCGGTCGTGATGCTGTTCGCGCTGCGCTTCCTCGTCGGTCTCGCCGAGGCGCCGTCGTTTCCGGGCAATGCTCGCCTCGTCGCCGCCTGGTTTCCTGGCGCAGAACGTGGCACCGCGTCAGCGATCTTCAATTCGGCGCAGTATTTCTCGCTCGTCGCCTTCGCCCCGCTGATGGGTTGGCTGGTGCACAGCTATGGCTGGCGCGCGGTGTTCTGGGTGATGGGCGCGATCGGGCTCGCCGCGACCGCGCTGTTCGTCCGCTACATCCACAGCCCGGTCCGCCACCCGAAGATCAATGCCGCCGAGCTCGCGCATATCGAGGCGGGCGGCGGGCTGATCCGGATGGAGGATGCCGCCAATCGCCCACAGGCGTTTTCGTGGATGAACCTGCGCCAGCTGCTGGCGAACCGGATGCTGCTCGGCATCTATCTCGGCCAATATTGCATTAACGTGCTGACCTATTTCTTCGTCACCTGGTTTCCGATCTACCTGGTGAAGGAGCGCGGGTTGAACATCATGGAGGCCGGCTTCGCTGCCGCGGCGCCGGCCCTCTGCGGGTTCGTCGGCGGGCTGGTCGGCGGCTACACGTCCGACCTGCTGCTCAAGCGTACCGGGTCGATCGACATCGCGCGGAAAGTGCCGCTGGTGTTCGGGATGCTGCTGGCGACGCTGATCATCGCGTGCGTGTTCGTCGAGGCGGAATGGCTGGTCGTCACGCTGATGGCGGTCGCGTTCTTCGGCAAGGGAGTCGCGTCGCTCGGCTGGGCGGTGATGTCGGATGTCGCGCCGAAGCAGCTCGCCGGGCTGACCAGCGGTGTGTTCAACATGTTCGGCAACGTCGCCGGGATCGTCACGCCGATCGTGATCGGCTTCATCGTCGGCGCCACGGGATCGTTCGACTGGGCGCTGGTGTTCGTCGGCGCGCATTGCCTGCTGACGATCTTCTCGTTCCTGGTGATCGTCGGCCCGATCCGCCGTGTCGAGCTGGCCGCATGACCGTCGATCGCCGCACGCTGCTCGGTGGTGCCGCCGCCGCGCTCGCCACGCTCCCTGCCGTCGCCCGAGCAGCGTCTGCGACGTTGCGGGTCAAGACACCGATGGCAGCGCCGGAATGGGCGATTCTGCAACGCCGGCTGCTCGCCGCCAATGCGGAGGCGTGCGAGGCGTTCTACGCAAAGTATGTCGATAACCGCGGGTGGCTGCGCGTGTTCGAGCGATGGGGTGCGAACGATGGTCCCGACGATGCGGCGGAAGCAACGAATGACTGGGCGATCCTGCACGCGCTCGGCGGCCCCGATAGCATCCGCGATCTGTATGCACGGGCGTGGGAAGGGCATCTCAAGCAGTTTACCGCCGCGCGAACGGTCGACGTGCCGATCGCTCGCGCGGGTATGTATTTCCGCGAGTTTCCCGTCCAGATGGATTGGCAGCACAATGCGGAGGGGCTGACGACCTTCAACCTGATGGGGCTGTCCGGCCCGCGTGATCTGAAGCTGATCGAGCGGACGCGTCGTTACGCCGATTTCTACACCGGCCGCGATCTGACCACGCGCAATTACGATCCGAAGCTGCGGATCATGCGCAGCCTGATGAACGGCAGCCGGGGCCCGATGCTGCGCCGCGCGACCGAACTCGACTGGGCCGGCGATCCGTTCGCAGCCGGCGAACGCTTCCACATGGAGCACGGCGAAACGACCTACGCGCAGACGCTCGCGCATTATGCCGAATATGGCGACGTCGTCGGCGACAACCCGCTCAACCTGCAGGCGACGGCGCTCGGGCTCAACGCGTATGCGCTGGGGGCAGGGGAGCGATACCGGACTTGGGCACTTGACTATCTCGACGCCTGGGTCGGCCGCGCCAAGGCGAACGGCGACATCATCCCCAGCCGGGTCGGTCTCGACGGTGTCGTGCCGCGCGACTGGTGGAGCGGCGTCTATGGCTGGGGCTTCTCGCCGATCGTGCCGCAAACCGGCAAGCGCGAAAACCGCAACCGTGTGCCCCGTTCGATCACCGCGTTCATGACCGGCACCCTGCTGACCGGCGATCAGGGGTATATCGACGTCTGGCGCCGCCAGACCGCGCGGATCAATGGGCAGGCAAAGACGATCGACGGGGTCCTGTCGACGCCGACGATGCACGGTGCGGATGGCTGGTATGGCTGGCAGCCCGGTCCGTTCAAGACCAATGGCTTCGAGATCTGGTACGTGTCGCAAGCGCCGGCCGATCGGGCCGCAGCCGGCGATCATCCGTGGGTCAGCTTCCTGGAAGGTTCGAACCCCAGTTACGCCGTGACCGCATTGCGTGCCGATCTGAAAAATGTCGCCGACCGCGTCGCTGCGCGCCTCGCCGATCCGACGACACCCGAAACCCGGCTTGCCGACTGGCCGATCGACATCAACCCCGCCAATGTCACCAGCCTCGTCCAGTTGATGACCGGCGGTCTGCACATCGCCCGTCCGCCCTGGTCGAAGACCTCGCCCTCGCAGGGCGGCGTGCCGCTCCACTGCCGGCTCCGCTATTTCGACGCGGACCGCAAACGTGCGGGTGTGCCGGAAGACGTCGCGGCGCTGGTGCATATGCTGGGCGACACGACGGCGGAGGTGACGTTAGTGAACCTGAGCACTTCGCATCCGCGGACTGTGGTGGTCCAAGGTGGTGCCTATGCCGAGCACCGGATCGACGCCGTGAACATCGACGGCCGCACGGTCGATATCGCCGGCGCGGCGTTCATGCTGAGGCTCGAACCCGGTTGTGGCGCGCGGCTCGCGTTGCGCATGCGGCGTTATGCCAACCGCCCGACGCTCGCGTTTCCGTGGGATCGGTAATAATCGCCGCATTCTATAATTCTCCCCCGCCGGGGGGGGGGGAGGTGTCAGACCCTTGCCAGACGGAGGGGGAGGTAAGCGAAACAGAGGTTCCGTGTCTTTCCCCTCCGTCACCTTCGGTGCCACCCCCCCCTTTGGAGGGGAGGATCGAAGATTATCCGCCCGGCTTGATATACTGCGCAACCGCGAACAGCAGCCGCTCCTCACGCCGGGGATCGTCCTCAATCCGCACCGTCCGATCGAAGATCATCGTCGAGCGCCGCGCTAGGTCATAGCGCCGCCAAGCCGGCACGCTCGCGCAGTTCGGATCACCCGTGCGTGCCATCGCGATGAACGCATCCGCCATCCGCCCGGCAAGTCGCCGCGCCTCCGGGCCATCACCCGTACGCGCGCTCGGCTCTCGCGTATTATCGAACACCAGCCCGATATCGAGCGAATGGAACGCACCGAGCACGCCGCCCGCTTCCGGTGAGGGAAAGTCGAGCTGATACATCCAGGTGGGCGCGCCGATCTTCGCGCGCTCCTCCGCCTGGATCAGATGCCCGGGCCACGACCGCCCCGCAGTCGACGCCGCCAGCAGGATCTGCCCCGGCGTTCGATCGGGATAGAGTTCGCGATAGCGCGCGATCACGTGATCGGGCGCGAGGTCCTTGGTCATCTCGCGCACGAGCCGCTCGGGAAGATTCTCCCAACTCGTGTCGCCACGCTTCAGGATCTCGCCGATCCACAACCCGGTTTCGTCATGCGTGTTGCCGACGATCAGCGGGATATGCGCCGCCTCGCCAGGGGCGTCGGGATAGAAGGGATGACGCGTCAGGACATGATGATCGAGCGTGGAGGTGAAGCTGAGTTCGCCCTTGCCCTCGATCGGGTCGGTCATCGCCATCGCCTCGACGAGCCGCTCGACCGGCAGTGCCTTGAGCGCCGCAAAATCGCCAGCGCCGGCCTTCGCCATCAGCGCACGCGAGCGGATCGTCGCGTGGTTCGGCCCGGCGGCCGTGACGTGCTGGCCGCTCATCGTCGCAGCTGCGTGGAACAGCGGCCGCGCCTCAGCCATCGCCATCAGAGTCACGATCTTGGCGCCGCCGCCCGACTGGCCGAACAGCATCACCCGCCCCGGATCGCCACCGAACGCGGCGACATTGTCGCGCACCCATTGCAGCGCAAGGATGATGTCGATATTGCCGACATTGCCTGATTCCGCCGGCCCGCTCAGTTGCGCGAGATACGCATAGCCCAGCGCCGCCAGCCGGTGGTTCAGCGTAACGACCACCACGTCGCCGCGCCGCACCAGAGCGCCGCCGTCATACAGCGGATCGGACCCCGACCCATGCGCGTGCGCGCCACCGTGGATATAGACCATGACCGGCCGCCGCGCCGCGTCAAGGGCGGGCGTCCAGACGTTGAGGAACAGGCAATCCTCGCTGGTCGGCTCGGTCACCTTCGTCTGTGGGGAGGCGGCGCCGTACCGCGTGGCATCGGCAATGTCGGTCCAAGGCGTCGGCGGCACCGCGCGCGCAAACCGGCGCGCGCGCGTATCCGCCCCATAGCGCACCCCGCGAAAGACCAGCACGTCGCGGTCGACCGTCCCGCGCACTCGACCGTAGCGCGTCGTCGCCACCGGATCGCCCGGTGTGCGCGCCGCAACCAGCGCCGGTGTCGCCGCGATACCGGCGAGCACTGCGCGCCGATCGATCACGCCGCGGTTTCAGCGCACAGCCGCCGCATCGGCTCCAGCGCCGGGTTACTGTTGTCGCGCCGCCACGCCATGTGCAGCTCGACAGGCTTTTCGGGCTCGGTCGCAAGCCGGCGGAACTGTACGTCGATCATGTGCAGCCCCGATGCGGATTCCGGCACGATCGCAGCAGCCAGTCCCGCATGTACGAGCCCCAGCATCGAATGGATCTGCGTCACGTGTTGGACATAGTGTGGCGACACCCCCGCACCGTCGAACAGCCCGATAAGCATCTGGTGGAAATACCCCGCGCCCTGCCGCGCATACATGATCAGCGGCAAGCCATCGAAATCGCTGAGTTCGAGGACCGCCTTCGCCTGTCGCGGATCACCGGCAGGCAGCGCGACGACGAGCGGCTCGACCTGCACGCACGCGGTGTCGAACTCGTGGCGATCGAGCGGCGGCCGGACGAAGCCGATGTCGATCAGCCCGGTCAACAACGCATCGACTTGGTCGGTCGTCACCATCTCGCGCAGCTCGAGGTCGATATTGGGCAGACTCGCTCTCGCCTGCGCGACGATCTGCGGCACCAGATTATACCCCGAGACCGCGGTGAAGCCGATCGCGACCCGCCCGGCATCGCCCTTCGCCACTCGCCGCGCCGACAGCGCCGCGCTTTCCGACAGCCGGACAATGCGCCGCGCCTCGATAAGGAACACGCGACCGGCAGGCGTCAGGCTTACCTGCCGGCTGGTGCGTTCGAGCAACGTCACGTCGAGGATCCGCTCGAGCAACTGGATCTGCCGGCTCAGCGGCGACTGCGTCATGTTCAGGCGCTGGGCTGCGCGCCCGAAATGGAGTTCCTCGGCGGCGGCGACGAAACAGCGAAGCTGGCTCAGTTCGAACATCATCGCCGGACTATCCGTTGGTTTTCGCCCGCTGTCACGCCGCCTTGGCAAGTGCAGCGGGGGCGACCTTCTCGATCAGCACCCGCAACCGCTCGTCCTCGGCTGCCGACAGATCGGTCAGCGGCGAACGTACCGGTCCGGCATCGCGTCCGACGACGCGCATGCCCGCCTTGACGATCGACACCGCGTAGCCGCGGCCCTGGTTGCGCAGCGTGATGTAGGGCAGCACGAAATCGCGCAACTGGTTCAGCACCTCGACCCGGTCGTCGGCCCGCACCGCCTTGTAGAAGGCCAGCGCCCATTCCGGCAGGAAGTTGAAGATCGCCGACGAATAGGTCGTGACGCCCATCGTCAGATACGGCGTCGCGAACGTCTCCGCGGTCGGCAGGCCGCCGATATAGGTCAGCCGGTCGCCCATCCGCGCATAGACGCGCGTCATCAGCTCGATGTCGCCGACGCCGTCCTTGAAGCCGACCAGATTGGGATTGCGGTCGCACAAGCCCGCCAGCGTCTCATCGTCGATGATCGCATTGTCGCGGTTGTAGACGATCACGCCGAGCCCGGTCGCCTTGCAGACCGCCTCGACATGCGCGGCAAGCCCTTCCTGCTTTGATCCGACCAGATAGGGCGGCAGCAGCAACAGGCCGTCGGCGCCTGCCTTCTCCGCATCGCGCGCGATCCCGGTCGCGATCCCGGTGCCGTAGCCGCAGCCTGAGATCACCGGCAGACGCCCGCCGGCTTCGGCCACGGCGGCGCCAACGGCCTGCGCCACTTCGGCTGGCGTCAACGAGAAGAACTCGCCCGTGCCGCCAGCCGCGAACAGGCCGGACAGTTCGTGTTCGAGCATCCACGCGCAATGCTTGCGATACGCGTCCTCGACGAATGCGCCGTCCGCATCGAAATGCGTGACGGGAAACGACAGCAATCCGCCGCCAAGGCGCTGCGCCATCTCGGTCGGGCTCATGGTCGTCATAACGTGCATCCCCTCGATCGTCTGGTCCGCGTTCGTGTCGCGGCCATGTCGAGGATCTTGGTAGGTTGCGGGGCCGTGCGGGTCCAAACCAAAGGCGCGCTCGATCGATGCGTCTGGTAGCTCAATCTCGTTGAGGCATCAGCGCTTCTTCCGCACGGCGCCTGGCAGCATGTGAATTCGAACGCAATCTTGACGCTATTCATCGGTGGGATCGAGATTGGACGACAATCCACCGATGGTCGGCAATCGGCGTTCCCAAATATGTCGCCCCACGACTGCCATGGCTGCTTGCCTTCCATGTGTACCGCACAGAAAGCGGAGCGAGTTGACGTCCAACCAAATGAACGAACGGCCAACGTAGGGAAGCGGGAAAGAGCGCGCGAATGTCGGGTTAATCTTGTCTTTTAAGGACCGCTGCCGCCCTTCTGGTGGAAAGCGGCCTGTCCGGTTTCAGGCCGCGACCGGCATAAGCGGACGTTCGTTCAGGAGGCGCGGCAAAGGGCAGGTTGGTCAATTCGTTGCAGTTAGCGACTGAACCGCGATCGATCCCCGCACGGTAAGCTCGGAGATTTGCCTGGCCGTATCGTGAACGCTGTTACACTTTTAACATATGTTGTCAGCGCGATTTTTGCTGATGGTTAGAGCCGCGATTCTACCGGTCGAAAAGTTCGCGCTGCTGTGGATGTCGAAGCTAGGCAACGCTGTCACTTTTCACGAGCATGCGACAAAGCGGCTCCGCGATGCGCACGACCTCCACGATCGGCTCTTTGCAGCCCCGTGCCACCCAGTCGCGCGCCACCGCCAAAAGGCCGTGCATCGCGCCCGCCTGACAAAGCGGCTCGGTCGCATCGCTGGCCTGCCCTGGCGCCAGCGTATCGGCGATCAGGTCGGCAAAGGCGGCCATCGATCCGGCGAACAGGGCGTCGACCCGCGGATCTATGCCGGACAGCTCCAGCAGAAACACACGGGCGCTTGCCGGATCGTCACGCAGCAGGTCGTAATAGGCGGTGAGAAGGGCTGCCAGCCGGTCCTCTGGCGTGCCCCCTGCCGCGTCGGCGGCCGCGGCGACGCGCTGGGTCACGAAGTGCGTCACCTCGCCGAACGTCGCCAACAGCAGCGCCTCGCTGTTGTCGAACGCCTCGTAGAAATAGCGCGGCGTCAGCCCGGCTGCGCGGCAGACCGCGTTCACTGTCGTGCGGCGGTAGCCCTGTTCGCCATAGAGCATGATCGCTGCGCGGATCAAACGCTCGCGTCGATCGGCGTGGCGCTCGACCGCCGATGCGCCGCCATATCGCCGACCGTCGCGGCTTGCTGTCTCCAACTTCAAGTGATAACTTCCGTTTCCAGATCAGCGCGATCATCGTCGCGTCATTCTATCGGAGCATCCCCGCATGGCAACCAGTGCAGCGTCAACCCACAGCGCGGCCGAGACGTTCGACGTGCTGATTGTCGGCGCCGGCCTGTCGGGCGTCGACGCCGCCTACCGGATACAGACCGACTGTCCGGGCAAGAGCTACGCGGTGCTTGAGGCACGCGACGCGATCGGTGGCACCTGGGACCTGTTCCGTTATCCCGGGATCCGCTCCGATTCCGACATGTACACGCTCGGTTTCCCCTTCCGCCCCTGGCAGGGCGACCAGGCGATCGCGGGGGGCGAGGCGATCCGCGACTATATCGTCGATACCGCGGCCGAGTTCGGCATCGACCGCCATATCCGCTTCCAGACCCGCGTCGTCCGCGCCGCCTGGTCCTCCGCTGAAGCACGCTGGACGGTTGAGGTCGAGCGCGCCGGCCGGGCCGAGCGCATGACCTGCCGCTTCTTGTATATGGGCAGCGGCTATTACGACTATGCAGCCGGCTTCACGCCCTCCTTTGCAGGGCTGGCGGAGTTTACCGGCCGGGTCGTGCACCCGCAGCACTGGCCTGACGACCTCGACTGGACGGGCAAGCGCGTGGTGGTGATCGGCAGCGGCGCGACCGCGGTGACGCTCGTCCCGTCGCTGGCGGAGAAGGCGGCCCATGTGACGATGCTGCAGCGATCACCCACGTACATCGTGTCGCGCCCGTCGCAGGACGGCTTCGCGCGTGCCGCGCACCGTGTGCTGCCCAAATCGCTCGCCGACGCCGCTACAAAGTGGAAGAGCGTCGGCCTGGGCATCGCCACCTACGCCTATGCCCGCAAGAAACCCGATCGGATGAAGGCGCTCATCCTGAAGGGCGTGCGGGCGCAGCTGCCCGACAATTACGAGATTGAACGCGACTTCGAGCCCCGCTACGCGCCGTGGGACCAGCGCATCTGCCTCGTCCCCGACGCCGACCTGTTCGAGGCGATGCGCGGCGGCAAGGCGGCGATCGTCACCGACCATATCACGCGCTTCACTGAAGGCGGCATCGCGCTGGAGTCGGGACGTGAACTGCCTGCGGACATCGTAGTCACCGCCACCGGCCTCGTCATGCGCCTGATGGGCGGGGTCGAGCTGGTCGTCGACGGCAAGGTCGTCGATCCCGCCGACCGGCTGATCTACAAGGGCATGAGCCTCAGCGGCGTGCCAAATCTGGCGCTCGCCTTTGGCTATACCAACGCGTCGTGGACGCTGAAATGCGACCTGTCGGCGCGCTATTTCTGTCGGCTGATCCGCCACATGGACACGCACGGCTACACGGCCTGCACGCCGACGCTCGATGATCCGTCGGTCACTGCCGAGCCGATGCTCGGCTTCACCTCCGGCTACGTCCAGCGCGCCAATGCCATCCTGCCGAACCAAGGATCGAAGGCGCCGTGGAAGGTCCACCAGAACTACGCGCTGGACCTCGCTGCGCTAAAATTCGGCAAGCTCGAGGACGGCACGATGCACTTCGGCAGAGTGGGGCAGGGCGCTAGCGCGAACACCGCGGCCCTGCCGCTGCCGGCCTCCCCTGCGCCGCGTTCCGCCGTACGGGTCGGAACGATGGCCGCGGCGGCGGCGGTCGCCACCGTCGGCGGCCTGGCGCTTTTCGCCAAGCTGACCGAACGGCGTATCGAGCGGATGGTGCCGGCCGACGGTCGCTTCGTCGAAGTGGACGGGCGCCGGATGCACTATCTGGACCAGGGACAGGGGCCGACGCTGCTGATGATTCACGGGCTGGCCGGACAGATGCGCAACTTCAGCTACGCGCTGCTCGAGCGGCTTGCGACCGATCACCGCGTGATCCTGCTCGACCGACCGGGCTCCGGCTATTCAGCCCCGGGCGCTACAGCAAACGTCCGCGCACAGGCGGCGCAGGTCGCACGCTTCATCGAGGCGTTGGGGCTGGAGCGGCCACTGGTGGTCGGCCACTCGCTCGGTGGCGCCGTCGCGCTGGCGCTGGCGCTCGACCATCCGGAAGCCGTGAGCGGCCTGGCCTTGATCGCGCCGCTGACCCAGCCGATGGACACTGTGCCGTCGGCGTTCGATCCGCTGGCCATTATGTCCCCCGTCGCGCGCAGGGCCGTCGCCTGGACGCTCGCCACACCCGCTGCGCTCCTCGCTGGCGAGAAGGGGGCCAAGGCCGCCTTCTCGCCCGAGCCCGTCCCCTCCGACTTCGCGGTTCGCGGCGGTGGCGCGCTGGTCGCGCGGCCGGGCAACTTCGAGGCTGCCTCTGCCGACCTCGTCGCTGCCAATGACGACCTGCCCGCCATGGTTGCGCGCCAAACCTGACCGTGCCGGTCGGCATCCTCTACGGCCGGGACGACCGGATCCTCGACCCGCAGGTCCATGGCCGGCGCTTCGCCGACGCGGTGCCGGCAGCGACGCTGACGCTAATCGACGGTGGCCATATGATCCCGGTGACGAGGCCCGACGAGACCGCCGCCTGGATCCGGACGCAGGGCGCGACCATCCGGCGCTGACCGGCTCACTGGAGAAAAGCGCATGGACGAGTTCGACGTGATCGTGGTCGGTGGCGGATCGGGGGGCAGCGCGGTCGCTGGCCTGTTGAGCGCGGACCCGGGACTGACGGTCTGCCTGATCGAGGCGGGCGGCACCAACGCCGACTGGCGGATCACTACGCCCGGCATGATGGCGGCGGCGCCGAAAGCCTCGAACTGGGCGTTCGAGACCGTCGCGCAAGCCGGGCTCGGCGGGCGCCGCGGGTTCCAGCCGCGCGGCCGGGGCCTTGGCGGGTCGAGCGCGATCAACGCGATGCTCTACGTCCGCGGCAACCGCTGGGATTATGACAATTGGGCGGCGCTGGGCTGTACGGACTGGTCCTATGCGGACGTGCTACCGTTCTTCCGCGCAACGGAGGACAATGAGGAGGGCACGGACGAGTATCACGGCGTGGGCGGGCCGCTGTCGGTATCGAACCAGCGTCACGTCAATCCGGCGAGCCGCGCCTTCGTCGCCGCGGCGGAAAGCCTGCAGATCGCCGCCAATGCCGACTTCAACGGCCCGCGGCAGGACGGCGTCGGCCTGTATCAGGTCACCCAGCGCGGCGGCGAGCGGTGGAGCGCGGCGCGCGCCTTTCTCAATCCCGCCCGCAGCCGGCCGAACCTCGACATCCGCACCGGGGCAATGGTCGAGCGCCTCGTCGTCGAGCATGGCCGTGCCACCGGCGTCGTCGTGCGCGACCGTCGTGGTTCCCGCACCTTGCGCGCGCGGGGCGCGGTGGTGATGGCGGGCGGCGCGTTCGGTACGCCGCAGACACTGATGCTGTCGGGCCTCGGCCCCGGCGCCCACCTGCGCGACCATGGTATCGACGTGGCGATCGATCGGCCCGCGGTCGGCAGCGACCTGCAGGACCATCCCGACTATGTCTCGACCTTCGCGTCCCCGCGCGGCGACCTGTTCGGCCGTTCGCTCGGCGGCTATTGGCGAACGCTGAAGGCGATCGTCGAGCATCGGCGCCGCCGGACGGGTGCCATGACGACGCCCTATGCCGAGGCCGGCGGCTTCTGGCGGATCGACCCGGACGCGCCGGCCGCTGACATCCAGTGGCATTTCGTCCCCGCCATCCTGGAGGATCACGGTCGCGTCGCGGTAAAGGGACACGGCTTTTCGGCGCATGTCTGCGTGCTGCGGCCGGAGAGCCGCGGCACGGTGCGGCTGGCGAGCGACGATGCCGCGGTCGCCCCGCTGATCGATCCCGCCTTCCTGCAGGATCCGCGCGACATCGCGACCCTGCGTGAAGGCGTACGCCTGACCCATCGCATCTGCACGGCGGCCGCGTTGTCGCCGTGGACGCCGGTGGATCGCACCCCCGTCGACCTGCGCGACGACGCGGCGCTCGACGCGCTGATCCGATCGCGGGCCGACACCGTCTACCATCCTGTCGGCACGTGCCGGATGGGTTCGGACACGGCCGCGGTGTGCGATCCTCGGCTTCGCGTGAACGGCGTCGCCGGCCTCTACGTCGCCGACGCTTCGGTGATGCCGCGGCTGGTATCGGGCAACACCAACGCGCCCACCATCATGATCGCCGAGCGCTGCGCCCGCTTCATCGCCGAGGATCTGCGCTGAGGGCTGACATCGCCGCGGCATCGCGATAGTCTGCGGCGATGGATAGGAGCGAGCTGGTCCGACGCGGTAGTCATGCCGAACGCCGCGAGGCGACCCGCGCGCGCGTGTTCGCGGCCGCGACCGACGTCATCTACCGCCACGGCTACGCTGCGCTGACGACGACGCGCGCCGCCGAAGAGGCGGGGGTCAGCCGTGGCGCGCTGCAGCAGCAGTTTCCGACCAAGGAGGCCCTCGTCGTCGGCCTTATCGAACATCTCGCCGACGTCATCGACGCGCCACGCACGGCGCGTCTGCTCGACATTCCCGCCGGCGTCGAGCGCTGGCTCGCGCTGCCCGACGTGGTGTGGGGCGACTCGCAGAGCCCTGCCGCCATCACCTTCCTGGAGATCCAGCTGGCGACGCGCAGCCATCCGTCGTTGGCGGAGCGCATCCAGCCGGTGGCGATGGCGTTGAAGCGCCGCCGCCACGACCTGATCTTCGCGATCGCGCAGGAAGCCGGGATCGACGATCGCGCGGCGGTGGAGGAGATCGTCGAGCACGATACTGCGGCGTTGAACGGTTTCGTCATCGAGTTGATGTTCACCGGCGATCGGCACAGCGTCCTGCGCGGTTTCGAACGCATGAAGCGGCTCTGCTCGGCTTCGGCGGCATCGCTGATCGCACAGGACCGATGATCGGCAATCATGCTTGACCGCCGATTGTAAACACTGTCTGATCCTCCCTCGGACAAGGAACCGCCCCACGGAGGCGATCCGCCGAGCGACCGGCCATGAAGGCCGCGACAGGAGAGGATCGACATGACACGCCAGAGCCACGCTTTCGTCAGCACCGCCAGCATCGTGGCGCTCGCCGCGGCTATGGCCTCACCGGCGGCGGCCCAGACCACGGGCGCGGCGCAGGACGGAGCCCCGACCACCGCGCCCGCGTCGCCTGCGACAGCGCCTGACTCCACCGCGCCGGCACCCGCCGGCGTGCGCTTTGCCGATCCGACCGGTTATCCAGCGAGCAACGACATCATCGTCACCGCGCAGCGCCGCTCGGAGTCGCTCCAGCGTGTCCCGATCGCCGTCTCCGCCTTTTCAAACGAGGCGCTGGAGCAGCAGCGCATCGACGGCGGCTACGACCTGCAGCGCGTGGTTCCCAACCTCTCGGTGTCTCGCGCAGGCTTCGGCGCCAACAATTTCCAGATCCGCGGCATCGGCTATCAGATCGTCTCGACCACGGGCGAGGCGGGGGTCAGCTTCCACGTCAACAACGCGCCAATCGCGGTGAACCGCCTGTCCGACGCCGAATTCTACGACATCGAGCGCGTCGAGGTGCTGCGCGGGCCGCAGGGTACGCTGTACGGCCGCAACGCCACCGGCGGCGTCATCAACGTGCTGACGGCGCAACCCAAGTTCGACAAAGTCGCCGGCTCGCTCAATGCCGAATACGGTAGCTACGATACTCGCAAGCTGAAGGGCTTCATCAACGTGCCGCTCGGTGACGTGGTCGCTGTGCGCGTTGCGGGCAGCTACCTGAAGCGCGACGGGTTCCAGCGCAACACGGTGTCCGGCGAGCGGACCGACGGTCGCGATCTCTATTCCCTGCGCGGCACGGTCGCGATCCGCCCCTCCGACGACTTCCGCATGGCGCTGATGTACGATCGGTTCCACGAAGACAGCGACCGCACCGGCGGGCTGAAGCAATTGTGCATCAAGGACCGGGGGCCGACGTCGGTCGGCGGGGTGCCGACCACCGCGCTCCAGCAGCAGCTGCTGTCACGTGGCTGCGGGCTCGGTTCGGTCTTCGACGCCAATGCCAACGGCGCGGTCAACAGCAGTGCGACCTTGCCAGGTACGTTGCTCCTGCTCTCCGGCGTGCTGCCCGGCGACGTCTATCCGCAGGGGACGACGGGTGGCCTGCGCGACGTCCAGTTTCGCCGTCGGCCACAGTACGAGGCGACCAACGACCTCGTGCAGCTGAACGTCGAGGGCGATCTGACACCGACGCTCCAGCTGTCGTCGCTGTTTAGTTATGCGAACGACCGCGTGTTCAGCCGCATCGGCGATAGCGTCGCTTCGGTCGTGCCGTTCAACACCACGCCCTTCACCCCCGGCGGGGTCTTCACCGATCCGCAGCTGGGCGCGTCGCGCTTTTTCCAGGGCGAGCGGATCGATGACCTGTCGACCAAGCAGCTGAGTGAGGAGATTCGCCTCCAGTCGAGCTTCGCCGGCCCGGTCAACTTCAGCCTTGGTGGGATCTATCTCAACTCGAAACGCCTCAACGACGTTTACTTCCCGAGCAACGGCAACACGCTGTACGCGGTGATCCAGAACACGATCAACGCCGCCAATCCGGCCGCGCAGATCGGCATCGACCCCAATGCGGTGCCGACCGGCATCGGGCACAATTACTTCCTCAGCCGCAACCCCTACGTGCTCGACTCGCTCGCCGCATTCGGTGAGGTGTACGTCCAGATCACGCCCGACATTCGACTGACCGGCGGCGCGCGCTACACCAGCGACAACAAGAAGTTCGACGTGCTCTCGACGCAGCTGCTCTCGCCGGGTTCGGGCTTCCCCGCCCGCCTGCGCCAGCAGGCCACGTTCAACAAGCTAACGTGGCGCGCCACGGCCGACTGGCAGGTGACCCAGAGCTCATTACTCTACGCGTCCTATTCACGCGGCTACAAGAGCGGCGGGTTCAATCCGCCCGATATCATCGCCACCACACCCACCTACGCGCCCGAAGTCGTGGACGCGTTCGAGATCGGCACCAAGAACCGGTTCTTCGGCAACGCATTGACGCTGAACGCGTCGGCCTTCCACTACGATTATAAGGGATATCAGATCAGCCAGATCAATGCGCTGACCTCGTCCACGACCAATACCGACGCCAAGATCTGGGGCGCCGAGCTGGAGACGGTGGTCGAGCCCGTCCGCAACCTGCGCTTCAACGGCACGGTCGGCTATCTCCACACCAAGATCACCGGTGGCAGCACGGTCGATCCGTTCGACCGGACGCAGGGCAATGCCGCCCTGACGCTGCTAAAGACGCCGCAAACCGCATGCGTTGGGGCCACCGCTGGCGTCGCTGCGCTGGTCCGGGCGACCCAGCTCGGCATCCCGGGTCTGGGGCCGCAGGCGTTGATCGGCGCCTGTCCGACAGCGACGGATGGCGACGGGCTGTTCGCGGGTGCAGGCAATCCGCTGGCGGCGCTTGGCATATCGGTGCCGACTTCGGCGGGCGTACCCGTCGATCTCGACGGCAAAGAACTGCCCAACTCGCCACACTGGACGTTCGGCGGCGGTGCAGAATACGGGATCGAGTTTTCGGCCGGTAATCTGTTGACGCTGCGAGGCGACTATTACCGCACCACGCGGTCGTTCGCGCGCTTCTTCAATTCGCCCTCCGACCGGCTGCGCGGGTATGAGAACGTCAACGTCACGCTCACCTTCGACAGTGAGCCGCTCGGCCTCCAGGTGCAGGGATTTGCCAAGAACCTGACCAATCGCGACGTCATCACCGGCTTTTCCGTCCAGTCGGACGCGGTCGGCCTGACGCGAGAAGCGTTCATCAACGATCCGCGCGTCTATGGCGTATCCGTCACCAAGCGGTTCTGAGATGGAAGGCAAGGATCACGCCGCGCGCCTGCTCGATGTGCAGCGCGCGAGCTTCCGCCGGGACGGCGCGCCCGATCTCGCCAAGCGGCTGGATCGGCTGGCGCGGCTGGACAGCCTCGTCCTCGCGCACCACCGCGCGTTCGCGGTGGCGATCGACGAAGATTTCGGCGGCCGCTCGCGCATCGAGACGGGGCTGATGGAGGCAACCCCCGTGCGCGGCGCGATCCGCCACGCCCGGCGCCACCTGAAGGGCTGGATGAAACCCGAAAAACGCCGGATCGCGCTGACTTTCCAGCCCGGCAGCGCCTGGGTTCGCTACCAGCCACTCGGCGTCGTCGGCATCGTCAGTCCTGGAACTACCCGCTTCAGCTCGCGCTCTCGCCGCTCGTCGACATTCTCGCTGCGGGCAATCGCGCGATCCTGAAGCCGTCGGAGCTGACGCCGCACTTCTCCGAACTCCTGGCACGTGCGATCGCCGACGCATTCGCCGAAGAGGAGGTGGCGGTCGTCACCGGAGGCCCTGACGTTGCGGCCGCGTTCACACGGCTACGCTTCGACCATCTGCTGTTCACCGGCTCGACGCGCGTCGGCCGCGAGGTCGCGAAGGCGGCGGCGGCGTCGATGACGCCGGTAACGCTGGAGCTCGGCGGCAAGTCGCCGGCAATCCTGTGCCCCATCGTTGACGTCGCGCGCGCTGCGCGCAGCATCGCCTTCGGCAAGTTCGTCAACGCCGGCCAGACCTGCATCGCGCCCGACTACGTCCTCGCGCCCGAGCATCTCGCCCGCCCGCTTGCCGAGGCGGTGCTGGCGGAGGCGGTGCGCGCCTATCCGCGCATTGGCGACAATCCAGACTATACCGCGCTTCTGCCGCGCTCTGCCCGCAGCCGGCTGGACGACGCGGTGAAGCAGGCAGAGGAGGCCGGCGCGATCGTGCTCCGCCACCCCGACAGCGGTGCTGGAGGGCGCTACCCGCCGACGATCGTGCTGGCGCCGCCCACCGCGGGCCTGCTCGCTGCCGACGAGATCTTCGGGCCCGTTTTGCCGATAATTCCTTATCGCACGCTTGATCAGGCGATCGCGCTGGTCGGCGACGGAGAGCACCCGCTGGCCCTGTACTGCTTCGGCGACGTCCGCGCGGAGATCGACGCGGTTCTGTCGCGGACCCAGTCGGGAGGCGTCACGATCAACGGCACGCTTCTCCATATCGCCCAGGAACAGCTGCCCTTCGGCGGCGTCGGGGAAAGCGGCGTCGGCGCCTATCACGGTCACGCCGGCTTCCAGCGGTTCAGTCACGCACGCGCCTTCTTCCGCGCCGGTCGCTTCAACCTGCTGGAACGGCTCGGCCCGTCATATGGCCGCGGCGTCGCGCGCGTGCTGGCATCGCTGCTGCCACGGGGAAAATGACGTTGGCGTCCACGATCCGGGGTTGCACCGCGCTAATCACCGGCGTCGCGAGTGCCATCGGTCCCGCGCTGACGATCGGGCTGTCAGAACGCGAGCTCGGCGAGACGGCGGCGTTCTGCCGCGCTGGCCCGACGATCAGCGGACACCCGCTCGACGTCGCCAATGCCCCGGGCGAGCAACAGCGCACGGATCGTTAACGTCTCTAGCCTACTCGGCTTTGTAGCCCCACCCGGACAGCCGACTATCGGTCGAGTGTAAGGCGGGAAGAATGTGCGGCTGCTGCGTGAATCACGTTACCTCAGCCATGCGCCATGGATGCCGGGCGGCACGCGGTGTGGGATGCGGACAGATGCCACGGGCGGTGCCTCAAAGTTCCGGGCATCCAGTATCTCCAGCGCGGTGGTGTGCCCCCCGGCGTCGATCACGAGCCCGATGAGCCAGCCATCACCCTCGCCAGCATCCGGCGAGCGCGGCACGAACACGAACTCGCCCGCGATGCGTCCCGGTCCGAATTCGTGAAGCCGTCGCGCGTCATCCTCCAAATCGTGCCTGATGAGCGGCGCCTCTCCAACCAGCGTTTCCGTCATCTGTTCGGGCAGGCCGAGCGCATAGATATAGCGGTAGGGGCGGCCGGTGCGCCGCTCGTCTATCGTCGGCAGTTCCTGTGGCGAGGGGTCGATCGCGCGCTGGACCACCGATCCGGTCATGGGGTCGATCGTCCATCGCTCGAGGCCGCGCGGCTGCTCGTCCGGTGCCAGGTTGTCGCCGGCGAACATGCGATCGTACGCGACCACGTCGAGCGCCACGCTTCCGTCTGGCAGATCATGAGCGTTGGCGGTGTGGAACACGAAGCAGGGATCGAGCGGGAACCACCGTATATCCTCCGCCTCGCCGTCGCGCGGCAGCAGCCCGATCCGGGCCGGATGCTTCTCGTTCCACCGATAGGGAAAACCGTGCCCCGCCAGCACCGTGCGCATCGACAGGGTAAGGGGCAGGTCCATGACGACGACGTAGCGCTGCGTGATCGCGCAGTCGTGGATCAGCGGCCCGTGCGACACCGGGATCGTCACTGATCGTCGTACCCGGCCGGCGACATCGACGACGTTGTAGCGAATGCGCTTGGGATCGGTCGCCTCGTAACACAGTGCGTGCAACTCGCCGGTCGCTGGGTCGCGGCGCGGATGGGCGGTGAAGGAGCCGGGCAGGGTGCCGCCGAAATCATCGTAGCGCTGCGTCTCCAGATGCTCGTCGAAGCGGACCGGCGTGCTGCCGGCTTCGACCAGCGCCCAGCCGCTGCCGGCATGGTCCAGTACGCTAGTGTTGACGGTATCGAAGATGTGCCGTGGCCCTGGTGCCGCCGGCACAAGCCTGGCTGCCGCGACATCGGTCGATCGGATCCAGCGATTCCGATACCACCGGGCTCGCCCGTTCTGGAGGCGGATGCCGTGCAACATCCCGTCGCCGGTGAAGAAGTGGTAGGAGCGTGGGTCGGCGTCGGCGGGGTTTGGTCCGATGCGAACGTAGCGGCCGTCGAGCTCGGACGGGATGATACCCTCGACATCGAGGTCTGTGAGGGTCAGCTCCTCAGTCATCGGCTCGTGGATGCCCGTAAGCAGCGGATGCGGCGCATCGCGGGGCGGCAGGCGGCTCTTGTTGAACGCGGCGATGCCTGTAACGATCGGCGATGCGATTGCGCCGATGACCTTGTCGATCGACTGCTCGACCCGGCTGGCGAACGTCGGACGCCGAGTGACCGTCACGATGGCGTCACGGTCTGGATGACGTCGAAGCCTTCGAAGCGAGGCGGCGCCAGGTACAACAGCTTGTGGTCGCCCGCGCCTCGATGGACCGCGCGAAACGCCTCGGACCTGGTCCAATTCTCAAAGTCCCCGCGCGACAGCCACACAGTATGCGACGAATAGAGGACGTGATCGTCAGCCGCCGGCCCGCGCAGCATGTGGAACTCAACGAACCCCGGGACGCCGGCAAGGTAAGAGTCGCGCGACAGCCAGACCTGCTCGAACGCCTCCTCTTCGCCAGGGATCACCTGAAATCGGTTCATAGCGATGAACATGGGGCAAGCTCCTGCGTCGACTGGGCAGGGCTAAGGTGGGGTGTAGCAGGACGGGATGCGAGGGCGATGACGCCCTATGAGAGATGAAAGCCTCAACTGAACGAATGTCCGAAAAGGGGAAGGCGATCAGAATAGCTGAATGGCCGGATGTAGGTCGTTTATCGTACTGGTGGGAAACCGGGCGACAGACCGGAATCGAATTTGTTGTCCAGCACGAATTAACGATGACCGCCAAGTGCGATACGGAGCCGAGCACGGATCGGCTCGTCCCAGAATGTATACGACGCCCATGCAACTGCGATAAGGAAGGGAACGAGCGCCAGCCCGATGACTGCCAGCATCTCTTGGGTCGGATGGTCGTTCGCTACGAAGTTCATCCAGACATACAGGAATGGGAAATGCGTCATGTAGATCGGGTAGGACATGCGTCCAGCGAACTTGCACAGCCCCATCATGCCGCGGCCCGCTTCTGAGTGGCTGCCGGCCAAAATGACGACCGGGAATACGACGACGATGCACCCCGTCTCGTATAGACCGTTGAGCTTGACCGGGCCTACGTTCGAGAGCGTCGGGAACGCGGCCACCGCGATCAGGACGACCGTCAGCGACAGATAGTTAAGGCGGAAGAACGGCAGTCGGCCTCGTATACGAAAAAGCCAAAGCCCCATGACGAACGGGAAGCACAGCCGGACGGGTGCCATCCATAAGCTATCCCAGGCCGAGCCCTGATCCATACTGCCAAGTCGGAGCCCGCAGGCGACGAGGCCGAGCCCGCTTGCGATCGCGATCGCAAGCAGCGCGCGCGCGGACAAGCGACGAAGCAGCAGCGCGTAGGCGACATTGCCGATATATTCCTGAAGCAGACTCCAGCACGGCCCGTTGAACGGGTGCGTGTCGCTCCAACGATTAGGGAGCGGTCCGGCAGGCAGCAGCAACAGCCCAAGAGCAAACGCGCCAAGCAACTTGCCCAGCGGTACGGCTTGCGCGCTCCCGGCAAATGGGTCGAACAGATAGCTTACGAAGCCCAGCACGACGCCGAAGAGCACGAGCGGGTGCAGCCGAATCAGTCGCAAGGTCAGAAAATGGCGGACCGACATACGGTCCCAGCGATCGTCATAGGCGTAACCGATCACGAAACCCGATAGCAGGAAAAAGAAGTCGACGGCCAGAACCGCGTGGTGAAGAATGACCTTGGAGGCATCCCACATCACCGTGATGCCCTGAATGTGGAACAGCACAACGAGCATGGCAGCGGTGCCGCGTAGACCGTCGAGCACCTCGAAATGCTCCTTGCCCGTCGCTGTCTGGTCCGGTGCCGCATCTGGAACGCCGGGCGGCGATGTTGATGTATCCGCCACTGCCAATCGCGCCACTCCCGCCAAGCTTGTTCTCCCGTCGTACCTGAACGCTACGCTGGCCGATGGACCGTTTGACCACAACTATGGATCGCAGCCAGCGGAAGGCCCCCAGGTTAGCGCATCTGGCAGATAAACGAACGGCGAGAGTTGGATACGCAACAAACGGGGCTGAATGACCGGTTGTGGGTCGTGGGGGGCAATAGGGCAGGGCGGCCCCCTTTTGACCAAACCCGATGATGCCCGGAGCAGGATCCGTGTCGAGAAGGAATTGTCCAGCTCAACGTTCCCAGTAGGGAAGGTCAAAATTCAGGGTTTGGCATCCGTTTCTCGCGCGAACGGCCAGTCGAAAGATCCCATAACGAGCCGCCCAGTGGCCTTAGGCTCACCGCCCTTCATACGCAGCACCAAGTCGGTTGAAAGGACGAAGTAGCTGTCCGGTGCCGAAGCATAGAGAGGTTCGCTGACACCCTCCTTGAGTGAGATAGCCAAGCCCGTACCGTTCGCGGTGATCGAAAAGGAGCCGAGATCGGAGACGGTGTAGGTTCCGATCAGACGAGCGCGGATGTCGGCCGGGATCGGCACGCTCGCGCGCTCGATGCTGTGGTAGCTCGGCCAGCCGTAGGCGGCGGCCACGCTGCGGGTAATTTCCGATCCAATCTCGCCTCCCTGGGCACCGTTCGTCATGACCGCCACCCCGTCGCCCGACCCCGTATAGGCGACCACGAAGTTCTCATATCCCTCGTTGCTGCCGCCATGCGCGAAGGCGCGATCGGCAGGGGTCGGGTGGACTTCAAGGCCGAGGCCCCACTCCCCCTTGCCGGGCGTCAGCATTGCTGTTGCTAGCGATTGATCGAGAATGCTGCCCTTCTCACCGCGCGCACTGTCTCGCACGGCGATAGTGAAACGCAGCAAATCACTTGGCGTGCTCCACAGACCAGCGGCGGCCAATTCCGGATAAGTGTATGGTCCGCGGGGTATGGGCTTGCCCGACCCGTCATGCGGCCATGCGGCGGTCGCCAGCGAAGCGGCGTCGAGCGGCTGGGCAAAGCTGCTGCGCGTCATGCCGGCGGGCTGAAGCACCTCGTCTTGGAGAACCTCGGCGAATGGTCTGCCCGTCACATCGCCGATCAGCTTCTGAATAACCGTGTAGCCACCGCCGGAGTAGCGCCACATCGTCCCGGGTTTTGTATCCACGACAACCGGTTTGGTGTTTGCGGGGGCATGGCCGGCAAGCACGTCGTCGACGCTCGGTACCGCGACCCCGGCAGCGTAGCCGGGGAAGCCATGCACCGTGGTTCCCGCCGTATGCGACAGCAATTCGCGCAGCGTGACCTGTTCACCGGGCCGCGTCGGCAGCTTCCATCTTTTGAGGTGCGCGTTAACATCTTCGTCCAGCGTCAAGCGGTGCTGCTGGACGAGGCGCAACGCAGCGAGCGCCGTGATCGGTTTGCTGATCGAGCCCGCCTGGAACAGCGTAGATGGCGTTACGGCTGAGCCACCTACTCGCGTGATCCCGTATCCCTTAGACCATTCTACGGCACCGCCATGCAGAACGGCAACGCTGACCCCAGGCACATTCAGACGTCGCATCTCCGCTTCGATCGTGCGGCGCGGTGCCGGTGCACCCGCCAGCACAACAGCCGACGTCAGCCCCTGCTCGACCACAGCGATTTTAGATGGCGTGGGAGCAGCCTCTTTGGCTGCTGCGGGCATGGGCAGCAGGGCCATCATGTACGCCACTCGAACGAACTTGCTCATAGCCTCACCACCAAGTGTATTACATTGGCAATACGCATGATGCTATCCCGTAGCAAGTGTCCTCCGAGTGTTTTGGTTTCTTTTGAATGGTTTCCTGCGCCGAGATTCATTCTGCCATCCTCTTTGAGAAGGCTGGCATGGCAGCAGGCAGGGCCGACGCTTAGTACTTCCTACGCAGCCAACATGAATGAATGGCAGAAGGTGGTGGGCCGAAAAGAGGCGGCAAATGACCAGGTTTGGGTCTGGCCGGAAGCCGTGGAGCACGGGCACGTCCCCCAGAACTTGTCATCTTTTCCAGCCAACCGCAGCCCTAACTCAGTCGTTCGTTCATCACGCCCAATTGACCATGCAGCATACGATACGTATATGCTTCGTATGGTCGGTGTGAAAGAGCGGTTATGGGCATTGTGAAGATTGACGGCGCGCTACACGAAGAAGCTCGCAAGGCCAGCGCCGTGATGTGCCGCTCCATCAATGCGCAGGCTGAGTTCTGGATGAAGATCGGTATGCTTGCCGAAACGAACCCGACCCTGTCGTTTAACGAACTCGTCAAGGCACAGTTGGCCACCGTTCATGTTCACCTGATCGAAGCGGAAGCTGCCTGACATGGTGAAGACCTCTGACGAACTTGCGCTCATGCGCGTCTCCGGCAAACTGCTAGCCTCGGTCTTCGAGATGCTCGACGGGCAGGACCTAGACGGAATGTCGACGCTGCAGATCAACGATCTAGTCGAGGACTTCATCACCGTTGAGCTCGCGGCACGCCCTGCGAGCAAAGGGCAGTACGGCTTCAAGTTCGTCCTGAACTGTTCGATCAATCATGTCGTTTGCCACGGCGTGCCGAAGGACGACGAGATCGTTCGCGACGGGGACATCATCAATCTCGACATCACACTGGAGAAGAACGGCTTCATCGCGGACTCGAGCAAGACGTATATGGTTGGCGACGCGCCGCCCGCTGCGAAGCGGCTGGNCTCGGTCGTGCGCGAATTTTGCGGGCACGGCATCGGTCGCGAGATGCACGAGGAGCCGCAAGTCATGAATTTCGGGCGTCCGGGAACGGGGGTGCGGCTGCGCGAAGGCATGGTTTTCACGATCGAACCCATGGTCAACCAAGGCACCCGGAAGGTCTCTACTCAGGAAGACGGGTGGACGGTCGTGACCAACGATCAAAAGCTGTCGGCCCAATTCGAGCATACGGTTGCGGTTACTAAGGATGGGGTTGAGGTTCTGACGCTTCGGCAAGACGAGAGGCCGATGGCAGCGGGCGTGGCTTGACCCCGGAACGTCTGCTTTTGCTGCTGTCTTCCCAAGTGTGGCCAGACCCCATCTCTCCCTTTTCAGGACGTGCAGACAGCTGATCCCGTCGCGGAAAGCTGCCGTCTAACGAGATGAACAAGTGGCGGAAGTTGGGAGACTGCGATGGCCTCTCGAACGTCCGGAACTGGGTCACAGGTCCCCAGCTGGGAAAGCCGGCCCAAGCAGAAACCTGTTCACTCCTCAAGAGCTGAGCGACAAAGTAGAGCCTCGGCTGCCGTGTCGGCGACGGCAAGCAGTCTTGGCTGGTCCCATCCCTCTCGCGCTGCAGCCGATAGGCCGAGCATTGTCGTAGCAACGTAATCTGCGACACGTCCGGAAGCTTTAATTTCCGCATCGTCCAAAAATTGCGCCACCCTACTGCGATTTTCTCCCGCAATTTGTTTGGCTGCGATGCCCCAATCCGTTGTGCCCGCTTTTGCGTGTTCAAGGATCAGGCAACCACGCCGCTGCGGACTAGTGGTATAAGCGTGCGCCGCAGCTCGCAGCATGTCGCCAAGCGCCGCCATCGGCGCTGCACCTGGCGTGAGAAAGCGATCCAGCGGCACAACGGTAGCTGAGTAGAGCCGAAGCGTCTCTTTGAAGAACGCGGCTTTGCTGCCGAACGCTGCATAAAAGCTCGGCGGGGTAATCCCGATCGCCTCGGTCAGCGCCGCCACGCTGACGTTTTCATAGCCATGCTCGTGAAACAGGTGCTGCCCGGCTTCGACCGCAGCTCCAAGCGCGAATCCCCGGGGCCGCCCCCGTGGCCGCTTATTTTCGTTAATGGTCATTACACAACCGCTTGCCTGTGTCAGTCATATTTGTATAGTGGCCATTCATAGAAATGACCACGCCTCAGGTTCGTCACGGCGCAGAGGTGGTATCAACGATGCACAAGGACAGTTATGCCTTCATCCTCCAACAAACGCCGCGTTAAAGCGAGCGTAGCTCCACGCTCCAAACTCCCGACCGCGGCCCTTGCTGGTCTCGCCGCCAGTGGCTTTCTGTGCATCGTGACCGAAACGCTTCCTGCTGGCCTACTCCCGCAGATCGCATCCGGCCTGCAGATCTCCGAGGCGATCGCGGGACAACTCGTTGCCGTCTATGCGCTGGGGTCCTTGCTGGCAGCGATCCCGCTCACGAGCCTGACCCAGGGGCTTCGAAGAAGACCGGTACTACTTACCACCATCATCTGCTTCGTTGTCGGCAACACGCTGACCGCTTGGGCCGGATCTATCACGGTCGTACTGGTCGCGCGGTTCGTCGCCGGGTGCGCGGCGGGTCTCGCCTGGGGAATCCTTGCGGGTTACGCGCGCAGCATCGTGCGTGCCGATCAGACCGGCCCGGCAATGGCCCTCGCCATGGTCGGCGTGCCGCTGGCGCTTTCACTGGGTGTTCCCATAGGCACCTTCCTGGGCGGTTTGGTTGGGTGGCGCGGATCGTTCCTGATCCTCTCGGCACTGAGTGTCGTGCTGATCGGCTGGATTATCTTTAAGGTGCCGGATGCCGCCGGGCGGACGGGTGACGATCGTCCTTCTCTGCGCCGCGTCGTCGCGACACCGGGTATCATACCGATCCTGCTCGTCATCCTTGCCTGGATGACAGGCCACAACACCCTCTACACTTACATCGCGCCGTTCGCAACCGCCGCGTCCGTGCGGGTCGATCTCGTCCTGCTGGCGTTCGGCATCAGCTCGCTCGTCGGCATCTGGATCGTCGGGCGACTAGTCGATCGGATGCTGCGCATGCTGGTATTGCTCGCGATCGGATCGTTTGCGGCCGTTGCAGTTCTTCTGACGTTTGCCGGTGGGCAAGGCCTTGCCGTCTATGCGGCAGCCATAGTTTGGGGCCTTGGCTTCGGTGGTGCCGGGGCGATGATGCAGACGGCGTCGGCGGACGCAGCGGGGGACGGCGTAGATCTGGCGCAGGCGATGGTGACCACGGCCTGGAACCTAGCGATCGCGGTCGGCGGGGCGCTGGGCGGGGTGCTCCTCACGACGGGAGGGACCACGCTGCTGCCGCCCGCTGTCGTCGCGCTGACCCTGATCGCCTTCCTCATCGCGCTGGCCGCACGCCGTTTCGCCTTTCCACCGGGTCACCGCTCAACATCGGCCAGCTAACCCTAAAATGCTCTCAGACTACCGTCCCCATTGAGAAAACCGGCCGGACATCGAGTTGTTATTGGTTCAGCACTCCTCCGCTACCAACATGAATGGACGGCAGAAGTTGGGAGGCGGTAAAGGCGCCGCGAATGTCCGAGATTGGGTCGATCAACCTCAATAGCGGAAGCCGCTTCGGGAATAGCGGAATGGCCACTTTCGGCACCCCTTGGGCGGAAGCTGCCGTTTGTTCAGGCCTGGCCCGACGGCAGCAAGGCGCCCCATAACGGTTGCGCGAGCCTACCATCCATCCAATTCCGCACAGTCCGGTAGGTCGTGCCCAATCAGCAGGCGGCCGGCGTGTGTCAGCGCTCGCCGTAGAGCACCCGCCCGGCCACGATGAGACAATAAACCCCCGTTGTTGCCTCATGGCCATTTGAAGCCGTTGCGCTCAGCAACGCAAAGTTGCTACTGTGTTCTGTCAAACTGGTCTCTGCTGAGCGAGACATCGTGCGGAGGGAACGGGCTTGAACGAGATTGTCGCGTTAGCCGTTCACGACCTCGAGCGGAAGGATGGCATCTACCAGATCAAGGCGGCGACGAAGACACTGCCGGTCACTGACACCACGCAGCGTGTGGTCGACGAACTAAACAACCTCTACAACCGGCGGGCGTCGAAGAGCTACGGCAAGTTCACGGCTAGCGAGGGCTATCCCACGCAGGAGCAGATCCGAGACTACATCGGCGATCCGGAGAAGGATTTTCTTCGGCTGACGACGCGGATGATGGAGACGCTCCGTCAGCAGGCGCAGGCGCGCACGGCGTCGACCGGCGGCCACGTTCTTTTCGAGCACTTCCGGCGCGACCAGAAGGACTTCCTCCTCGTCGCAATCGTATCAGACAAGCTGAGCGCGATCCTGAAGGCGCAGGACGAGATGGAGGACGTGAAGCATCTTGACCTCGAGGGCTTCCGGTTCGCCGGCCGCATCAACCTGACCGCTTGGGCCGCGGGTGCCGAGCGTTACATCAGCTTCCTCAAGGGGAAAGGCGATGTGTCCGAATACTTTCGCCTGTTCCTCGGCTGCGACTCCGTCGTAGAGGCACGGGTGGACACGTCCAACCTGGTTACGGCGCTCAAGGATTTCGTCACTGCCGAGAAGATGTCGGAGAAGGATGGCAACGAGTTCCTCGCTCGCGCCAAGGCCATCTGCGAGCGGTCGTCGAACAAGCGCGAGGAGCTCGAATTCGAGGCGTTGGCGAACGAACTGCTGCCGAACAATCCGAAGCGCCTTACCGACCATCTTGGGGACACCGACCGCGCACTGAGCGACCGGTTCGTGCCGGACAAGCGCTCGCTGGCCTCGCTCGTGCGCTTCAAGGGCGGGACCAAGCAATGGAAGGTGGAGTTCGACCGCGACGCGGTGAGCAGCCGCGCGGTGATCTACGATCCGGAGGCAAACACCATCACCCTGACGGGACTGCCTGACGACCTTATCTCGCAGTTGCAGGCCGAAGGCCTGGGTCATGGCTGAGATCGGCTTCGCCGACCTCATCGTGATCTACCGCAATACCGTCTTCGACGGCGCCGGTGGTGGCGTCCTGCACGTGGCGAGCAACGCCGTGGCGGAAGCGATCCGAACGATCGAAGCCGATGATGCGCTCTACGATCTCACACAGATCGCGCTCGTCGCCCCGGGAGCGGTCACGGTCGGGGATCACGTCGCGATCACAATCAGGGCGCCCAATCACAGACTCGGATTGCTCGTTCGCGATCTCGATGCGCTCTTCAACGCGCCCGATGCGTCGTGGAACGAGCCTCCGGCCTACTATGTAATCGACGAGCGTTTTGCCCGAGGCGACGCCGCCGTTCCGGTCGCGCTTGCCAGATACAGATCGCTGTTGACCGTTACCGCAGTGCTTCGTGAAGCTGCCAACTACGTCAGCGACCTGCAGCGTGAATTGGTCTTCATCGACGACGAGAAGACGGTCGTGCCGGTCATCTTCTCGTCTGCCGATCTGTCGGAGGGCTTGGTCGAAAATGCCGCCAGACTGAGCCGCATCTTCGGCGAACCGCTGCACGGCGACGAGAAGACAGAGCTGGTGTCGGCCGCCGTAATCCAGTCGGTTCGCAGCCTGCGGCGTGCGGAACGGTTCCGCCATTTGATCAGCCACCTCGACCAGCTCTGTGACGAGGTGGAGAAAGGCTACAGGCTCTTCGTCTCCAGCTTCTCGTATTCCAAGATACGCAAGGAGATCGAGACGGCAAGCCTCGAGTACGTCGGCAAGATCCATAAGACTCTCGTCGATATACAGGGTCAGCTGCTCGGCATCCCCGTGGCCACCATCGTCGTCGCATCCCAGCTTAAGACCCCGGAGAGATGCGGCCTCGCCTTCTGGGCGAACGCGGGCGTGGTGCTGGGAGCCTGGATCTTTGTTGGACTGCTATGGCTGGCGATCCGCAACCAGCAGCACACGCTCACTGCCATCGAGAAGGAGATAAACGGTCAGAATTCGCGACTGGAGCGCGACTATGCAGCCGTCCGAGACGACTTCGTCGGCGTTTTCGATGATCTGGGCGGGCGGATCACCTGGCACAGACGGGTGCTTTGGTTCGTCCTGATCCTGGCGCTAAGCGGAGCGGCCGGAGCCACTTACGCATGGTTAAGGTTGACCCCGTCCGCCTACACGGCGTGCCTGTGAGGCCGAGCCTCAGGCGGTGACCGCCTCGATCGCCGCGGCGAACTCCTTAGCCGTCCGAAAGACTTTCCCGTCGTCGGTGAGCAGCCTGGCCACGATTGCCGCGTCCTGCCGTTCCGCGTCACGGAAGTCCGGTAGTCCACCAGGCAGCATACTGCCCACCGCGCGCTTGCTCTTCCTCGTGAAGACGTTGCCTTCCGCAGCGTGCATCGCGATCGTCGTGCGGGCGTAGAGAAAGAGGCGGTTCTTCGGCATCCACAGCTCGATGAGGAGCGTAAGCGATCCCCTCAACTGGCAGGAACTAGTGGTTAGGCCCATGCGCTCCGAGCGGCACCACTAAGGAAACAGCGATGGATGAGTTTGCGCGCATGATGAGTATGGAGGGTGTGCGTCCTCTTGATACCCCAAAGGAAACATCCCGGCGGGTCGTCAAACAGCCATCTCCAGTTTCGAGCCAACCGTTAGTAACTACGCCAGAATTGGGGGCGGGCGGTTATGCATGGGTTACAGGAAAACGTGCGCGCACTGCGCTCGAGACGGCGTTGGAACGCTTGGCCAGCGAGATCCGCAGCGGACGGCGCGGCTGGGCAACCGGCATTCTTCAGGATGGCAGGACAGTCACATTGCCTGCTTCGTCAGGAGCGGCGTCACTGCTTGGCACCGCAGATCGCCAATCGTTACGCCTAATGATTGTCGGCGGCGACGGCTGGACCTTCGTAATGCATCCGATGATGGGTGTCGCTACGCTCGATAACGATCCTGCCTAGCCCGATGAACAAGCGTCAGGAAAGGGAACGCAGGTCGAGCGGCTTGAACGTCGCGAACTAGGTTGTCCTGACTGAGGGGCGGCGGTCCGCGTTACTATTGCTGATCCGTCCCTCGTTGAGCCATTTCGTTGGATTGTTCTTTCTGCCACGGCCAGCGCCCGTCAATCTCGACCTCGAGCGAGAAGCTAAGGAACGTCCTGATAAGAACAATGCCAGCAAGAACGAGCAGACTTTCGATTATCGGCTCGACCGCTACCGTGTTGATGATGTCGGCCGCGACCAGGAACTCGAGGCCAAGAAGGATCGATCGGCCAAGACCCGACCGAAAGTCGGCAACTAGCATTGCTCGGCTGGTTTTGCCCCGGGCCAGACCGAGCAAGAAGGCGGCCAGCGTTCCGAATGCCCCTACAACGATAATGGCGGTACCGACGATCTCGACGGCACTCGTTGCTAAGTGGATCCACTGGGCTTCGTTCCTCATGGTGCTTCATGCCTGAGCGGCCGCAAAGGCACAAACTACCAGAGGGCAGGTTGGCCAGTCAGACCGGTTGGAAGCGCCGCGCCTGCTTTAAGGAATACGGCGTGGATAGATCGGGCCTATCGACGCGTTGCTGCGCCGCACAATTTGGACACCGTGATATGCCTGCTGCCAACATCACCTGCTCAGCAAGCGGGCCACATGGGTCCGAAGCTAGGCGTGCCGTTACTCGAGGTTCGCAAAATCCTGACAGCCTCGTTGGTCGCGGAGCTTGGTCATGAACGCATCGTTAGCACCACCGGCAGTGCGCCGACCGCTCATTCTAGCGGCGGTAATGCTTGCTTCGTTCATGATCGCGATCGAGGCAACGATTGTATCGACGGCAATGCCCCAGATCGCAGGTCAGCTCGGTCAGCTTCAATACTATGCCTGGGTCTTCTCCTCATTCCTGCTTGCGCAGACCGCTACTACGGTGGTGTTCGGCAAGCTGGCGGATCTCTATGGGCGGCGGTCGGTGCTGCTGGTTGGCATCAGCATTTTCCTCCTTGGATCAATTTTGTGTGGGTTCGCCTGGTCGATGCCGGCACTCATCGTGTTCCGTTTAATCCAGGGGCTGGGTGCCGGTGCTATCCAGCCTGTCTCCATCACTGTCATCGGTGACCTTTATGCGGCGCACGAACGTGGCAAGGTGCAAGGCTGGCTGGCAAGCGTCTGGGGCGTGTCATCAGTGATCGGTCCGCTTGCGGGCGGGTTGATCATCCAGCATGTCAGTTGGGCGTGGATCTTCTGGATCAATGTGCCGATCGGATTGGCCGCAGCCGCCGGCTTCTTCCTATTTCTGCGCGAGACGGTCACGACGCAGGAGCGTAGCGTCGACGTAGTAGGGGCGGGCCTGTTCACGGTTGCGATCGCGTCGCTGATGGTCGCGCTGACAGAAGCCGGGGCTTCGGACGGGCGCTTCGCGGTGCTAGCTGCGGCAGTCTGCCTTGTCGCGGCCGCGTTGTTCGTCGTTCAGGAACGGCGTGCTCGCGATCCAATGGTTGCTTTTGCGTTGTGGACGCGTCGCGCGATCGCCACCACCAATGCTGCAACGCTGTTCAGCGGCATGGCGGTGATAGGGCTGACTACCTTTTTGCCGATGTACGTTCAGGCCGTCATGGGTCGCTCGCCGCTCGAAGCAGGCTTCATGTTGACAGCGATGGTACTGGGCTGGCCGATTGCAGCGACACTTGGTGCCCGTAACTTTGGCCGGTTTGGCCTACGGCGAATCCTGGTTTTCGGTGCCGCGCTACTGCCAGTAGGCGCTGTACCGTTCGTTCTGCTGTCACCCACCACCCCGCCTCTGGTGGCTGGTCTCGGTTCACTGATCATGGGTTTTGGAATGGGCTTCTTGAGCACTGCAGCGATCGTACTCATCCAGGATTGTGTCGGGTGGACGGAACGTGGTGCAGCCACAGCCTCAAACCTTTTTGCCCGTAATCTCGGCAGCACTCTTGGAGCCGCAGTGTTGGGCACGGTGCTTAATGCCAGCCTTGCACGAGACCATTCGGGGTCTTTGCAACAGATACAGGAGCTGCTCCACGGCCAAGGGGCCAACGTCGGCGCAGCGGCAAGCCGCGCCGGGCTGGCGCATGGGCTTCACCTGACCTTCTGGGGCGTGCTGATCATAGCACTGCTTGCTGTGTTACTTTCAGCTTTCGTTCCACGCGTGACGTTCGGGACCCGACCGCCGGAGTAGTTATGCATCCTAACTGCAGCTTAACGAACGTCTGAAGTTGGGAAGCTCAAGAGGAATCCGGAATGTCCACTTGTGGGTCTTAGCCGAAGCAGATCAGCTCAACTCAACTCATCTCTACACCCGTAAGGTCAGCTAGTTTGGCAACCAGCCTTTCCTGGAAGCGCGTATTCGTAACTTCAGCCGCGGGCTGTTGACGCTGTAGGTTCTGCCAATAGCCACCGCTGAACAGTGCGGTTAAATCATCGCTGACCGCGAGCCAACTCTGCGTGCGTTGCCCGGTGTCTTGATCAACTGGCGCGCCGGCGCCACCCATTCGCGTGCGCACCCATCCCGGATCGACCGCGTTGCTCAGTACGTTTGGGCGGCGCCCAGCGATAGCGAAAGCCAGCGCGACCATGTGCAGCTTGCTTTCGGCATAAGCGCGAGAGCTGTCCCATGCACGCGCCGTCCAGTCGATGTCCTCCAGCGATCCCTCGCCTCCGCGATGCAAGCTGCTGCTGAGATAAATGATCCGGGCGGGCCGTTCGATCAGCGCGGTCAGCATATATGGTGCCAGCGTGTTAACCGCGAGCAGGGTGGGATGGCCGTCCGGCGTCGCGCCTCGCTCCGGCACGGCGTAAAGCCCGGCGTTGTGAATCACCGCATCTATATGGCCGATTGCGTTCACCTGATCCGCAATTCCGTGCACGTCCTGCGCGCTTGCCAGGTCGCCGATAACGACACCATCAACCTGTTCGCGTAACTTGCCTAGATCGGCAGCGCGCTGCGCAGAACGTGCATGCAGAACGACATGGTGCCCGTCGGAGAGCAGAGACTGTGCCGCCGCGAGGCCAAGGCCGTCGGTACTGCCGGTAATAAAGACCCGTGCCATGTCTACCCTTCCGCGACGTTGACCCGCCGCTATCGATGTTCGTTGCCGTATCAACGCCGGAACGGCCAACCCGATGCCTCTTTGATCACGCCAGGACGTGCTGTGATCCGGGTGCCTCACGCCGATCGTTTACTGGCGGCCTTATACGGAACCACAGCGCATAAAGCGCAGGCAGGAACACCAGCGTCAGAACTGTCCCGCCCAGCGTCCCGCCGATCAGCGTCACCGCCATCGATCCCCAGAACACCGAACTGATCAGTGGGACGAAGGCGAGCACGGCCGCCATTGCCGTCAGGATTACCGGCCGCGATCGCTGCACGGTCGCCTCGACGACCGCGTCATAGGGATCCATCCCGTCGCGCTCGTGATCGTGGATCTGCCCGATAAGGATCAGCGTGTTGCGCATCAGGATGCCCGCCAGCGCGATCAGGCCGAGGATCGCGTTGAAGCCGAACGGCTGGCCCGTGACGAGCAGCGTCGGCACCACGCCGATGAGCCCCAGAGGTGCGGTCAGCAACACGATCGCCATCGCCGACAGGCTGCGGACCTGGAGGATTATCACGACCATCATCAGCACGATCATGATCGGGAAGATCGGCGCGAGCGCGGCATTCGCCTTGCCGGCCTCCTCGATCGAGCCGGCCATGTCGATATGGTAGCCGGATGGCAGCGTCCTGATGATCGGCTGCAACTTCTCGAGCAGCGCGGTCGATACGTCGGGCGGCTGCAGGCCATCGGCGATGTCGCCGCGGACCGTGATCGTCGTCAACCGGTCGCGGCGTTGCAGGATCGGGTCCTCCATGCGGACTTCGAGCTTGCCGATCTGGCCGACGGGCACGCGCTGGCCATTGGCACCTGTCAGCATGTAATCGCCGATGCGCGCCGGATCGAGCCGATCGCTGCCCCCGGACCGCGCCACTACGTCGACCGTCCGGATATCCTCGCGCGACTGGCTGACCGTCGTGCCGGTCAGCAGGAACTGCAGCTGTTCGGCAACGTCGCTCGATGTCAGCCCAAGCGCGCGCAACCGGTCCTGCTCCAGCACGAAGTGCAGCGCGGGCGCGCGGTCGCCCCAGTCGGCATTGACGGTACGCATCGTCGGATCCCGTTGCATCACGCCCTGCATCTTCTCGGCGATGCTGCGGACGGTTGCGAGATCGGGGCCGCTGACACGGAACGCGACGGGGAAGGGGGAGTAGGGGCCGAACACGAGTTGCGTCGCGCGAACCCGTGCCTGTGGCGCGAGCCCCTCCGCTGCGGCCTCACGCAGCCGCACCTTCAAGGCGTCGCGCGCATCCTCGTCGACAGTCAGCACAATGATCTTGGCAAAGGACGGGTCGGGCAGCTCGGGCGACAGCGACATGAAGAAGCGCGGTGCGCCTTGACCGACATAGGTCGTGACGACCTTGGCCTCGAGCTGTTTGCGCAACCACGTCTCGACCAGTTTCGCGGCCTCGGCGGTCTGCGCGATCGCAGTGCCCTTGGGCATCTGCACCTCGACCAGCACCTCGGGACGATCCGAGGCGGGAAAGAACTGCTTGTTGACCAGCGCCATGCCCGCGCCTGCAATCAGGAACGCACCCAGCGTCGCCAATGCGACCAGCAACTTGCGGCGCACCGCCCAGGCGATGATGCTGCGGACCCTTTCGTAGCGCGGCGTCCGGTAGATCGCCGCGTGACCGCCCTCGATCGGCTTGATCTCGGGCAGCATCTTCACACCCATGTACGGTGTGAAGATCACCGCGACGAACCATGATGCGATCAGCGCGAAACCGACCACCCAGAAGATGTTGCCGGCATATTCGCCCGCCGTCGACTGCGCGAAGCCGACCGGCATCAGCCCGATCACGGTCACCAGCGTGCCGGCCAGCATCGGCGCAGCAGTGTGGCTCCAGGCATAGGCCGACGCGCGGGTGCGATCGTACCCTTCCTCCATCTTCACAACCATCATCTCGATCGCGATGATCGCGTCGTCGACCAGCAGGCCAAGCGCGAGGATGAGCGCGCCGAGCGTGATGCGGTCCAGCACCCGGCCGGTCGCCCACATGATGACGAGTACGACCGCCAGCGTCAGCGGTACGGCGGCGGCGACGACGATGCCCACGCGCCAGCCGAGGCTGACGAGGCTGACGATCATCACGATCGCAAGCGCCTCCAGGAAGGTGTGCATGAACTGGTCGACCGCGTCGGTGATGTTGACCGACTGGTCGGTGACGCGCGTGAGGCTCATCCCGAGCGGCAGTTCGTCGCCGATCTTCGCGACCTCGGCGTTCAGCGCTTTGCCGAGGTCGAGCCCGTTCCAGCCCTCGCGCATGACGACGCCGAGCAGCAGGGCGGGTTCGCCCTGGCTGCGGATGAGAAAGGTTGCGGGATCCTCGTAGCCGCGTTCGACCTTGGCGATCTCGGACAGCCGCAGCGTGTTGCCGTTCGCGACGATCGGCAGGTCGCGGATCTTCGACAGGTCGTCGAATGCGCCGTCGAGGCGGACCACGACCTGCTGTCCCTTGGTCTCGATCGAGCCCGCGGGCGTGATGAGGTTCTGCCTCGAAAGCGCGGTAAAGATGTCGCGGGGCGAGACGCCGAGCGTTGCCAGCCGCTCCTCGGCGAACGCGACATAGATGCGTTCCGGTCGCTCGCCGACGATGTTGATCTTGTTGACGCCGGGCACATGCAGCAGCCGCTGACGCAGCGTCTCCGCCTCGCGCGCAAGCGAGCGTTGCGGCTCGCCTTTCGCCTTCAAAGCGTAGAGCGCGAAGGTGACGTCGCCATATTCGTCGTTGACGAACGGCCCGACCACGCCGCGCGGAAGGCTCGGAGCCTCGTCGATCATCTTCTTGCGCGCCTGGTAGAATTGGTCCGGCACGTCCTTCGGGGGAGTGGTATCGCGCAACGTCAGCGTGGTGAAGGCGAGACCGGGTCGCGTGAACGTCTCGCTGCGATCGTACCAGCGCAGTTCCTGCAGGCGCTTCTCGAGCGGCTCGGCGACCTGGTCCTGCATCTCCTGCGCCGTTGCGCCGGGCCAGGCGGTGACGACCGTCATGACCTTGATGGTGAACCCCGGATCCTCCGCACGCCCCAGCCTGGTGAAGGCGACGACCCCGGCGATGATGATTGCGATCAGGAAGAACAAAGTGACCGATCGTTCGCGGACCGCAAGCGCCGACAAGTTGAAGCGGCCGGGCGTCTTCTGCTCGTCGCCACTCATCGTGCGGCAACCCGGACGATCTGGCCCTGGTGCAGCATGTGCGCACCCGTTGCGACGAAGCGGTCACCTGACTTCAGACCCGAGGTCACGGTGGCGGTTTCTTCCCCGATCGCGGTCACCTTCACCGGCCGCCATGTGATCCTTGGCTGCGCGCCGGCACCGACGATCCATACACCGGCCCCGTGGCCGGTATCGCGGAGTGCGCCGAGCGGTACTTCGGTCGCGACCGTGTCGCCTGGCTCTGACAGCGTGACGGTCACGGTCGAGCCGAGCGGCGCACGCGCGGTCGCCCCGGCGAGGACATACCGGGCCTCGAACGTCCGCGACGCCGCGTTGGCGGAATCGGCCAACTGCCGAAGCGTCGCGCTGCCGGTGGCCCCGTCGAAAGTACGGGCACGCGCGGTCGAGCCCAGGTGCGGTCGCAGCGTCTCCGGCAATTGCACTAGAGCTTCGCGCGGCCCCGATCGTGCGACACGGACGACGATCTGCCCCGCGGCAACGACCTGCCCCGGCTCGGCCAGCGTCTCCACCACGGTCCCGTCGGTATCCGCGAGCAGGACGGTGTAGTTGGCTTCGTTGCGCGCGACGCGAGCCTGTGCCAGTGCGGCGCTCAGTTGCGCACGCGCCGCGTCCGCAGCGGCCTTCGCCTGATCATAGGCCGACGCGGAGACGGCGCCCGCGCCGACCAGGTCACGATATCGTTTCTCGTCCGCGCCGGTCTGCTCCGCACGGGCGCGTGCTGCATTGACCGTTCCCTGCGAAGCGCGGGTCGCCAGCGACAGGTCGGTTCCGTCGATCCGCATAATCGGCTGGCCACGGCGCACGATCTGGCCGGTATCGACCAATCGTTGCGTGACCTTGCCGCCGACGCGAAAGCCGAGGTCGCTCTGGACGCGTGCCGCGACGACCCCGGTAAACTCGCGCGTTGCCGCGTTGGCGGCGACTGGCGTCGTGACCCTGACCAGCGGCGGCTGTGTGCGCGGATCGGGCTCCGTACGATGGCATGCCGTCAGCGTCGCGGACGCCAGCGGCACGGCCAGGGCGATATACAGTCGGTTCGACACACGGGTCCTCCACAGAAGCGGGACCCGAATGTTGCCTTATGACTATATTGTCAACTGGTCACATTGTGAAATCTACGGCGCGAGGCTTCGCAGGATGAGCCCAGTGACTTCGTTCTGCGCGTCAGGCAACAGGTCGAGATTGCGCTCCAGATGCAGCGGATCGATGAACGGCGTCATCGCGTAATAGATCGAGCGGACCGTCTCATCGAGCGGCGTCTTGCGCTCGAACTCGCCGTTTTCCCGGCCCTGTCTGACGATCTCCTGGATCATGTCCTGGAGCGACCGGGAATAGGCTTGCGCCGACCCCCAGCGCTCCGACGCGGCCAAGGCTGCGATCTCGTAAATCTTGCGATCCTCGAAGAACAGCGCCACGCCGAGCGTGGTTATGCTCCTGAACATACGGCGAAACCGGTCGGTCGCGCTGCCGCCCGCATCGACGGCCTTGCGCGCTTCGGTCAAGATCTGTTCGAGGCGCGCACCGCAAATCGCCTCGCCGATGGCCTGCTTCGACTCGAAGAACCGGTAGATATAGGCCTTGGAGAACCCGATCTCGCGCGCGAGGTCGGCGACGGTCGTCTTGCTGTATCCGTAATGCGCGAAACAGTCGTTTGCGGCCTCGACGATCTGATCGCGGACCGCATGTTCGGCAGGGCCACGCGTCGGGGGGGATTGGGGAACGGTATCGGTCATCGCCGCGTCATAGGCGGACATCGGCCCGTTGACAAACAATGACCATATGCATCATTGGTCACAGTCTGGGTCATCGAAGGTCGATCATGCGCCATTTCCGCTCTGCTGCTACTTTGGCCACCACGCTGCTGTCGGTGAGTGGCTGCACGACCGCGCCGCGCTACGCGGTGCCGGCGTCGTCCGCACCGGCCGCCTTTGTCGGCGCCAGCGCCGTCGACACGAGGTCGGCGGATGCAGGGCAGGCCGATCTCGTCGACTGGTGGCGCGGGTTTCAAGATCCGTTGCTCACCAGTTTTGTCGAGCGCGCGCTGGCACAGAATCTCGACCTGCAACAGGCCGGCGCGCGCGTGGCGCAGGCGCGGGCTGCGCTGAAGACCGCCAACGCAGCCCTGCTTCCGTCCGGTCAGGTCAGCGGGCAGGGGGGCGAGATCTATCAGTCGCTGGAGACACCGATCGGCCGGATCGGCAGCGCGTTTCCGCAGTTCGAGCGTTCGACCGAAACCTACGAACTCAATGTCGGCGCAAGCTGGGAACTCGACGTCTTTGGCGGGCGCGACGCCTCGCGCGATGCGGCACGGGCCGACTGGCAGGCGTCCGCCGCCGCTGCGGTAGCCGTGCGTCTTGCGGTCGCGGCGCAGACGGCGGACACGTACATCGCGATACGGGCCTTGCAGGCACGGCTCGGCGTTGCCCGCGCGCAGGCCGATACGCAGGCGCGTCTCGTCGATCTGATCGCGCTGCAATACCGCAAGGGCGTGGCGGCCGAATTGCAACTTCGGCAGGCGGAAGGGGCGCTGGCGCAGGTTCGCGCTTCGGCCCCGGCAATCCAGAACCAACTCGACATGGCGCTGACTGCGCTCGACATTCTCATCGGGGTTCAGCCGGGCGCGACCCGCTCCGAATTCACAGTCGTGACCGCGATCCCGTCTCCTCCGGCGATCGCGACCGCGGGCGGTCCGGCCAGCCTGTTGCGCCGTCGTCCCGACATCATCGCGGCCGAGCGAACGCTGGCGGCGTCGAACGGACGGATCGGTGTCGCGATGTCAGAATATTACCCGAAATTCTCGCTGAGCGGTCTGCTCGGCACCGCGACGACCGCGGCAGGCGGCGTGTTTGGTGGCAATGCGACACAGGCGAACGGCGTGCTGGGCCTGCGCTGGCGCCTGTTCGACTTCGGCCGCGTCGATGCCGAAGTGAAAAGCGCCAAGGGACGGAACGCGGAAGCGCTTGGCGCCTACCGCCTGGTCGTCCTGCGCGCATCGCAGGATGTCGAGGATGCCTTCTCGACGCTCGTCCAGCAGGACGCACGGTCGACCATGCTGGGCCAGGGCGAGACGTCGTTGAGCCGCGCCCGGGATGCCTCGTTCGCGGCTTATAAGGGCGGGGTGTCGAGCCTGATCGAGGTTCTGGATGCGGACCGGCGCCTGCTCGAAACGCGGGACGGGGTGATCCAGGCACGCGCCGCCGCCAGTCGTGGTGCCGTCGCGTCGTTCCGGGCACTTGGCGGGGGCTGGGATCCAGTTGCTCCAGTGACCTTATCGACGCCTGCAATGTGAGGATAACCCATGACGACCGATGCCCCCACAAATCCCGACGGCCTTGCTCAGGTTCGTGCTCTGCTTGCTAGCGGACGACAACCTCCTCTGGGCGAGAAGTTGGGTATCTCTCTAGTCGAAGCGGAACATGGCCATGCCGTATTCGAAGCCACGCCCGACGGCACGTCCTACAACCCCATGGGATCGGTGCATGGCGGATATATCTCTGCGATCCTAGACAGCGCCTGCGGTATCGCCGCCCACACCGGTCTGAAACCAGGGTTCGGGTACACGACACTGGAGCTGAAAGTGTCGTTCCTCCGCTCCTTGAACGACGCCAGCGGCAAGATCAGAGCGGTCGGGCGCCTGATATCGATGGGTGGCCGCGCGGCTTTCTCCGAGGCCACGTTATTCAACGAAAAGGGACAGATTTGCGCCACCGCGACGTCCACCTTGCTCGTCTTCGAACTCCGTCCCGCTAAACCGGCAATTGATACCGCGTGACGTCTGGTATGCTTCAGTTTTACCTTGGCGTAACGCTGCCGGTCGGTCACGACAATCCAGCAAAAGCAGATGCTTAGGTGTCGTTACAACTCGCGGGGCTCTCATATACTGACCACGGGAACTGGTTGCAGCGAACGATCTCTCGTCTCCCTTCAAAGTTGCCATCTAACCGGATGAACGAACGGCCGGATTTGGGAAGTGAAGATGACGTCACAAGTGTCTGCTTCTGGGTCTTCGATGCCAAGGAGCGTATGGCGCATGTCTACGACAACCGATGGTACGAGCAGTTCGCGATGAGCGCCGACGTTGCATGCGCATTTCCAATTCGCGTGTCTAAAGGCCTAGCGGACGCAACTCGCGAATGAGTTCGATCAAAAGTTTCAGGCCAGTCGGCACTTGGCGACGGCTGGAATAATAGATGTGGTATGCCGGGCCCATCGTTGACCATTCCTCTAGCACCGGGCGTAGTTCTCCGCGCGCGAGATAGGGGGCGAAGGTTGCCTCCATGCCGTACATAAGTCCGGTCCCCGCGAGCGCCATGGCCAGCATCGCGCGCCCCCCGTTGACGAGGACCTTGCTCGCGACGGGGACCGAGAATTCGCCCTCGGGGCCTTCGAATTCCCAGCGGTAGATATGCGCATTTCCGAGGCGGACGCCGAGACAATGGTGGTGTTCCAAATCCGACGGGTGCTGCGGAACGCCGAACTTCTCGAGATAGGCGGGGGATGCGACGACTATCCAGCGAAGCTCGCCCGAAAGACGTTGCGCCACCATGTCCTCGGGCACCGTTCCGGCGTAACGGATCCCGGCGTCGAAGCCATCTTCGATGACGTCGGTCATCTGGTCCCGCGCGGCGATGTCGATCTCGATATCGGGATACCGCTCGATGAAGATCGGCATGACCGGCGCGAGCAATAAGGGCGCCGCTTCGGCGGCGACGTTCAGACGAACCCGCCCGGTTGGCGCGTCGCGATAGCGGTTGAGGCTCTCGACAGCCTGATCGATCGTGCCGAACGGCTCAGCCACCTTGTCTCGCAACTCCTCGCCAGCGGCAGTCAGGGTGACGCTCCGGTTCGTGCGGTGGAGGAGGCGGACGCCGAGCCGTGCCTCGAGCCCCTTCAAGGCATGGCTGAGCGCCGATGCGCTGACCCCGAGTTCGAGCCCGGCGAGCCTGAAACTTCGATGTCGGGAGATTGCCAGGAAGTAGGTCAGGTCGGCGAGATCGGATCGGCTGGTCGGCATAGTGTATCCTGGGCTCTATGGTTTAGCCTCGCAAGCGATCGACGGGCGACTGCGGGATCGGCAGGGGCGTCCTCCCTCGAAGGATCAGCGTGCGGTCGGAGGAGCGACGCGCTGTCGAATTGTAACCTTCACGGCACCGGGGCTCGCGAGATCGGCGTAAGGGGCGTCGATCCGACCGAGGATCACGAGGCCGGGAGAGTGCGGGCCGTCCTTGTGGTAAAGCGCGATGTTCCCCCACGGCGCGTAATAGCCGATCTCTCCGGCGCGCGGCGTGACCGCGGCCGGGGCGCCGTCGCGGGTCAGCGGTCGGGGCAAAGTGGCGACCTTTTCCGTCGCTGCATAATCGGTCAGCGTCAGGTCGAGCGGCAGCTGCGCGAGGAAATCGCGTGCCGAGGGGGAGTCCGCAATCTGCGCAGTCCACTGACGCGTCCCGGCATCGATTTCGATAGTCGTCATTGTTCGTGTCTCTCGCGCGCTGTTTGCATAGGATATCAAGGCGTTGCTTGCCTTCGCGGTCGCTGCTGGTTGGCCGCATGCCGTCAGCAGAGCCAACAGACAGAGAAGGGGGCGTCCTGCCTCGATAGCGCGCATCGTCACCTTCCCCTTACGCCCGCATGGCACGCGACCGCCGGATCATCGCCAAGCTGAAGCAGCAAGCCGTGGCGTCGCGGTTTGGTCGCCAGCGTATCGGCAAGGGCGGCTTCAAGCGCGGCGATCCTCGGCCGGCACGTGTGTCTATCTTGATCTAACCGCCGCCCCCGACCCGAACAACACGGTCTTGCGTTGATGCCATGATGAGCGGCGCTCAGCGTGCGACGGTGTCCGCGCCACGTAACGGCCGTCATGACGCCTGCTCATCCGGGCGTTGAGCAGCCGCCATGCCGCGATTGCGCGGGCGGATCGTAGGACAGTCTTCTCCCATCGATCGGGCACGTCGCTCGTCCGGCGATCGCACAAAGGTGAAGTCTTGGATATCGAACCACAGGCGCGCGCCGAGCGCGATACGCTCCCCGTTGGCGCGCTCATCCTGCTCGCGCTGACCGGGTTCACCGCGATCGTGACCGAGACGCTCCCCGCAGGTCTGTTGCCCCAGGTCGCCGATGATCTGAACATTTCGCGCGCGCTCGCCGGCCAGATGGTGACGGTCTATGCCGTCGGATCGGTGATGGCGGCCATTCCGCTCGTCAGTGTCACGCAGAGCTATGCGCGCAAGCCACTCCTGCTCGCGGCAATCTTCGGCCTGCTGGTGTTCGATGTCGTGACCGCGCTCTCCCACAGCTATGCGGTAACGCTCGTCGCGCGGTTTGCGGCGGGCGTTTCCGCCGGGCTCGGCTGGGGCATCCTCGGAGGCTATGCGCGCCGGTTGGTAGTGGATCGGTTGAAAGGCCGCGCGCTCGCACTGGCGATGATCGGCACCCCGCTGGCGCTGTCAGTCGGCGTGCCGCTGGGCACGTTCGCGGGCGGGGCGATCGGCTGGCGGATCGCGTTCCTGGTGCTAGCCGCGCTCGCGCTATGCCTGGCCGGGGCGGTCGCGTGGAAGATGCCGGACAGCGCCGGCCAGCCGCCCGAGCGCAAGCTGTCGAACCTGGCCGTGCTGCGGATGCCGGGCGTGGCGCCGATCCTTGCCACCGCGTTCGCTTGGGTGACGGCGCATTACATCCTCTACACCTATGTCGCGCCGTACGCGGAATGGGCCGGCGACGGTAGCCGGGTGAGCTTGCTCCTGCTGGTGTTCGGATGCGCCGCGCTCGCAGGGATCTGGATCGCGGGTGCCGCTGTGGACCGCCACCTGCGCCTCCACGTCCTCGCCAGCCTCGCGGTGTTCGCCGCTGCGACTGCGGTGCTCGGCTTTCTGCCGCACAGCAACAGCGTCATCCTTGTCGGCGTCGTCCTGTGGGGCCTGACGTTCGGCGGGGCTGCGACCTCGATCCAGACGGCGGCCTCCGACGCGGCGGGCGAGGGCGTCGATATCGTCGGCGCCATGCTGACGACGGTCTGGAACGTGAGCATCGCGTGCGGCGGCGCGGTCGGCGCGCTGATCTATCGCAGCGCAGGCGTCGTTGCGTTTTCCCCCGCGATGCTGGCCTTGCTGGGCGTCGCCTTCGCCATTGCCTACGCCGCTTCAGCCAACGGCTTCACGCCGGGTGCTCGAACCGAACATTGACGCGATGGCGGCTGCGTGCACGCTATAGCGTACCGGCGTGGACGACCGCAGCCGCGCCCCTCGCAACGCAGCTGCAGATCTGTCGCGTCACGCGATTTCCGGCAGGCCTGCGAAGTGCTTGTCGAGCGTCACCGGATATTCGCGCACCCGAACGCCGGTCGCGTTGTACACCGCGTTGGCGATCGCCGGCGCGACGCCGACCAAACCCAGCTCGCCGACCCCCTTTGCCTTCAACGGCGACATCGTCGCATCGACCTCGTCGATGAAATGCGCCTCGAGATGCGGGACGTCGGCGTGGACGGGCACCTCGTAGCCGGCAAGGTCGTGATTGACGAAGAAGCCGAAGCGGGTGTCGACGGCCATTTCCTCCATCAGTGCGGCGCCGATCCCCATCGTCATCCCCCCGATCACTTGGCTGCGCGCCGTGATCGGGTTGAGGATACGCCCGGCGGCGCAGACCGCCAGCATCCGTCGGACGCGGACCGCGCCGGTATAGGCATCCACTCCAACCTCGGCAAAATGCGCGCCGACGGTCTGCTGCGCATACTCCTTGTTCAGGTCGCCAAATTCCATGACATCCTCGGCGACGATCTCGCCGTCCCTGGCGGCATCGGCCAGCGGGACCGAACGGCCCGCCGAACTGACGCGCCCGTCCGCGAACGTCACGTCGGTCGTGTTGAAGCCCATCCGCTGCGCCACCAATTCGCGCAGCTTCGCGCACGCGGCATATACGCCAGCCGTAGCCGACGCGGCACCCGCCTGGCCGCCCGAGCCGGGTGTTTCGGGGAAGGTGGAATCGCCGAGCTTGGCGGTCACCCGTTCGAGCGGAACGCCCATCATCTCGGCGGCGGTCTGCCCGACAATCGTGTAGCTGCCCTGGCCGATGTCGGTCATGTCGGTCTCGACCGTGACGTGTCCGTCCTTGCCCAGTCGCACGCGGGCGCCGGCCTTCATGATCGGTGCTCCACGGATCGCGCTGGCGACGCCCATGCCGATCAGCCACTTGCCTTCGCGACGGCTGCCGGGTTTGGCGACCCGCGCATTCCAGCCGAACCGGTCCGCGCCCTCTTTCAGGCACTGCACGAACGGCCGGGTGGAGAATTTGCGCTCGGGCTTCGAAGGGTCGACCTGCGTGTCGTTAGCGATCCGCAGAGCGACCGGATCCATTTCGAGCTTTTCCGCAAGCTCGTCCATCGCGACTTCCAGCGCCATCATCCCCGGGGCCTCGCCCGGCGCGCGCATGGCGTTGCCCTCGGCGAGATCGAGAGGGCTGAGATAGCGCCGCAACTGGCGGTTCTCGCCGGCATACATGAACTGCGTCGGCAGGTTGGTGGGCTCGGTGCGGCCACCCGCCAGGTTGCCCGACCAGCTATCGTGACCGATGGCAACGAGACGGCCGTCCTTGCCGGCGCCCAGTCGAACGCGCTGGATCGTCTTGGGGCGGTGAATGGTATTGTTGAACATCAGCGGGCGTTGCAGCACGACCTTGACCGGACGGCCCGATACCCGCGCGGCGATCGCCGCGAGTGCCAGATCGCTCTGCGTCGTGCCCTTGCCGCCAAAGCCGCCGCCGATGAAGGGGGAATGCAGGCGGATATTTTCTTTTGGCGTGCCGATGATGAGGCCCAGGTCGCGACAGCCCCAGTTCATCGCCTGAATCGACGTCCAGCAGGTGAGCTTGTCACCATCCCACCGCGCAATACTCGCATGGGGTTCCATCATCGCATGCGCCTGATCGGGGACCGTATAAGATTCGTCGACCTTGACCGGCGCGCTGGCAAACGCGCTTGCGAAGTTGCCGACCGACGCGTTCGTCGAGCCACCGAACGGTTCCTCCGGCGCGATCGGGGCCGATGATTTTTGCGCGGCCAGATCGAAGCGCCCCTTCCCGCGCGCATACGTGACGCGGATCAGCGACGCCGCCGCGCGCGCCTGTTCGAAGGTGTCGGCGACGACGACCGCGACCGCCTGATGATAATGATCGACCATCGGGCCGGCCAGAATGCGCTGGGTGTAGAACTCGCCCTTGCCGATCGGGCCCGAATTTTCATAGGTGACGATCGCACGGACGCCGGGCGCGGCATGTGCCGCCGCGGTATCGATGCGATCGATGCGTCCCTTGCCGATCGCTGCACCCAGGATGTAGCCATGGGCCGCATCTGGCGCGAAATCGTGATGCTCGGCGGCGTAGCGTGCCGTGCCGGTCGTCTTCAGGGGACCTTCGACGCGCGTGTGTGCGCGTCCGACCACGGTCAGGCGGTCGATTGGAGTCGTGCCCGCAGGCGTGTCGAACTTCATGCACTCGTCTCCAGATCGGCCAGGAACTGGTCGTGCGTCATCGGCTTGGAGAACATCGGGAAGTTCTTCGTGACCGCAGCGTGCTGCTCTTCGGGGCTCAGCGTCGCCGTGCAGTCGGTCAGCGTGACGACGCGGAAGCCGCGTTCGTACGCCGAGCGCATGGTCGATTCGACGCAGCAATTTGTCAGGAACCCGGCGATCGCCAGATCGGTGATGCCACGCTGACGCAGGATGAAGTCGATATTGGTGCTCGCGAAGCAATCGAGGCCCCGCTTGCCCTCGATCACGATGTCGCCGTCGACCGGTGCCATCGCATCGGCAATCGCCGCGCCCCAGCTGTCTTTCCGGAACGCGTTAGCCTGCTTGATGCCGGCGAGGATACCGTAAGGATCGGACGGGATCTCCAGATAACCCTCCGCGAAGGTGATTGGCGCGTGCATCACGGTCACGCCCTGCGCGCGCGCTCGTTCGACGACGGCCCGGCTGTGCGCCAGCATGTCGGTGTCGGCCATCACCGCCTTCACCGCATCATGCTGGGCGCCGCCTTCGCTGACGAAGTCGTTCTGGTACTCGATCAGCAACAGGGCGGTCTTTTCGGGTATCATCATCTTGTCTCCCATTCGCCCTAGAGCACATTCGACCAGTGCGGCGTGGCTCACGCCACCGCCGGCAGCCGATCGAAATGCTTGTCGAGGGTCAGTGGATAATCGCGAAGGCGGACGCCCGTCGCGTTGTACATGGCGTTCGCTACCGCCGCGCCGACGCCGCACAGGCCGAGCTCGCCGATGCCCTTAGCCTTCATCGGATTGGCCTTGTCGTCGGCCTCGTCGAGGAAGATCACGTCCTGGTGCGGGATGTCGGCGTGGACCGGCACCTCGTAGCTGGCCAGGTCGTGGTTGACGAAGAAGCCGAAGCGCTTGTCGACCGCCAGTTCCTCCATCAACGCTGAGCCGACACCCATCGTCATCGCGCCGATCACCTGGCTACGCGCCGAGGTCGGATTGATGATCCGCCCGGATGCGCAGACCGCCAGCATGCGACGCAGGCGGGTCGCGCCCGTATAGCTATCGACGCCGACCTCGACGAAGTGTGCGCCGAAGGTTGACAGCTGCCAGCTCTTGTCGAGATCGCCATATTCGATCTTGTCCTCGGCAACCAACTCGCCTGAGGAGGCGGCTTGGCGAAGGTCGGCCGAGCGATTGCCGCTCGTGACCTTGCCGCCGTCGAACACCGCATCGGCCGAATTATAGCCGAGACGCTGGGCGACGGCCTCGCGCAGCTTGACGCACGCCGCATACACCCCCGCCGTCGCGTTGGCGGCGCCGAACTGGCCGCCCGACCCGGCGGAGACCGGGAATGCCGAGCTGCCGAGCTTGACGACGACCGCGTCGAGGGGGACGCCCATCATCTCCGCCGCGGTCTGCGCGATGATCGTGTAGCTGCCGGTGCCGATGTCGGTCATGTCGGTCTCGACGGTGACGATGCCGTCATTGCCGAGCCGGACGCGAGCACCCGACGTCATGTTCATGTGATTACGGAACGCGGATGCCACGCCCATCCCGACCAGCCAGCGCCCGTCGCGAACCTGGCCGGGCTGCGCGTTGCGACGCGACCAGCCGAACTGCTGTGCACCCTCGGTCAGGCAGCGGACCAGCTCACGCTGCGAGAAGCGTCGCTTGGGATCCTTCGGATCGACCTGCGTGTCGTTCTTCACGCGGAAGGCGATCGGATCCATGCGGAGCTTTTCCGCCATCTCGTCCATCGCGATCTCAAGCGCCATCAGGCCCGGCGCTTCGCCCGGCGCGCGCATCGCGTTGCCCTCGGGCAGGTCGAGCACCGCGAGGCGCATCGACGTCAGGCGGTTCGCTCCAGCATAGAGCAGGTTCGTCTGCAGGACTGCCGCTTCCGGACTGCCGTTCGGCTGGTCGCCCGAGCCGCTCTCATGCGCGATCGCGGTGATCGTGCCGTCCTTCGCTGCGCCGATGCGGATGCGCTGGCGCGTCGCCGGCCGATGCGTCGTGTTGTTGGCCATGAACGGCCGGCTCATCGCCAGCTTGACCGGACGCCCTGCCGCCTTCGCGCCGAGCGCCGCGAGGACCGCATCGCTGCGCAGGAACAGCTTCCCGCCAAAACCGCCGCCGACATAGGGCGAAAGGAAGGTGACCTTCTCCTTCGGCATATTCAGCGTGGTGGCGAGATCGGTGCGACCCCAGTCGATCATCTGGTTCGACGTCCACACCGTCAGCGCGTCGCCGTTCCAGGCGGCGATCGAGGCGAACGGCTCCATCATCGCATGGCTGTGATCCGGCGTGGTATAGTGCGCATCGAGCTTGACCGGCGCGGATGCGAAGGCGGTTTCGAACGTGCCGACCCGGTCTTCGCCCTTGCCGGGCTTGTCCGCGTCGGTCAGCGGCGCCGTCTTCAACGCCGCATCCAGATCGAACCTGCCCTTGCCGCGCGCATAATCGACGCGGACCAAGCCGGCCGCGGCGCGGGCCTGCTCGAACGTCTCGGCGACGACGACCGCCACTGCCTGGTGATAATGATCGACGTCCGGCCCGGCGAGTAGCTTGACGGTGTTGAACTTACCCTTGCCAAGCTTGTCCACATCCGCGGCGGTGACGATCGCGATTACGCCCGGTGCAGCCTTCGCCGCGACCGTGTCGATCGCGTTTATGCGGCCCTTGGCGACGGCTGTGCCTACGGCATAGCCATAAGCGGCGTTCTCGATCTCGCGATGATGCTCATAGGCATAGGGCGCCAGCCCGGTCGTCTTGAGCGGGCCGTCGATGCGGGTATGCGCGCGCCCGACAACCTTCATCTGGTCGATCGGGTTGGCGACGGCGGGTGTATCGAACTTCATGCGATTATGCCTTCGCTTCGGCGATGACCGAGGCCAGTGCGCGGGTGGCAAGCGGGAGCTTGAACGCGTTGTCCTTGGTCGGCGTCGCGCCCTGGAACGCACGCGCGGTCACCGCGGCGGCACCGCGTGGCAGCAGCGCGTCCGCTGCCTCGACACGCCAGGGGCGGGGGGCCACGCCGCCGAACGCGACGCGCCCGGTACCGTCTGGCTGGATCACCGCCGCCACTGACACCAGCGCGTAGGCGTAGGACGCACGATCGCGCACCTTCTCGTAGAAATGCTTGCCACCTAGCGGCTTGGGCAACGTCACCGCGGTGATCAGTTCGCCCTGCTTCAGCACGGTATCCTGCTGGGGCGTGTCACCCCATAGCCGGTGGAAGTCGGCGATCGCGATCGACCGGCGCTGGCCGGTCGCATCGACCGTCTCGACCACCGCATCCAGCACGCGCATCGCCACGGCCATGTCACCCGGGAACGTCGCGATGCAGCTGTCGCTGACGCCGATGACGCCCAACTGGCGCGAGTATCCGCCGATCGCGGCGCAGCCCGAACCCGGCTTGCGCTTGTTGCACGCCATGTTGGTGTCGTAGAAATACGGGCAGCGCGTGCGCTGGAGCAGATTGCCGGCGGTCGACGCCTTGTTACGCAACTGGCCCGATGCCCCCGCGACGATCGCGCGCGTCAGCACGCCGTAATCGCGCATAACCCGCTCGTCGGCGGCGAGGTTAGTGTTGGTCACCAGTGCGCCGATGCGCAGCCCGCCTTCACGCGTCGCCTCGATCTTGTCGAAACCGAGATCCTGCACGTCGACGAGATGCGTCGGCGTCTCGACCTCGATCTTCATCAGGTCGAGCAGGTTGGTCCCGCCGGCGATGAACTTGGCCGCCGGGTTGCCGGCGACCGCGCGCGCCGCGGCGCTCGCATCCTTCGCGCGCTCATAGGTGAAAGCTCTCATGCTTTTGCTCCCGCGACTTCGGCCATGGCCTCGGCGATGTTGGAATAGGCACCGCAGCGGCAGATGTTGCCGCTCATGCGCTCGCGCATCTCGACGTTCGTCGCGGTCGGCTTGGTCATCAGGTCGCCCTGCGCATGGCTGGGCACGCCACGCTTGATCTCGTCGAGGACCGCGACGGCCGAGCAGATCTGACCCGGCGTGCAATAGCCGCATTGATAGCCGTCATGCTTGATGAAGGCCGCCTGCATCGGGTGCAGCTTGTCCGGCGTGCCGAGGCCCTCGATCGTCGTGATCTCGTCGCCTTCGTGCATCACCGCGAGGCTCAGGCAGGAATTGATGCGGACCCCATCGACCATCACGGTGCAGGCGCCGCACTGGCCATGATCGCAGCCCTTCTTGGTGCCCGTCAGGTGCAGGTGTTCGCGCAGCGCGTCGAGCAGGGTCGTCCGCGGATCGAGGCTGAGCTCGCGCTTCTCACCATTGACCTTGAACCGCACCGGCATGGTCGGCGTGGCGCTAGCCTGGGGCGGCGTCGTCGCGACGGCGCCGGCCGGCGATGCGGCGATCACGGCTGTCGCCGCGCTGCCCGCGAGGAGCCCACGGCGCGAAAGCTCTACTTCAGATATGCTGGGCATGGGCTTCATCTCTCTTGCTGCCGTACCGCGCGTCCGCGGTAACTGTCTGATCTACATCAACGATTGTCTCGGACTGTAACGCGTCGCCGTGCCGTTTGGAGCGTGCATGATGTTCAATGAAACCATGAGGATGGCTCATGGCCCAACTCTCCGGGCGAGGCTTTTCGAGCGCCGTTGTCGCTTCATAGGCCTGGACCAATTGCGCCATGATCGAGAGCGCTAGCGTCTGGGGATCGCGTGTCGCCTTGATCAGACCGACGGGGCCGACAACCCGCGCGATATCATCGCGCTCCGCCCATGCTTCCAGAAGGCGCCGCTGACGCTCGATATGCGTTTTCATGCTGCCCATCGCGCCGATGAAGAACGGGCGTTGCTCCAGGACCTGGAGCAGGAGTGGCGTCTCCCAGTCGTGATCGTGGAACAGCGTCACGACCGCGGTCCAGGGATCGATCGCCAATCCGTCCACGCGGCCGACGAACCGGAGAAGATCCGCGGATCGTCCCTGCCGCCGTGTGTCCTCGACGAGCGAGGCCTGGGGGCTCAACAGCGTCGCGTCGGCGCCATAGGCGTGGGCGATGTCGAGCATCGCGGCGGGCTCTGCGCCATGTCCCATGACGACCAGCCGAAGGACCGGATCGTGACGTACGCTGAAAATCGTATCGAGCCACCGCGTGCGATCACCGTCGCGAGACCAAGCGGCAATGATAGTCCCGTCGAGCGAGAGGTGGAGCACGACCGGCTCGCGCCGTTCCAGAATGGCGATGGCGCGATCGATCTGCCGACGATCCGGTGTCGGCGTGAACAGCAGGTCGATGCCCCCGCCGCAGGGCAGCCGAATGTCGATGTAGCGCGAACCGTCGCCATAGCGCACGTGACGTGCGCGCCCTTCGGCAAGGGCCTCCTGCGCCTCTGCGATCACGGCGGCTTCCACGCACCCACCGGAAAACGAGCCCAGCGACCGTCCGCTTTCGGCCACCGCCATATGCTCGCCCGGCGCGCGGGCCGCGCTGCCGGTGACGTCGGTCAGCGTCACCAGCGCGGCCCGCTCTCCCCGTTCGTCACAGTCGCGCAGGAAGCGCAGGATCGCCAGCGCCTGCTTCATGCCGCTACGGCTTGGGCAGGGGCGGCGGGGCGACGATCGGCTCGGCCGATCGCGACCGCGGCGAGTGCTGCAATCGCAAGAAGGCCGGCGCTGGCGAGAAACTCGGCGCGCGGACCCGCTGCATCGAAGACGATGCCGCCCATCGTCGCGCCCAGCGTAATCGCGAGCTGCACGATCGCCACCATCAGCCCGCCGCCAGCCTCGGCCTCGTCGGGCACCGTGCGCGCCAGCCATGTCCACCACGCCACCGGCGCGGACGTGCCTGCGAAACCCCAAACCGCAAGCAATATTCCGACCGCCACGACGGACGTACCAAGCACCGTCAGTGCCGCCGCCGTTGCCGCCATCAACGCTGGCAGCACGGCAAGGGTGAGGAACAGGCCCCCGTTCAGCACCCGCCCGATCAGGACGGTGCCGATGAATCCGGATACGCCGAGAATGAGCAGCATGATCGACAGCATGGCCGGCGAGACATGCGTCACCTGCTCGAGGAACGGGCGGAGATAGGTGAACAGCGCGAACTGCCCGACGAACAGCATCGCGACGGTCAGCAGGCCGAATACCACGGGCGGCCGGCGCAGCAGGGCGAACATGCCGCGGGCGCTCTGTCGTTCTGCAACCGGAAGCGGTGGCAGCGTCAGCGCCTGCCAGATCACTGCCGCGACGGCGACCGGTACCACGCAGAAGAATGCGCCGCGCCACCCGATCAGGCTGCCGACGAAACTGCCCAGCGGCGCCGCGAGCACGGTGGCCAGTGCATTGCCGCCACTGATGACCGCGAGCGCTTTGGGGACCGCGTGGCTCGGCACCAGTCGCATGGCGATCGCAGCCGACATCGACCAGAACCCGCCGATGGCGATACCGAGCAGCGCGCGGCCGGCCATGAAGACCAGATAGGTCGGCGCAAACGCGACGATGGCACCGGAGACCACCAGCAGGCTGGTCAGGACGAGCAGCACGATCCGACGGTCCGTTTTCCCCAGTACGGAGGACAGCGACAGGCTAGTGATGACCGCGAACAGCCCGGATATGGAAATCGCCTGTCCGGCCTTGCCCTCGGTCAGATTCAGCGTGTGTGCGATCGGGCTCAGCAGGCTGACCGGCATGAACTCGGACGCGATCAGCACGAAGCTGCACAGCGCCATTGCATATACCGCGCCCCAGCGGGCGGGCCGATCGTCGATGCGCGCGGCATCCGCGTCCGCAACCGCGGCGATGGGACTTGCCATGATGGCTCTCCTGATTGTGCCAAATGCGCCCGGACCCGTCGTGGAGGGGGATCGCGACGGATCCGGGCGCTCGTGCCGTGCCGGTTCGGGGACGAACGGTTGGCTGCGAAGAATGCTAATTTAGGGAAGGACGATCCGACCGACAATTCAGCCAGACGTTGATGCCTTGGTGAGCGCTGCTCATGCACACGCCCGTAAAACCGCGAACCGTCAGGCTGGAGTGACCCGGTACCGAAGCCAGACGGTCCCGCCGTCCATGACGTCATGACTCATCAACGCCAGAGTATCGATCGGCAACCGTTCCGAAGCCGCCGTGCCGGAGCCTTCGAAAACGGCCGGAGCGCCCGATGCCCCGTCGATCGCAGGCACGAGCATCAGGCTGATCTCGTCGATGAGGCCGGCACGGAGAAAGCCGCCGTTGAGGTGACCGCCGCCTTCGAGGAGCAGGCGGTCGATCCCCAGTTCGGTATTCAGAATTTCTACGACCTCGTGCGGGTCGAGGTCGGTCTCGCCGGCAAAGACATAGCCGACGCCGTCCTCGCGCAGTCCCGCGAGATGCGCGTCCGATACCGCCTTGGTTAGCACGACCACGATAGGATCGCCGCTTACATCGCTACGCCCCCACGCGATCTTGCCATGAGCGTCCAACACGATGCCATACGCTTCCGCCGCGTGGTTCGGGAGCCAGGCGGTACGGAGAAAGCTCGCCTCCGGCTGGTCCGGATACGCGTCGCGCTTGGCGAACTCTTGGCCGGTGACACGGCCGACGAGCCATGACCCGCCTCCGAGCCTGTCATGCAGGTCCTCGTAAATATCATGCGAATGCGCGCCGCTTGGCGTCCAGCGTTCAGGCAGGATCCTGCCGTCGATGCTGCTGGCCATGTGACAGATGATATGCGGCTTCATGTACGGGAATCCCGGGCTTGTCTTTAAATCTAGTCACGAGGAACGACCGCAGCGGCCTGTCGGCCCAATGAGGCTACTGCACCGGATCGGTGAGGGGATTTCATGGAAGCGGCATCGACCGACTTCGTTCTGAACCATATCCGCGGCGATCGAGCCGCTTCAGCGCGAAGGAAATCGAGATGGCCGACCAGAACCAGAATTACGCAGGCAAGATCGCCTTCGTCACCGGCGCCGCCAATGGAATCGGGCGCACCACTGCCATCGCCTTCGCCGAGGCTGGTGCACATGTCGCCGTCGTTGATCTGAACGGAGACGGCGTTGCCGAGGTCGTCGCGGCGATCGAGGCAGCGGGGGGCAGCGCGGTCGGGATCACCTGCGACGTCTCGAAGAGCGAGGACGTTCGTACCGCGCTCGACAAGACGGTCGAGGCCTTTGGCGGCATCGACATCGCGTTCAACAACGCCGGTATCGAGCAGCAGCAGATCCCGCTGGCGGACCTCAGCGAGGAGGATTTCGACCGCATGACCGCGATCGATCTGCGCGGCGTGTTCCTCTGCATGAAATACCAGATTCCGCTGATGCAGAAGCGGGGCGGCGGCGCGATCGTCAACACCTCGTCGGGCGCAGGCGTCGTCGGAATTGCAGGGCAGGCCGGGTACGTTGCCGTCAAGCACGGCGTGATCGGAATGAGCAAGTCGGCTGCGCTCGAATATATCGGCGACAATGTCCGCGTGAACGTCATCTGCCCCGGCATCATCGAAACGCCGATGATCACCGACCGGGTGTCTGGCGGTACCGAGGAAGGCCAGAAGAAGATGATCGCGCAGGAGCCGATCGGCCGCATGGGCAAGCCCGAGGAGATCGCCGCCGCGGTGCTCTACATTTGCTCCGACTCGGCTGCGTTCATGGTCGGTCATGCGATGGTCGTGGATGGTGGACAGACGGTCGGTCTTGGCGGTTGATCAGGTACTGGCAGCGCGCGCAGCGGCCAGTCGTGGCGCCGCTGCCTCGTTCCGAGCGCCTGGAAATCGTTGAGATCCAGTCGTTGCCTCTGCTTTACCAAGAACCGCTATGTGAGATCGACCCATGACGACTGACCTTCCGATCACTCCTGACGGGCTTGCCCAGGTTCGCGCGATGCTGGCGACCGGGCGGCAGCCTCCGCTCGGGGAAAAGCTCGGCATCTCGCTGGTCGAGGTCGAATACGGGCATGCCGTCTTCGAAGCCACGCCGGACGGCACGTCCTACAATCCGATGGGAACGGTGCACGGCGGATATATCTCGGCAATCCTCGACAGTGCCTGCGGCATCGCTGCGCACACCGGGTTGAAACCGGGCTTCGGCTATACGACGCTGGAGTTGAAGGTGTCGTTTCTACGCCCGCTGAACGATTCCAGCGGGAAGATCCGGGCGGTCGGACGCCTTGTGTCGATGGGCGGTCGCGCCGCATTTTCGGAGGCGACCCTGGTCAACGAGAAGGGGCAGCTCTGCGCGACGGCGACGTCGACGCTGCTCGTCTTCGAACTTCGACCACGAAAAGCGGTAGCAAATCCGGCTGATGGCGCCTCCTAAGAGCCTGGCCTCGCTTTATTCGCCACCGGCAGGCGTCGGGCCGTCACGCCGCCCTGGGTCAGAACGACCGGCGCTATGCTGCCGTCTTTACGGAAATGCATCCGCTCGATCGCGACCTGACGATGATTGCCGTTCGTCTCACCCAGGGGACGTCGGTGATAGACGATATACCAATCATCCGTTCCAGGGATGCAGACAGCGGAATGATGCCCCGCGCCGCGAGCGACGCGCGCGTCCTGCTCGAGAATCTTGCCGCGCGGTGTGAACGGTCCGAGAGGGTTGGAAGCCGTAGCGTAGGCGACGCTGTACAGCGGTCCCGTCCACTCGCCTTCCGACCACATCAGGTAATAGATTCCGCGCCGCTTCAGCATGAACGGTCCCTCGACATAGTCGGCGGAGGGGGTGATCGCCTTGTACGTCTCGCCGTCCGCGAACGGGGTGAGGCTGGTGAGGTCTCGCGACAGCTTCACAACGTTGCAGTGTTTCCAGCCGCCATAATACAAGTAGCAGGTTCCATCGTCGTCGCGGAACACCATCTGGTCGATCGGCTGCGCGCCGCTGACGATGCTGCCGATCAGGGGTTTGCCGATCGCGTCGCGGAACGGGCCTTCCGGGCGGTCGCTGACCGCCACGCCGATTCCGCCGCGCTGTCGGTCGGTCTTGATGTCGTTCGCGCCGAAGAACAGGAAATAGCGGCCATCCTGCTCGATCGCCGAAGGGGCCCACACCGCATAGGCCGCCCAGTCGACGTCCTTGACGTCGAGGACGCGCGGATGGCGGGTCCAGGATACCAGGTCTGGCGAGGAGAACGCGTCGAGAAACGTCTGTCGCAGAAACGGGCTCCATATCGTCGGCGAGGCGCGTTCATGGGTTTGCCAACGGGTGAACCGGCTGGGCGGGGCGGGGACGGGCCCGTCGGCGGAATAGGTCGGATAGATCCAGTATCGATCGCCGAAAATGCGGATCTCCGGATCGGCGTACCAGCCCGGCAGAACGGGATTGGCTGCCCACGCAGTCCTCGAAGTGGCAGCGCCAACGGCGAGTCCCGCCAACAGCATTCGTCGATCGATCAAAGGCATTACTGGGTCCGTTGCAGTTTGGACGGGTGTGCTTTGAAACGGTATTCGCCGTATTTAACGCGAATGACCAGCGTGTCATCCAGACAATCTCCCGGATTTGTCGACCAATCGATCGCGGAGTCGCGTTGGATGCTGATGGTTCGGATTGATGAAATCTGTTCATCGAAGCATCAACCAGATAGCGGGTAATCTAGCCTGCCGCGTGTCCCATATTCCGTCTGCAACGTAAGCACATCGAGGTCGGCGTATCGCCGCCCCGATCAATTGCTGAAATGGAGGGCAGTGAAATGACTGACCGTATCAAAGATAAGGTCGTCGTGATTACCGGCGCCTCGAGCGGCCTCGGCGAGGCGGCGGCACGGCATCTGGCGGCGTGCGGCGCGACGGTCGTGCTCGGCGCGCGCCGTACAGGTCGCCTCGAAACGCTCGTCGCAGAGATCGTGGCGGCGGGCGGACAGGCTCTGGCTGTGCAGACCGACGTTACCGACCGTGCAGCGGTCGCCAACCTCGTCGACACCGCCGTACAGCGCTTTGGCGGGATCGACGTCCTCATCAACAATGCCGGGATTATGCCCCTGTCGGCTTTGGAAAGCCTCAAGGTGGATGAATGGGACCGCATGGTCGACGTCAACATCAAGGGCGTGCTGTACGGAATCGCGGCCGCGCTGCCGCATATGAAGGCGCAGAAATCGGGCCAGGTGATCACGACCTCTTCCGTTGCCGGCCACGTCGTCTTCCCAGCATCGGCGGTCTATTCCGGCACGAAGTTCGCGGTCCGCGCCATCTGCGAAGGCTTCCGTCAGGAAGTGAAGGACTACAACATCCGGACCACTATCCTGTGCCCCGGCGCGGTGAAGACCGAGTTGCTCGAGCAGATCTCGGACGAGGGCGTCCGCTCCGCAAACAGCGATTATGTCGGCAAGGTCGGTATCTCAGCCGACAGCTTTGCCAGGATGGCGGCGTTTGCGATCAGTCAGCCCGATGATGTCGACATTAACGAGATCATCTTCCGCCCGACCGCGCAGCAATTATGATTTTTGGCTTCACAGCAGAGGGCCACCGCAGCGTTGCGCACTGTTTATCGAGGACGATGATGATCAGAGTTCTGACAATTTCGGCAATTCTCCTGGCGTCCAATGGCGTCGCACACGCACAGCAAGGAAAGAGCAAGATGGATATATCCCGCAAGGCAGACCTGAAGACGGTCCCCGGCCCCGACGCGTATTTCACCGGCAAGGTCACGATCACCGGACAATTCCAGCGGCCCGAGCCGTCGCGCGTCGGCGGTGCCGTGGTCCATTTCGAGCCGGGCGCACGCACCGCCTGGCATACCCACCCGGCCGGGCAGACGCTCATCGTCACCGAAGGTGTCGGCTGGACGCAGGTCGAGGGCGGACCGAAGCTCGAATTCCATGCGGGCGACCAGCTCTGGTGCCCCCCTGAACACAAGCACTGGCATGGCGCGACCGCGCATGACGCCATGACTCACATCGCCATCCAGGAATCTGTGAATGGCACACCCGTAACCTGGATGGAAAAGGTGAGCGACGAGCAATATCTCGCGCCGTTGGCGAAGGGCTGAGTGGTACCGCACGTCATCGTCAAGCTATGGCCGGGCAAGTCGGACGATCAGAAGCCGGCTTACTGACGCGATCACGGAGAGGGTGACCGGCATCCTCGGCTATGGCGATGACGCAGTATCGATCGCGTTTGACGAGGTCGTGCGAACGACTGGAGCGAACCGGTCTACAAGGTCGATATTTTGGGTCGATGGAACGATCTCGCCAAGCGACCGGGATACGGCGATCGCCCTCAGGACAGAGGCGCGACGCCTGATCCGGACGAAGCCTTCACGCGGGCGAACAGCGGCGCCATCCTAAACTGAGGCTTGGCACGCGGTCGATGGCGAGCGATCGCGTCTTATAAGTTCGCTCCCGCGTCGGCAGCCCGGAAGCCGACCACAAATATTTCGATGAACAAATGTCTGAAGTTGGGAAGCCGAAAACGAACCGCGAATGACCGGCTATGGGTCAGTACTCTAGGCCGCTCCTATGCCGTAGCCAGAGAAATGCGGCTTCTGTGCCTTGACGTCACGCGAGGGCGCCTAGCCAAACAGCCGGGCATATTCACGGCTGAATTGCGATGCGCTCTCGTAGCCGACGGCATAGCCTGCACCGGCGACGTCTCGCCCTGCGACGATCAGCCGGCGGGCTTCCTGAAGTCGCAAGCTTTTCTGATATTGCAACGGGCTCATCGCAGTGGCGGTACGAAAGTGGCGATGGAACGAGGCAGGGCTCATGCCCGCCGCCTCCGCCAAGGACTCGCTGCGGATCGGCTGATCGAACCGATTGCGGATCATCGCGATCGCGCGGCGCACCTGCGAGAGGCGGCTGTCCGCCCGTGCGATCTGGCGGACGATCGATCCCTGGGGGCCCTGCACCAGTCGGTACAGGATCTCGCGTTCGTAAAGCGGCCCGAGCGCGGCGATATCCTGCGGCGTGTCCAATAGGCGAAGGAGCCGTAGCCACGCGTCGAGCAGATCGGCTGTGACCGGATTGACCGCGAAGGCTGGCTCGGCTGAGCGAATTTCCGTTTCGACGTCCGCCAGCACCGACGCAAGTAGCTCGCTGTCCAGGTCGAGGCTGACCGCCAGATAGCGTTGATCCGGGAGATCCAGCTTGACACAGCCCGAGGCTGGCAGTTCGACCGTAGCGATAAAGTAGCTGGCTGGGTCATAGCGGAGGTGGCGGTCGCCGATCGCGATCTCCTTGGCGCCGCTGACGATCAGCGCCATCATCGGCTGGTAGACGCCCGCGACCGGCTGCGGCGCGGCGCCGTCCTTGTAGAGCGCCACGCGTGGTAGTGCACTGGGCTGATAGCGACCGGCGGCATGCCGATCGACGATGGTACAGAGGCTATCCAACATTTCTTTCATCCAGCCAACGTGTGTCGATCCGCCGCTCAGGACAAGGTGACTGATCGGATCAGGCAAGTTCTCGCGCGGATCGCGCATGCCGCACACCAGCGACATCCCATCTGGAGGTCACCTTCTGGAGGAACGACTATGACGGACAATCGAACGGCTCTGGTGACGGGAGCGAACAAGGGTATCGGACTGGAAATCGCGCGGGGGCTCGGCAAGCTCGGCTACACCGTCTGGCTGGGCAGCCGCGACCAACGGCGGGGCGAAGCCGCGGCAGACGTGCTGCGGAACGAAGGTCTCGACATCCGCTCGCTGACGATCGATGTCGCCGACGACGTCAGCGTCGAAGCGGCTACCGAAGCGCTGGCGGGCGCGACGGACAAGCTCGACGTGCTCGTCAACAATGCCGGCATATCCACGGGTTGGGTTGCGCCGAGCAACGACCGGATCTTGGATGTGCGGACGATCTACGACGTGAATGTGTTTGGCGCGATTCGGGCAACACAGGCCTTCTTGCCCTTGCTGAAAGCCTCCGACGCCCCGAGGATCGTCATGATGTCCAGCAGCCTGGGCTCACTGGCGTGGGCGTCGGACTTCGACGCACCGATGGCGCACGAGGCGAACCTGCTCGGTTACAACAGCTCGAAGTCTGCTCTGAACGCCGTGACGGTGGCGTTCGCCAAGGAACTGGCGCCACTCGGCTTCAAAGTGAATGCCGCCTGTCCCGGCTACACGGCGACCGATCTCAATCAACACACCGGGCCTCGCACCCCGGAGCAGGGTGCCGCCATCGCTGTCCGCCTTGCCACGCTGGCGGACGACGGCCCAACCGGCGGGTTATACGATGATGCAGGCGTGGTAGCCTGGTAGCCACCGCGCACGCGGACGCTTGTTCGTGTCGTGAACAAGCGTCCGCTTTAGGTTGGCGCTCGGCACCGCTTGAATTACGGTTTCTGGGTCAGCCGTACGATTTACCGAGACCGGCCTTATCCTGTTATTCGTGCAACCTTCTTTCATAAGGTCGCAGTTTGTTTTTAGGCTCGAAGAGCGGATGCAATCATTCGGGCCAACTGCTCAACATGAGTTCGATCCGATCGTCTGCCCAAAACCGCCAAACGCCAATAAAGCGGGGCTGCGACAAGGTCTGCTGCCGTCTCGCGATCGATAGAGGGCGCTACCTCACCCCGCTCGATAGCGCGATCGATCAATGCATTGATCCGCTCACGCCGGGCACGCTGGAACGGCCGTATCGTCTGTCCTAGCGCTGGGGTCCGTTCCATCTCTGCGTGAAGATCCATGACGATGCGCCTCACCTGACGATGGCGAAGCACTCGGCGAATGGCGAACAGTGCTGCTTTCAGGTCGCCTTCCAGAGACCCCTGTTCCTCGACATCTGTGATCGTCAGGCCCACGCGTGATAGAAGGTCGCTGGCCATTGCAGCCTTGTCAGGCCATCGTCTGTAAAGCGCGGCTTTCCCCACCCCTGCCGATCGCGCGACACGCTCCAGGCTGAGACCTGAATAGCCGGCGCTTGCCCAGTCGTTAAAGAAGGCTCGGGTCAGAGCCTCAGTCACGTCGGTGCGCATGACAGCCGCACCGCTCGGTGAACGGGCACGATCGATTTTATCGTCGGAACGGTTGCGTTCCATCGCGAAACCTTTATCTATGGATGGAACAGTAGCGTTCCGTCGATCGAGGCATAGTTCATGACCGAAAATATTCAAAGCTTCTCGTCACTGCTCCGTCAGACACTGGGCGACAGGATCGACGCTGACGCCAGCAGCTTCGTCGAAATGATGGCCGAGGACGGGGTAATGGAATTCCCGTACTCGCGAGCTGGGCTTCCGACACGCCTGGAAGGGCGGGCCGCCATTGCCACGCACTTGATGGGATTGAGCGAGATAATCGCCTTTGATAGCATGGGAGCGGCAGTCGTTCATCCATCAACCGATCCCAATGTCGTCATTATCGAGTTTGAGGGTTTCGGACGCGGCGTGGCGACGGGTGAGCCGTACGACCAACGTTATGTCTCTGTGATCCGCACGGCCGGTGGGCGTATCGTTCATTACCGGGATTACTGGAACCCGCTCGTCGTGTTGCGCGCAACCAAAGGTGCTGCGCTAGTGGATGCGCTCACGACCGGGGAGGGCGGGCATGCATGATCGGGTCTTGGTGACTGGCGGCACCGGCAAGACCGGACGGTTAGTCGCGGATAAGCTCACCGATCGTGGCATTGAGGCGCGGATCGCAACCCGGCGACCCTCGTCATCCAATCAGGTCCGGTTCGAATGGACGGACACGACGACCTATGGCGCAGCGCTGGATGGCGTGACGTCCGTGTATCTGGTTGCACCGACAGATCGTGCCGACCACCTCTCCGTCATGCTGCCCTTTCTTGAACAGGCAGTTGCCCGGGTATCAGGGCGATTGCTGCTGCTGAGCGCGTCTTCGCTTGCCGAAGGTGCTCCCATGATGGGTGAGGTACACGCCTGGCTTCATGCCCATGCTCCGCGCTGGACGGTTCTGCGTCCAAGTTGGTTCATGCAGAACCTTACGACCCAGCATCTGCCATCGATCCTGAACAGCGGATGTATCTATTCTGCGACAGCGGATGGGCGCATACCGTTTATCGACGCCGCAGACATCGCTGCCGTCGCGGTCGCAGCGCTGTGCGATCCGACGCTGGTGTCCGGCGATCATGTGCTGACCGGACCCGAGGCGCTTACCTATGACGAGGTGGCACGCGCAATAAGTCAGGTAATCGGTCGGCCGGTGCGGCATTACCGCCTTTCCATGCAGAAATTGACGGCTCGCTATATCGCTTCCGGCCTTCCTCAAGATTATGCGGCGGCACTTGCCGGCATGGACGAACTGATCGCAGGGGGTGCGGAGGATCGCACGACCAGGAACGTTTATGAGTTAACCGGTAGACCTGCGACATCACTTGCGAGTTTCCTTGTTTCGCAGCGCGCCACATTGAAAGGCATTTAGGTCTTTGGGCGGGGTGGATCCGTCGCTTTGGTATACGGATAGTCGGGGCGCAGGCATGCGGCATGACCCGTAATTCTCACATGAATGAATGACCGCAGTTGGGTGAACGAACAGACGTCGCGAATGTCTGCATGTGGGTCGGTTCCGCTGCGTCGTGAACGGTCAGTCGCCCGCTACTTCAGCTTGGGCAGTCGTAGTTAGGCAATCTCAGAAAACGGGCGGTGTTGTTTTGTGTAATATCGCGCTTTTGTTGCGGATTTCAGAAGGGCGCGGTTCAAATAGATTCGATTGCTATTGCGATTGCGATGGCGTCTGGCCACACGATCTAGGCGGACCCGAACATGATCCTCCAACCGTAGCCTGCATCGACAAGTCGCTGCAGATAGTGCCAGAACTCCGCGCGCCTCCGGGTATATGATAACAGGCCCAGTTCATATGAGATGAAATCGCAATTCATCGAACCGGCTCAAGGACGACAAGATAATTAAAAGAGCGAACTTTGCCAAAAATACGATAGCAGCCCGAACGTCAATTGACCGATGCGTCATGCGTAAGGTGCATTAACCATGCGCCTACTTTTCCATGCCAGGCACATAGTTGTGCAAATAAGGGAAAGGAAAAATAGGAAGATGAGCGCCGCTCGGCAGCGCGGCCGACAATGCATGGTCGATGTTGCTCGAACGCCGCGTCTGAAAAGAAAATGTGCGGCGGGTCAGGCGCTTAACGGTTTGGTAAGGTCCGGATCGTATCCGCTTTAGCGGAACCCCTTCTTGTTTTCCCTTCCATTTTACACTTCGCTCTTTCTGATCTGCTGAAAGGGTGCGCCGGCGTGTAGCCGGCGCAGGTGAGGCAGGCGTGACTTTCAGGCGCGCAGGATAGCGCGCGTGTTGCGCTCGGTTCCGTCTACCGAGACCGTGCGTGCTCGAGCGATGAGCCGCTTGCGCGCGCGTTGGATGCCGGGCTGCAGGTCGGCGGCGCGACTGCCCTTGTGGAAGGCGAGTTCGCCGCCCGCGAACGCTTGATAGCCACTGTGGTCATCGGCACCGACGAGCGCGCAACGCCCGCTGCCGAGCGGGGCCCAGAGCTCGCCCGCCGGGCAGATGACGATGACGTTGCGGCGCGGGACGATCGACTGGAAGGTGAGCGGTCCGTCGTCGAGATCGGCCCCGAAGTGCAGATAGACCAGCTCCTGCTGGCTTTCGCGCACGAAGGCGCAGAGCGGCTGAAGCTGCTGTTCGTCGAGCAGCGGACCGCCGCTGAAGTTGAGCATGGGCGCGGTGACATCGCCGACGAGCAGGTCGCGTGCGGCGCGGAGATAGTGCTGGAGGGTGAGCATGATGGTGCCTTTCTTCATTTTCCCTTCCCTTCGAAGGGACACTTCCGCTCCTCTCTGATCCTGCGGCTGGGCCGGCGCCGGATGCGCCGGGCGATGGGTTTTTTGGTCGTGGGGGCCGTGTTGCCGAACAGCTCGGCGAGCGCAGCGCAGTCGGGATGCGCGGGCGTGTAGGTGCCGGCGCGGTAGGGCGTGATCGCCGCAGCGCGCATCGCGTCCGGCAGTAGCGCCAGCCAGTCGGCGTGAAGCCGCGCCTGCATGGCGGGGCCACACCAGCTCGGCACGGTGTGGCCGTGGCGGGCGTCGTGGCGCCACACGCGGGTGGTCATGACGAGATGCGCGTGCGGCGGGACGCAACAGCCACCGTCGCCGTCAGGTTTGGCGTGGATCGCCCATGCGATGGCGGGACCATGCGCGGCAATGGTGGTCCGCGCGTAATTACGCACCATCGCGATCCAGTCGTCGGTATCGCAGGTCTTCGGCAGCGAGACGACGACGTGCCAGGCGCGCACCGCGTCAGGGGCGAGGCCGGCGGTCGCCGCGTCAGCCTCACGCCAGATGCGGCCGTCCTCCTCGGCCCAGCGCGGATGGTTGGCAGACAACTCGAGCCCGTGCGCGATAAGATCGTCACGGTGCCGGAAGTCGAGCGGGCCGAGCGCATCGCATCCGGCCTGACGTGTGACATACAGGTAGTTGGCGGTGACCGTCGCGTGGGTGGCGCGACGATCGGTGTCGAAGAGGCGGAAGCCCTTGGCGGAGATCGGACGGATGCTGACCGCACGGCGGGCGTGCAGCGTGGTGATGGCGTTCATGGGTGATGTTCCTTGGAGATGGTGGAGGAGATCAGGCATCGCCGGCGCCAGCGGCGCGGTCTGCCAGCGCCTGCAGCGCGACGCGCGCGGGGTGGTCGTGCCCGGTCCAGGCGGCATGCTGCTCGGCCCAGCGCTTCCACGTCGCCTGCGCGACGCGGATCAGCCCGGCCTCGGTTTCGTCAGGATCGGGGAGGAAGAACGCGGGCAGCTGGAGCAAGCAGTCCTCGCCCGCGCGGCACAGGCACGGCATGCCGAGCGCCGGCAGCGCCGCCACATGGCGCATCGCCGCGTCCGGCACGACGCGCACGCGTTCCGCACCATCGCGCACGAGTGCTGCCACGCGCGGATGGCGCAACGTGTCCGATCCACCACGTAAGATGTGGCGGAGATGGTCGCGCTCGCGGGTGAGCACCGCGCCGGTGGCCGGCAACCGCTCTTCGAGCCAGGTGACCAGCGTGTCCGGCAGTGCGTCGTCGCGCAGCGCATGCGCCTGGGCATGGAAGGCGTAACCATCTGCATGCGGCACGACGCTGAACAGCGCGATGCCGATCGGCGGACTGCCCAACGGTTGAAAGGTGAGGCCCGGGCAGACCGAGATGGTGCGAAGCGTAATGACGGTTGCCGCACGCGTGAACGGCGATAGCGCGAAGCTGTCGTGGGTGATGGCGGACATAGGAGATCTCCGGCTCAGTGCGTGGTGGAAGGCGGGGTGGCGGGACCGGCGGCGTTCAGGTTTGCGAGGTGCGTGGCAGCGCCTGCGAAGTCGGCGCTGCGCAGCCAGCAGGCGAGGTGAGCGTCGATGATGCGCTGGACCTCGGCGCCGAGGCTGGTGCGCGCCGCGATCTGCATCATCGTCAGCCGCCAGACCGCGATCACGTCGAGTTCGAGCGCGCCGACGATCACGTCGTGGCGCCCGGTGCACCACGCCGTGAAGTCGCGGACCGGATCGCGCATCGAGCAAGGGACGCCGACCGCTGCGCAGCACGCCCGGAAGTCGATCGGCTCGCCATCGGCAATGGCGCCGAGGTCGATGAGCGGCTGACGGCGCCCGGCAAGCACGCGCACGGCGGGCGACCAGCGACCCAGCGGCAGCGCCTCCAGCAGCCGCGCGTCAGCGGCGAGGTCGTATCCGGTGATCGTGCTGCGGTCGTGCTCGAGCCGGTGGTTCAGCCACAGCAGCAGCGCCTCGGGCGCATCCTTTGCACTGAGCACCGCGGCATCGAGCGCGAATTCCACGCTCGCGTTCGCGACATGGCCGGTGAAGGTGGCGGCACCGATCAATTGCGGTGCGGGTTGATCGAGGGTGTCACCGAGGTCGAGCCGCGCGAAGGCGACCGCGGTGATGATGTGGGATGGCAGCATGATGTACAGGTCCAGGAGACACGCGCCGTCACCCCCGGAAACACGGGCATGGTGGCGGACGCGCGATGAGGTGGAGCCCCCAGGCGGGGCGACGGACACCGGCTGCGCTGACGCGCAGCAGGCTGAAGAGCACTGCGGGCGAGGCTGGCTCTCGCCACCTCTTTTTCCCTTCCTTCCGGCTCTTCACTTCCTCACCAGCGAAGCAGCTTTTCCATGCCGCGGCTGCTTTTGGCCGCACGCGGGAAGTCCGTGTCTTTTTCATGATCGCTCTCCTGATGATTCTTGTCGGGACAGGGGTGGGGTGCCGCGATGGCTGGCGCGCACGCCCCCGGATCGGCTAGGCACGGTCCAGATGCGCCGCGACCTCGATCATCTGCCCCTGGCCAAACGGCATGAGCTCGAGCTGGTCACGCGCATCCTGTTCGCCGAGTTCGAGGACGCGCTGAAGGCCCGCAACGCCCCGCACCGCAAGGCGGGCCGCATCCTCAAGCTGGTGCTGTTCGGCTCGTAAGCGCGCGGTGACTGGGTGGCCGATCCGGTCGGTGGATACTTCAGCGACTATGACCTGCTGGTGGTCGTCAACGATGACGACCTGGCCGATGTCATGGAATACTGGCGTGGTGCGGACGACCGGCTGCTGCAGGAGCAGACGATCACCGGGCGGCTGCGGACGCCGACCAATTTCATCGTGCACAGCCTCACCGACGTGAACCGCCAGCTCAAGCGCGGGCGACCATTCTTCGTTGACATCGTGCGTGACGGAATTGCGCTCTACGAGGCCGAAGATCATCCGTTCGAGAAGCCGCAGCGCTTGTCGGTTGAAGTTGCTGCACATGAAAGAAGGTCAGCCTATGAGCACTGGTTTCCCGGTGCGATCGACTTTCTTGAAGGTGCGAAGTTTCAAGCTGCTCGCGGCTCTAGCAACGTTGCAGCCTTCGATTTTCATCAAGCCGCTGAGCGCCTGTATCACTGCACCTTGCTGGTCCTGACGCTCTACAGCCCCAAGTCGCACAAGCTGAATTTCCTGCGCTCGCAGGCCGAGCGCATCGCGCCGTCGCTGATCACGGCATGGCCACGAACGACGCGCTTCGAGCAGCGCAGCTTCGAGCTACTCCGCCGCGCCTACGTCGATGCGCGCTACTCACCGCATTACATGGTGACCGACGAGGAACTGACGTGGCTTACCGAACGCGTCGGTGTCCTGCAGGATCTCGTCCGTAACGTGTGCGAGGCACATCTCGCCAGCTGACCGCGCAGCCGCACGGCAGTGACACGCTGCCGTGCCGGTTACCGCAATTCCAGCCCGCGACCGGGTGCCTGCGCCTGTGCCGCCAGCATCCGCGCATGGTCAGCCGCATGCTGCCGCAACCGCATTGCGGTCGGTAGCCCTTCGGCAGCCCATTGATCGAGCAGGTTGCGCGCCTTCGGATCGGCGAATGCCTTCGCCGCCAGCGGCCTCAGCTTTGCCATCGCCTTCGGATCACGCCGCCACTCATCCAGCCATGCATCGACCGCCGGATGCTCACCGCGCATCTCGTCGCGGGTCGGCGGGGCAGGTGAGGGCGGTTGGGACATCGTCGTCGCTGCCGGCAGCGACACCGCGCTGGTCGATGTCGGTGCCGTTTCGGTTGTCGGTGCAGGTCTCGTGGGTGCGGGCAGGGTTGATCTTGTAGCATCCTGCTCGAGTTCCTGTCGGATGCGCGCTGCGAGCTTGCCGGTGAGCGTGATCTTCTCCGCGTCCGCGACCTCGACCGCCATGCGCAGGAAGGTGTCGTTCCCCGCGATCAGCTCTACCTGGCCCCATTTCTGCTGCGCCAGCTTAAGCGCCGCGACCACATCCGAACGCTGGAGCGTGTGAATGGCGAGCGTCGGCCCATGGTCGGTGAACGCTGGCCGCGGCTGGCCGACGCGGCGGTAAATACAGACGCCTTCGCGGCGCTGCCACTCATAGCCCGCGACCGGAACGCCCGCGGCGGCATGGTCGCCGGACGACGCGACCACCATCGGCACCGCAAGGCCGAGTGCCTGCGGGACAGACGGGGCGCTCGCGCCTGCGCACCATGCGTCGTAGGAGGGGAAGCGAGCCGCGGCATCGAGCGCGGCCAGTGCCGGTGCGGTCGCCGCCATCAGCTCCCGTTCGATTCCGGCGAAGTGCATCCCGAACAGCTTGCGCGTCGCGTTCAGCTGGTCGCCGCGCCCGCGCCAGTTGCCGGCGTTGATCTCGGCGGCGAAGCTCCGCCGCCACGCGATGATCGTCGCACGTGCCTGCGCGCGCTGCGCGCCGAGCTGTTCGCGTGCGACGGTCACTGCGCCTGCGTGCGCAGCGCGCGCTGCCTCATAGCCGGGACGTCGTTCCTGACCCGGCAGGTAGCGCGGTTTGCGCGTGACGATCTGCTCGGGCTTGCCCGGCCTGAAGGCGCCGAGCCGGTCGGCCCGCTGAAGCTGCGTGAGCGCCGCGCCGCGTGCGGCAATGCTCGCCGAGATCGCACGTTCGCCCATCGTGATCCGCGCGCCGTTGGTACCGTAGCCTGCGTAGCCGAGACCCTCCTTGTCCAGTTCCTCGTGCAGCTCGTCCCACGAGCGGGCACGCGCGATGATCGGGGCGGCGATCGTCATCGCGATGCGCTCGAAGGACATGCGTCCGGTCCGCGCCTCGTAGCCGCGCGCGCCGCGCGACAGCCGCCTGTCGACCGGCTTGTCCAGGGTGCGGCGGTCGGGCGGGTGCACTCCGGTGGCGCTGCCATCGGCATGGCGGACCAGTCGGTCGCTGTCGATGTGGCGCACGCCGTCGGCAACGACCCGGTACTGCGCGCCGCTCTCGGCGGACCAGCCCTGGCGATGCTCGATCAAGGCTGCCGCTTGCCCGGCCGCGTTGAGCTGCCAGCCGTCGCCTGCTGCGACGACCGTGCCGCTCTCCGGGTGCACACGGTTGACCGCGACATGGACATGATAGTGCCGGGTGTTGCGGTGCGCGGCGTAGATCGCCTGATGCTCCTCGAGGCTCAGGACACGCATCAGGAGCGCGACCGCTTCGTGGACCTGTTCCGGCGTCGGGTGTTCGCCGTCACCCCAACTGATGACGTAATGCTCGATGGGATCGGTGCCGCGGGCCCGTGCGATCTGCGCCAGCATCTCGGTCTGCGCGCGCTCGAAGTTGGCGGGCAGGTTGCGGTAGCCGATGAGGTCGACCTTCTCGCCGCCATGCGCCTGATCGGTGACATAGCCGAGCAGCGCATGGTCGGCGTGGTCCGCGAGGCCGAGAGCCTCCAGCGCAGCAGGGTCGGCATCGCGCAGATAATTCGACAGCGCCATGAAATGCGCGCGCACCTGTGCGCCGGTGGCACGCGCCACCTGCTGCCCGCGTGCGCGCGCCATGGCGCGGCGCTGCTGGCGGTTGCGGTGGCTGATCGCGACGATGATCATCGCAGCTCCACTTCCGCCAGCAGGTGCAGCGCTTCGATCAGCGCATCGAGCCGGCGCACGAGCGCATCATCCACCGCCTTACCGCTCTTCATCGCGGCCCGGCATGCCGCCAGCGTGGCGAGGCCTTGTGCCATCAGCGGTTCGTACGGGTGCAGCGCGACCATCTGGCGCAGCACCGCTGAACGGACGAACGCCGCACGGCTGAGCCCCGAGGCCGCGACCGCCAGCTCGAACCTCGCGAGTTGCGCTGGGTCGAGCTTGGTCGAGATCGCGCGCGATCCGCCGCCCGGCGTCGGTTCAACGACGCCCATCGCAGCCTCCGGCTGCCACGGGTGTGACAAGCGCAGCGCGGAACAACCGCATGGCCCGGTTTACCGGGCCCATCCTGCCCTCTCTACCGCCCACTTCCGTGCTGACCCTCTGGTCACCCCAGCTGCGCTGATGCTGCAGGACACGAACAGGCGGCCGGAACACGAGCGCCGCCAGTGATGATGTCGATATCTGGTCACCGGCCAGACGCCGAACTGGAGGAGATGCCCCGCGGCTATGGAGCGCCATCATGCGACCAACCAATCGAAGCACATGATGGCACAGCGATGGAGACGCTTCGCTTCCAGGATCTCTGTGGGGTCGTTGGTCAGTTTGATGCGAGCAAGCGCGTCTTCCGCAGCTTCGATGCAATAGACGACGCCATCGGTGAGACGATCTGCCGACACATGGAGGGGCAGCGGATGACGGGGTGCCAGCGGGGCGATCTGCGTGAGGACAGCAATCGCGGCATCAATACCAAGCCAGTGCGCGAAGCCGTTGGAGGTGGCGATGTGCAGCAGGTGTGCGGCCCATTGCCCACGCAGTCGCTCATAATCGTAGAGCCCATGACGAATGAAGTCGGCCGGAACCCAGCCCGTCGGTAGCGCCATGTTGAGCACGGCTGGTGTAAGGTACGGGACCTGGTGCCGCGGCAGTGTGGCAAGCGACGGTGGCAGTGTCTCGAAAGCCCGTGTGCGATCGATGTTCTGCTGGACGATGTGGATGTCGAGCAGGTCGCCAAGCGCGTTGACGGTTCCCCGCATGTCATCAATGATGTTGGCCTTGTGCGGGATCTGCGACACCAGCATGGCGGCGTTGCCGTCACGTCCGCCAATACGTTGCGCGAGGCGCGCCAATGTGGCGAATGTCCGCTCCTGAAGAAGCTCGTTGGCACCAACATCGACCAGGATGATGTCGCGATCCGCGAACTGATCGAGCAGCGCCGGCACCCGCGTGCCTTCAACGAGCGGGATGACTTGCACGTCGGGGTGCTGAACGCGGTGCGAGATCGCGCTGGTGCCCGCGGCGTCGGCATCAATGATGCCGACGCGCAAGCCGGCGAGCAGCGCGAGCGAAGTGGTGGCGAGCAGCACGCTCGTCTTGGCGCTGCCACCGGCCTTGCTGCCGCTGGCCAGCAGCATTGGCCGGTCGGCGTGCTTGCGCAGCTTCATACCTGCTGCCTCGGCGGGGTCGCCCGCATGCGCCCCATGCGTGCGAGCAGATCGGAGTCCGTTGCACTATTGTCATCATCGCTGTCGGATGGCGGGGGCGGGGGCGCGGCAGTCGCCGTGCTCTGAAGTGGATGGGGGGAGGTGACGGGTGGTACGGGCACGGGCACTTTGCGGCGCGGTGCGGGAGCAGGCGAGGGGCTGGCCTTCGTGTTGTCGACCAGATGCGGCTGTGCCAGTCGCTTGATGATGCGGGTGAAGGTGGCGCCGCATGCCGCGGCGTCCTGCTCCGCGATGAGCGCAAGCAAGTCGCTGGGCTTGAGATGCGGTAGCTCGCGGCGCGCCTTGACGTACTCACCCAGCCAGTATGCGGCGCGATCGCCCTTACTCATCGGTGCGCGCTCGACGGGGAAGCGTTCGGCGGCGAGCTGTGTCAGGCGGACCTGCTCAACGCGGGCATCACCGGCACCGTCAACCTGCGCACGCGCCGTCCGTTCGACCTGAAGAAGGGCTTCACCTTCGCGGCTGCCGCCGAGGGCGCGTACGGCGACAAGACCAAGGAATTCGATCCAAACCTGAACGGCTTGTTCGGCTTCCGTGGCGAGAAGGTCGGCTTCCTCGTGTCCGGGGCCTATTCGAACCTGCATCTGTCGAACTCGCACAACGGCATCCAGGAAGGCTATGGCGCAGCGCTCCACAACGAGCAGTTCAACACTGCCGCCAACCCGACTGGCGACGTCAACCTGAGCAGCGGCTTTTCGCCCGCCAATCGTCCCAAGGGCACGATCGTCGGTACCGGCCGCGACGTGAACGGCGACGGTGACTCGAACGACGCGTTCATCGTCCCACAGGGTTTCACCGCCTGGGACAAGGTGAACCAGCGCGAGCGGATCGGTATCAATGCCTCGGCGCAGTGGGAGATCAGCGATGCGCTGACCTTGAACGCCGACGCGTTCTTCACCCGCCAGAACGAGAACGACCGGACTGCCGGCATCCAGATGCAGAACGTCAACTGGCAGGCGGCCGAATTCGTCCCGGGGCAGTCGCGTAACACGGGTTCGGTTGTTTCGCTCAGCAACGGCGGCGTGACTCGCGACTATGACCTGAACACCACACAAGTCTATAATTACGATCTCGGCAACTTCGACTCGTACGCGCAGAATGATCGCTTCAAGTCGCAGTCGCAGAACTACAATGTGGAACTCAAGTACGACAATGGCGGTCGCTTCAAGGCAAGCCTGCGCGGTATCTACGGCAAGGCCTATTCGAACTACGACCAGAGCTATCTGCAGTTCAGCCCGTCCAACGGCGCGCAGTGGCAGCCGGGCGGGATCGGTCATTATCCGACGGGAGACGTCGCGTTCAATCCCGGCGGCTATGTCGTCAACACCTTGGCGGGCGCGGCGTCGCTACCAGCGACGGTCGATTTCACCGGCAACCAGCCCGTGTTCACGCTGCCATCGCAGCTGACGAACGCGCTCGGCAATATCGACAGCTACACGATGAAGACGACCTCGTCGGAGGGCAATTACCGGCGCAAGGGCGACCTCAAGCTGATCCGCGGTGACGTCTCCTACGAGGCGAACGACAATGTCAGCCTGGCCCTGGGTGGCCGGTATAGCGAGCGCACGGTCGACGATTTCGAATTTGATCGCGCGGCACCGCTCTATGCCGGGCAGGCGTCGCAGGCGGGTGGCTGCCTGGTCAAATGGAAGGCATTCGACGTCCCCCTGAACGATGCCTCGTGCCGTGCCGGTACGGGCACGTTCGGGACCGCCAGCTTCGCTCCCTACACCGCAGGGCAGGTCCGCAAGGCGAGCGATCCGATCTTCAACGGGCAGGTCAAGCAGTACAACCTGCCGGGCGCTGGCCTGCCGCCGATCTACGTGCTGGATCCCAAGGTGATGGACAACGCGCTGGCGTTCCAGAACAGCTTTTATCCCGGCAACGTGGAAGTGCAGAACCCCGGCGCGTCGTTCAACGTCGGCGTGAAGCAGATTTCGGGCTACGCGCAGCTCAACGTCAAGGGCGACGTGTTCGGCATCCCGGTGTCGGGCAATGCGGGCCTCAAGGTCATCAACACCAAGCTCGACATCACGCAGTTCGTCACCGGTTCGCCACAGCCCTATGGCCTGGCCAATCTGAGCAACGGCACCGTCGAGACCAAGCGCAGCTTCACCGACTTCCTGCCCGCCTTCAATCTCGCGTTCAACCTCGTCGAGAATGTGAAGCTGCGGCTTGCCTATTCGAAGACGATGACGTTGCTCGACCTCAACCAATGGGGCGGCGGCCTTAACCCGACCTATGCGATCGACACGAGCAACCCCGGTTCGCCCGTGTTCCGCGTCACCGGCGGCAGTTCCAACGGCAACCCGCAGCTCGATCCGTGGCGCGCCACCAACGTCGAGGGATCGCTCGAATATTATATCGGCGCGAGCAGCCTGATCAGCGTCGGCGCCTTCTACATCGACGTTGCGAGCTTCATCCAGTCGGGCAACATCGTCCGCACCGACCTGCCCGACAATGACGGCGTCGTCCGCAACCGGACGGTCTCGATCAGCACGCCGGTGCAGGGCGATGGCGGGACGCTGAAGGGCGTCGAGGCAGGCTGGAAACAGTCGTTCAGCGACCTAGGCTTCATGCCGTCGATCCTGACCAACTTCGGTATCGACGCGAACATCACCTATTCGCCGTCCGACTCCGGCGCGGTCGATCTGAAGGGCGATGCGATCCCGTTCCAGGATAATTCGAAGATCCAGACCAATCTGGCGGGCTTCTACCAGGACGATCATTTCCAGGCGCGTGTCGCGTGGAATTATCGCTCTAAGCGCGCGGTGCAGCAGAATTTCGGCGGTATCCAGGGTCTCGAACTCTATCAGCAACCAACCAATTATGTTGACGCGTCGATCAGCTACGACTTCACGCCAAACCTGACGCTGTATGCGCAAGGGTCGAACCTGACCGGAGAATACGAGAAATACTATCTGACCTTCCCGGACGAGAAGGCCTACAACAACATTTACGAGCGCCGGTTCATGGCGGGTGCACGCTTCAAGTTCTGAGGCGTAATGTGTGACGCAAATGCCCGCCGGCTTTCATCGGGGTGGCGGGCACCTGTACGCCGGACTGCGTTGACGGGGAGTTGGTCATGACGGGCAGAACACCGGGTCCGGCATCCGCCCGCGGGCCGCTGCGCTCGATCGTCATCGTCGGGGGCGGCACGGCGGGGTGGATGGCGGCAACGTTGCTCGCCCGGCGGCTCGACCGCCAGCCGGTCAAGATCACGGTCGTCGACTCCAGCGCGATCGGCACGGTCGGCGTCGGCGAGGCGACCGTGCCGGGCATCCGCGATTTCTTCCGCGAAATCGGCGTCACCGAGCAGGAGGTGATGGCGGCGACGCAGGGCACGGTCAAACTCGGCATCGAGTTCGTCGACTGGAAGCGCGAAGGCGAGCGCTTCTTCCACCCGTTCGGCCTGTACGGCATGCGATCGCGCGGCGTGGCGTTCCATCATTACTGGCGCAAGATGAACGCTGCCGGTCACGCTTCGCCGCTGGCCGATTTCTGTCTCGCGACCGCGCTGGCGGAGCGCAACCTGTTCATGCCGCCGACCGACCGGCCGGTTCATGATCTGCTGTTTTTCGACTGGGCGGTGCACTTCGATGCCGGGCTATTCGCACGGTTCCTGGCGCAGAAGGCGATCGCATGGGGCGTCGAACACATCGATGCCACTATCACCGATGTGCGCGTCGACGGTCGCACGGGGTTCATCAGCGGGGTGGACACCAGTTGCGGCAAGGCGATCGACGGCGATCTATTCATCGACTGCTCGGGGTTCCGGTCGCTGCTGCTCGGCGGCGCCCTGGGCGTGCCGTATGAAGACTGGACGAACCTGCTGCCGTGCGACCGGGCAGTGGCGATGCCATGCACGCGATCGGGGCCGCTGACCCCGTATACACGCAGCACCGCGCTCGAAGCCGGTTGGCAGTGGCGCATCCCGCTCCAGCACCGCGTCGGCAACGGGTATGTCTATTCGAGCCGTCACATCTCTGACGACGAGGCGGTCGCTACGCTGAAGGGGAGGCTCGAGGGCGAAGCGCTAGGCGAGCCAAACATGATCCGCTTTCGCACTGGGCGGCGTACGGCCTTCTGGCAGGGGAACTGTGTCGCACTTGGTCTCGCCGCGGGCTTCATGGAACCGCTCGAATCGACCAGCATCACGCTGATACAGACGGGTATCGAAAAGCTTCTCGCCTTGCTACCCGATTGCGGGTTTGATCCCGCGCTGGCGGAGGAATATAATCGCACGACCGGGCTGGAATATGAGCGGATCCGCGATTTCCTGCTGCTCCATTATTTTGCCAATGTCAGGCGTGGAGAGCCGATGTGGGATCGCTGCCGCGACACGGCGCTTCCCGAGGCGCTGGCGCACAAGCTCCGGTTGTTCAAGGCGCGCGGCCATCTGGTCCGGTATGAGTGGGAATCGTTCCAGGATCCGAGCTGGCTGTCGATGTATGCAGGCTTCGGGATCGACGCGGCCGCGCATGATCCCGGTGCCGACCATTTCTCGGTTCCGGACCTTGAATCGGCATTTGCCCGGATGAAGGAGTCGATTGCACAGGCTGTTGCGCTCGCGCAGCCGCACGACGCGTTCCTCGGCCTGGCTGCGCGCAGTCCGGGGCTCGCGCAGCCTGCCGAGCCGGGCGGCCCTCCTGATCGCCTGATGATGCCGGCGCGTTAGGGAGTGTCGCGCAGCGTGCAGATTGGCCCGCGCAGGTCTCGCCGCGCAGCCGGGCCGGTCTGTTCGAACGCCATGTAAGCGCGCGTGTCGACCGAATAGCGCGCCCATAGGGGCAACCCGGCGCTGTTGGGATTACCGGTTCTGACGAAGTTGACCCAATAGCGTTGCAGCGGCGGCTGGCCGGGTTGCGGCGGGTTGAACACATAGCCGATCTCGCTTGCATGGCTGACCGTGCCGCCAGCCGGCGCGTAGTCGAACTGATACTGCCACACCGGTACACCGATGCGTGCGAATGCCTTGGAGACGGCGATCGTCGGACAGCGAAAGGTCACGTCATCGGCGATCTGCGCGGTGACGTCACCCAGGCGCAGATCATCGACCGGCGTGCCGCCTCGCTGGAAACCGTAGAGATCGAGCGCCCGGTCGGCGCCCGCACCGAATTCGCGTCGAACCGTCGCCTCCGCCGCCGCGCGACCGCCATGTAGGGGCAGTTCCTTCGCGTTGACGCCGATGACGAGCGGCGTCCGTGCGAACCGGCCGCTCGCCAGCAGCTTGGCGGGCGTGTCGGTCAGGACGCGACCGTCGATTACCGCCTGCAACCAGATGAAGCTGTCATCGTCCAGATCGGGAACATCGACTGCGTCTTGCGCCTCCAGGATTTTGTCGACGGACAGGTTGCGGAGCTGGGCGGTCGGGGCCGTATCCGGCAGTCCGGCGGCCCTTATGAGACGTTCACCCAGGCGTTCGTTCTGCGCGAGCGTGCGCGGCGCGACGCCGAAACCGGGCGTTCCGCTTTCTTGGATCGCCTGCGCGAACAATCCGCGCGAAGCCGGGGCCAGCTGGTGTAGCGCGACGTCCTGCGCGCCGGCGGATTCCCCCGCAATCGTGACGCGCTTTGGATCGCCGCCGAAGCGCGCGATGTTGCGCTGGACCCAGGCGAGCGCCGCCTGCTGGTCCATCAGCGCGTAATTGCCCGAATGCCCGCCCTGTTCACGGCCGAGGGCGGGATGCGACAGTAAGCCTAGCGCGCCGAGGCGGTACTGGACACTCACCAGCACGACGCCCGCTTCGGTGATCCGCGATTCGACGGTGCCGCCGCCGGCGCCCGCGCGATTGCCACCGCCGTGGATCCATACCAGCACCGGCAGCGCCGCGGTCGCGCTCGACGTCGGCGTGCGTACGTCGAGGAACAGGCAATCCTCCGAGCTATTGATCGCCGCGTCCCGGTTCCAGTCGCCATAGACGGGTTGCGGACAGGCCGCATGGGTCGCAATTGCCTCGACAGGTTCAGTCCAACGCGTCGGCCGTTCGGGCGCGCGCCACCGCAGCGGTCCGGTCGGCGGTTTGGCGAAGCGGATGCCGCGGAACACTGCACCGCCGTTCGCAAGCGCCTCGCCGCGGACCGGACCATCGTCGGCGCGCACCACCGGGCCGGCGGTGACGGCTGCGAGCGCCAGCGCGAGGACGATCACTGGGCGAGCGCCTTTGGCGCCGGCTTGGCGAGCGACGCGCGGATCGCCGCTTCGGCAACCGGTCCCATGACGGCATATCCCGCCTTGTTCGGATGGACGCCGTCATAGGTCAGGCTCGCGCGGAACCCCTTGCCGTCGTGTAGCGCCGTCCAGTAATCGGCATAGGTAGCGCCGGTCTGCGCAGCATATTCCTTCAACCAGCTATTCATCGCCACGATCTTGTCGGCGGTTTCGAGGCCGGGCCGCCACGGAAAATTCGCGGCGGGCGGGATCGAGGCGAGGATCACGCGGATCCCGTGCGCGCGCGCAAGTTCCGCCATCGTCATGATATTGGCCTTCGACTGGTCGGGCGTCATCGGCCCGGTATTACCGGCAATGTCGTTGGTGCCGGCCATGATCTGTACGACTGCGGGTTTCAGATCGATCACGTCCTGGCGAAAGCGCAACACCATCTGCGGCGTGGTCTGCCCACCGATCCCGCGTCCGATGCGGTTGTTGTCGGTAAAGAAGGTAGGGGCCATGTCGAACCAGCCCTGTGTGATTGAATCGCCGATGAAGACGACGCGTGGGCCCGCCATGCCGGCCGGCAACTCCGCATTGGCCTCCGTGTAGCGGCCGAGCCATGCCCAATCGGTATGCAACCGCTCCTCCGCTTGGCGCGCGGCGCTGGCCTTCACATCATCCGTCTTCGCGATTGTCGGTGCGGCCACTGCTGCCAGAGACAAGCTGAGTAAGATCGTTTTCATATTGCGCTCCGGAACTCTCGCAGCGCTATCGCATAATGAGACGGCAAAGCTAAATTTTGTGCGACCGGCCAACTATGGGTTGTGGTGCCTTATCCTCACACTGATCCAGGGCAGCGTGGGTTTCGCAGAGCTTGGGGCCACGACGGCCTCCAACGTGTTGCCTGCAATCTGGCAGCACGCTTGGGGCGGCGGTGCTGGTCATTGAGCTCAATGACAGCCTAGCACGCTGACCCGCTGGGCCGCTGCAACAGATTCAGTAGATACTCGTAGGGCAGGGGTCGGCGGCAAGCACAGTGGCGAAGTGGGCAGGGCTAGCGCGCGGCCTGCACCTGACGTTCTAAGGCGTCCTGATAATCGTAGGCGTCACGCTCGCGCTCTCGGTGTTCGTGCCGCAAGCGACGAAGGAGCACAGCGTGCCAACCTAAACCGGTGTCTGATTGCGGGCAGCAGAAGGAGCGACATGAAAGTCTGTCCGTGGGTCGCCGCAGCCGCAGCTGCTGAATATGACGTAGTTGTGCGGACGTCTGATACTGGAATGGGCAAAACATGCGAATTAAGCCCTAGCTTCAATCGCCGCCAAGATTGCGGATCCTGTACGGCCCTGAGCGCTTTGCAAGCGGCTTTCCCTTCCAGCTAAGCTGTACCAGCCCGTCGCTGACTAGCTCGTCTATCGCTTCGTGGACTGCAGGCATTGCGCTGCGCCAATCCTGTGCCATTGAACGGGCCACCTCGCTTGGGCATATCGTCGCCCCGGGTGCGCGGCGCTCGAGCAGGGAAAGAGTGGCTGCCTTCGGATCCGTCATCCAGACTGCGTCGACCGCGCACTCCGGCTGGTCAAGTTGCTATTGGCATTCGGTGCCTTCCAGATCTTGGTCGGCGCCATGCGGGCTAAGTAAAGAGCAACTGACCGCCGCGCGCGCAGCGCGGAATCGAGCTTATAATCGCGGCGAAGATCACCGCTTTGTGGGGCCAGCCCTCATATCAAGGCGAGCAACGATCGGTCCGAACACACGATGTCGACAACTCTACCCTTTTGGGTGAAGGCGCCGCCCTCAAAAGCGGCACCTTCAAATGCAGACATAGACGCTGGACGTGGTGCTTTTGCCCTAAGCAACTAGGAGCGGACGACAGTCCCCCCGCTCAGGCGACAACGAGTTCTGCAGCGGTCAAATCCTGTCCCCGCAACCAACCACGACAGCCCCGAAGCGAAAGCTCCGGGGCTGTCGTGGTTATTATGCCAGCGCGTAGTGCGAATATTAAGACCAACTCGCCCCATAGCTAAGATGGTGGAATCAGGTCTGGTCAAAGCCGGAGCGCTGGAACGTGCCTGCCCAAATTTGGCATTCGTTCACCGTGGTCGATGCGACGCCGTAGCGATGCTCGACAGATCGATTGTCGGATCGATCGGCACGCCGGCATCCTCCCGTTCCGAATACCGGTCGACGAGCTGGGCCGCGTGAGGGCGGAGCACGACCGTGAAGCGGACCATCTTCTCCATCTTCGCAAGGCCGATCTGCCGGTCGAGATTCGCGAGTCCGACTTCACGATCCGGGCGGATGCTGACCGTCTCGGTCTCCAGGCGCTGCGTCTCCACCTCATACCCTGCAAGGAATGCCGCGACGATATCGTCGCATATGGGTCGAGCCCACAGAAGAGCTACAGGGCGGTCAGTGAGTTAGATAAAGGTGTGTCGCCACCAATTGGCCGACGTTTGCAAAACTTTACTCGGTACACATCTTGAAGCCAAGGCGCTCTGCCATTGCAGACCGGCCAACGAATAGTTCGTCGGCTGAATTGGATGGAGCGCTGTGCAATGAACCGATATTTTCAACGACGCCGGACGGTTGCCGGGCTGCTGGCCGTCGTGGCCGGGACCGCAGCGATCGCCGGTGCTGGCCTAGCCTCGGCGGTACCGCCCCTACACGGGCCGCCTGGCCATTCGGCAACAGCGGATCCTGCGATCAACGACGCGCACTTCAACAAAATGCTAACGCAACTTCTGCCTGACGGCACACCCAAGCAAAGGGCCCAGCTGAAGCTAATCGCCAATTCGGTCCATACCGATCTGGATGCCTTTCACGCAGAGTTCCTGACCGCGCACCAACGTACATACATCCTGCTGTTGCAGCCGTCGATCGATCGCGCCGGGTTGGAGGCATTGCGTGTCGAGCAGGTGCAGCAGGCGGACCGTGCCTCGCGGCGGATCGTCCAAGGGCTGGCCGACGCGGCCGAGGTGCTGACACCATCACAGCGCGTCCGATTGGCTGCTCATCTCAAAGCGGTCCATCACAAGGGAGCAGGGCTGTGAGCCCCTTTTTGGTTGGCATATGCATACTGGCCGTCTCAGGCGACGCCGCGCCGCTGACGTCGCCGTCAAGCCAGACCCTGATAGAACGCGTCAGCGTTGCCGATCTCGATCTACGCGGCGAAGCCGGCCGGGCAACCCTTCAGAGGCGCATCCATGGAGCAGCGCGTCGGGTATGCGCCACCCAGGGTGTTTTGCCATTGGCGATGAACCTGAGCGAGATGCGCTGTACTCGAACTGCCATAGCCCGTGCTTCGGCTCAACTTGACCAGATTGCTGCCGCCCATGCGGCAGAAGCGGTCGAGATCGCAGCACTCGTGGTCGACACAGGTCGCTGACGGCACGCGATCGTCGGACCTGGCCTACAGGCTTTGTGCATTGAGCGAAGCCTGTATGGTCTGCTGGACATCCCTGCATCATCTTCCGAAGGCTAAGGCCATCATTCAGCATATCCTGATGATTGAAGACGATTGCCGCCTGGCGGCGATGGTGAAGACCTATCTGGCCCAGCACGGCTATCTCATCGCGCACGCCACGACCGGCGAGGAGGGCCTAGCCGCGTTGCGCGACCACGAGCATGCGGGGTTCGCGGCCGTGCTGCTCGACCTGATGCTCCCCGACAGCGACGGGCTCGACATCTGCCGTCGCATCCGCGCACTGCCGTCGCCCGCCGGCGCGGTGCCGATCGTGATGCTCACGGCAAAGGGTGACCCGTTCGACCGCGTAATCGGCCTGGAGCTAGGCGCTGACGACTATCTTCCCAAACCGTTCGAGCCCCGCGAGTTGCTGGCCAGGCTACGCGCCGTGCTGCGCCGACCGGCCCTGGCGGCGGCGGACAGCCTGCCGCGACTGCGGTTCGGGCGGCTGGAGATCGACCGCGATGCGCGCGTGGCACAGCTGGGCGGGCAGGGTTGCCCGCTGACCGCCTATCAGTTCGATCTGCTCGTGGTGCTCGCCGAGCGCGCCGGTCGCGTGCTGTCGCGCGACCAGCTGATCGACGCGTTGAAGGGCGGAAGCCACGAGCCGTTCGACCGATCGATTGACGTTCATATCGGACGCCTGCGTGCCGCCATCGAAGATGATCCCAGGCAGCCTCGGCGCATCATCACCGTGCGCGGGTCAGGTTACGTGTTCGCAAGGGTGCAGGATGGCTGAGCCTGACGTGCTGGACGGAGACAGCGGCCGACCCCGCCTGATGCAGCGCCTGTATTGGCGGATCTATCTCGCATTGCTGGCGAGCCTAACCGCGGCGGCAACTCTCTTTGGACTGGCGCACCTGCGCTATGGCGCGGCGCCGGCGGCCATGCAGGGCTTCCGTGGCCATCTCGCCATGCTGGTGCTGCTGCTGGCGATTGCGGTGGTCGTGGCGGTCGCTGCATTCCCCGTCGTTCGCCGGCTCACCCGCCGGCTCGAGCGGCTCCAGGCCAGCGTCGATGCCTGGGGGACAGGCGATCTGTCGAGCCGGGTGGCCGTCGAGGGGCGCGACGAAATTGCGCGGCTGGCAATGAGCTTCAACCAATCGGCCGGGCGGATCGAAGCGTTGATGAGCGCGCAGCGGATCCTGCTGGCCAATGCCTCCCACGAACTGCGATCGCCGCTTGCGCGTATCCGCATGGCGATCGAGTTGCTGTCCGAGGCACCGTCCGTCGCAGTACGCGCGGAGTTAGCGCGCAATGTGATGGAGCTCGACCAGCTGGTCGAGGAAGTGCTGTTGGCGAGCCGCCTCGACGGGACGTCAGTGCATGTGAATTCGCGAACGGTCGTGGATCTGACCGCGCTCGTTGCCGAAGAATGTGCGCGCGCGACCGCGCGGTTCGCGGGCGTGCGCGTGAAGATGTCCGGCGACGCAGTCCTTCTGCGGCGGATGATCCGCAATCTCCTCGAAAACGCGCAACGCCATGGCGGCGGAACGCCGATCCTCGTCACGCTGACCGCCTGCGCAAATGAGATCGCGCTTGAAGTCCACGATGGTGGCGCAGGCGTCCCGCCGAGCGAGCGTGAGGCCATCTTCGCGCCGTTCTACAGAGCACGCGGCGCGAACGAGGGTGATGGCGGACATGGCCTCGGTCTCAGCTTGGTCCGTCAGATTGCACGGCAACACGGAGGTGAGGTGCGCTGCATCGCAGCCGAGGCGGGCGGTGGTCGGTTCAGGGTGGCATTGCCGAGATGAACAGCTCTGCCGCAATGCCGCCCGAAAAGAGGCCGGGAATCTAAACGAACGGACGACCGAAGTTCGGGGAGCACATAGGGCGCGAACGCCCGCTTGTCGGTCAAATCTGCGAAAACGACGCCGGACTTAGGATCTGGTTGTCTATTCCGGTGGTGATTTCGCGGTCGGTAAGGCCCGGCGTCGAGATAAGCCGGCGCCAAGCCGGATCCGACCCGAAGGCACGCCAGTTTCGTTCACGGGTCGCAAGGTCGGGAAAGATCAGCAGGTAGGTCAGGCTCGGCAGGCGAGCTCCGGTGAGGTCCTGGGCGAAAAAGACCGGCGTTAGGCCAGTTCGACGGAATATCTCGATCTCACCGCCCGTGTCGAACATCCCGATCTTCGTCATTCCTGCCGCGTCGCTATGGCTGAAATACGTCCTGAGTTCGAATATGCGGGGCGTGTTGCTGCTCGAGGCGTCGGTCAATTCGAGACGAGGAAAGTGAGGGAACGCGCGCATCAGCTTCACCTCGAGGGCCGCGTATGGCGGCGCGTCGGGCGTCGCCTTCAAAAACGACCCGGCAGCCGTGGTGTAGCTTGGATCGGCGATGAGCCTGCCGGGCAACGCCACGAAATCCTCGATCGAGGGATAGGGGACGAGAACATGGACGCTTGGACTTGCGGATCCGATCGCGACCGTAAATACACCCACCGGCCCGCAACCCGCGCGTCGTGCTGCTGGTATAAAGGCGTTCCTGAGATAAGCGTCCAGACGGTCCTTCATGGGGCCGTTTACCAGCCGATAGGTCCGCAGTTCGTAGATTCCCAAGGTTGCTGCCGCGTCGCGGGGCTGAGCCTCAGCCTCGACAGTTGCGAGCGCCACGCCGCCCATAGCGGCACCTGCGAGCAACGAACGTCTATCAATTGGATATGCCATCATGTCCTCGCAAAGCCGTCCGGGCCAGTCGAGCGCAAGCCGCAACCGTCGTCAATCCGCGATGTCTGCCCGCTGATGATTGACCTGCGCCGACCGCGCGGCATTCCTGCGTCCAATGGGTCAGCTGGGGGACGTTAACTGATTCAGCGCTATGATATCTGGATAAATGCTGACAGCGCCTAATCACCGAAGGAAGCTGTTCAGCTAATGTGTAAGTGCGATCAGAGTTGAGGACCTGAGACTGGCAACCGAACGGCCGACACTTGGTCAGTCCATGGCGGCGATTGGCAAGAGCCGCTGTCGAGCGCGCGGCGCAGCGGTCCCCCCGTCGGCATAGGCGGCCAGCCGGCTTATGCAGCTGGCAGCCGATAGGGTGTACGATAATGGGGCGTGATTAGTCCGTTCGCTTCTGCGTCATCCCTGAACTGACCTGATGCAGCATCCCAATTCACCTTGCGGCCTGTGCGCAACGCGATGTTTCCCATTTGGCAGACGATCGCGGTGTTGGACGCCGCCTCAATCGTACACGCTGGCGTGCGCGCGCGATCTTTAACGCAGGCAATGAAGTCGGCTGTGTGCCGGTCGAGCCCCTCGTCCTTGGCTTTCGTGACCGGGATCTCCCGAGTCATGGCTTTGCCATCGCTTGTCTCTGGAGTGACGCGCCACTGGCCACGATCGACGACAAGGGTGCCGGTCTCGCCGACGAAGGCGACGCCGTGGTCGCGGCCGCCATAGGGGCCCTGACTGATGCCGACCGCATGCTCCCATTCCACGGAATAGTCGCCAAAATCGTAGATGGCGTTCTGCGTGTCCGGAGTTTCCATCGCAGAGCCCGGATAGCCATAGGCACCGCCAAGCGAACTGACCGAACGAGGCGCCTCTGCCTTCATGCCCAACAGCGCGATGTCCATCAGATGGACGCCCCAGTCGGTCATCAGGCCACCCGCATAGTCCCAGTACCAGCGCCAGCTGAAGTGGAAGCGATTGGGATTGAAGGGGCGCAGCGGTGCGGGGCCCAGCCAGCTATCATAATCGACGCCGGCGGGTGGGGCCTGATCCGGTTGGGGAACGACGCGCTTCATCCATCCCATGTACGCCCAAGCCTTGACCTTTCGGACCCGACCGATGCCGCCGGACTGAACATGCGCGATCGCGTCTGCCCAGTGCTGGTTGCTGCGTTGCCACTGACCAACCTGAACCACACGATTGTGACGCTGTTTGGCGGCGACCATGGCACGGCATTCGGCAATGGAGTTTCCGAGCGGCTTTTCGCAATAAACGTCCTTGCCCGCGGACATGGTATCGACCAGCTGAAGCGCGTGCCAATGGTCGGGCGTGGCGATGATAACCGCGTCTATCGACTTGTCGTCCAGCATCCGACGATAGTCGTCGTAGAGCTTCGGCCTGCGGCCTGAGACCTTCTTCAATTCGGCACCGCGTGCCGCAAGGACCGTAGCGTCGACGTCGCAAAGGGCTACGGGCGCCACGTCGGCCCGCTTGCACATGGCTGATAGATCCGACCAGCCCATGCCCTTGCAACCGATCAGACCCACCTGGACCTTGTCGTTCGCCGACACCCGGCCGCGGCGCTGGGCAAAGGCCTGGCCAAGTGGCACCACGGTAGCAGCCGAGGCTGCGAGGCCGCCAACCAAGAGGGCGCGGCGGTCGAAGCTGGTGGTCATGTTGGTCCTCCCCAATCAGTCCTGACGGCATTGGTAGCGCCCAACCGCCCCTTCGCAAGACCACAGACGTAAAGGGAGTGCGCCGCAAAACGCAGTTTCAGCTCCTGATCAAGGTCATCCACGCGAAAAGCAGCGTTCGGTCGGCCATGACCAAGAGCGTCACGCATCGTCGAAATAACGATCCGAATGATAGAGCAGTGCTCACCCTCTTCGATGGCAGTTGGGCACCCGCAAGATCTGATGCATGTTGGCTTGGTCGATGAGAATGATACCCTTCCTGACGAAGCCGCGCCTGCATTGGCGCTCCTCGCTCACGCCGACACCGACCGTGCTACCTGTAATGACGTGCTCTAAGCCATCTCCGTCCGGCTGGCGGCCGTTGCCGGTGGTTCGACGGCAGCGTTGGATCAGGCCGTCGCGCTTGCGACGGCCCTTGTCGAGGAGTTCGAGGTCGCGACGCTCACTTTCACACCAGGATTGCGCGCAAGGTGCCCAGTTCGGCGTCTTAACTTAAAACTCGACCTTGAACTGGCCGCCGATGATCCGCGGCTCGTTGATCATGCCCGTCAGATTGTTGAAATCGATCGCGCTGATGCTGCGATACTGGTTCGTGATGTTGCGCACGAACGCGCCGACCTCATACCCCTGCGGCGATTTATAGCCGACCTTGAGCCCGCCTTCGAGCGACGACTTGCCGGTGAACTCGACCGCTTCGTACAGGAAGAAGTTTATGCGGCTGCGATAGACCCAGTCGGTATAGGCATAGACCTCGCCGCCATTGGCGAGCGGGATGCCGTAGCGCGCGGTCCAGTTGGCGATCCAGCGTGGCGCCTGGGGGAGATCGTTGCCGTCGATCATCGCAAACCCGTTCACGATCGGGTCGAGCACGGTGCAGGTCGCGCAGACCCCCACGCCGATCGAGCGATCGCGGATCTCGGTGAAGTTGTAGCTGCCGCTCGCGGTCAGCGACAATTCGGGGACCGGCCGTGCCTCGAACTCGCCCTCGACGCCGTAGCCGATCGCCTTGTCCGCGCTGATCAGCCGGGCCGAGTTGCTGCTGCCGCCGACCGCCGTGATCTGAAGGTCCTTGGTGCTGTACCAATAGGCGTCGAGCGAGAAGTTCACCTTCCGGTCGAGCAGCGTCCCCTTGAAGCCGCTCTCGCCCGAGAAGGTTGTCTGTTTCGGTGCGGTGCTCTGGACGCTGCCGAACGTCACGCGGTCCTGGATCGCCGGCCCCTGATAGCCGGTCGCAAGCCGCGAATACACGTTGATCGCGGGGGTCAGCTCATAGGTCGCGCTCGCGTCCCAGGTCACGTTCGAGCCACGGACGACCGCACGCGCGGGCAGTGTGTCGCTGATCCCGGTCCCGGGGATCGGTGCCGTCACGAGGTCGTTGCGATAGTCGTGCGAATAGCGGACGCCCGCGCGCAACGTCAGCAACTCGGTCGGCTTCGCCTCGATCGATGCAAACGCACCGTAATTCTCGTTGCGATTGTCGTGGAAGATGTCCTGCGTCAGGTCGGTCGCACGCGATCCGGTACCGCCGAACGCATAGTCATATTGATGATAACGCAGCGTCTGGTAGAAATAATACAGCCCGCCCTGCAAGCGGATGCCGTTCATGTCCTCGCTGGCGTAGCGCAGTTCCTGGCTGAACTCCTTGGGCTTGGTGAGGCCGCCGGTGTTCGACGGGAACAGCCCGACGCCGATCGCGCCGATCGTGCCGCCCGTGAACGGGTAGCTGTTGCCGCCATCGACATCACCGGTGCTCTCGACCTTGGCCTGTTCATAGCCGGTGACCGAATAGAAGGTGCCGATGCCGTCGAGATGATAGTCGAGCCGCAGGTTCGTGCCCCATTGCGTCAAGCTCTGGATGGTATAGCCGTCGAGCGTGACGTGCTTGGGGTCGAAGCCGGTGTTGAAGTCGTTGGTGCCGGGTTTGAACAGCCCGGCGCGGAAAATGCGCGGCGAGCCCGTGAGGTCACGGACGTGGACGTTCAGCAAGGCGTTGAAGTCGCCGTTGGTATAGCCGAGCTGGAAGCGGCCGGCGACATCGCGATACCCTTCGAGCTTGCGATCGGCATTGCCCGTCGCGGAATCGTTGGTGACCCAGTCGTCACGCGACTGAATGATACCTGAGGCGCGGAAGGCGAAGCCGTTGCCGATCGGCAGGTTCAGCGCCGCCTCGCCGTTGATCGTGTTGTAGGTCGCCCACGATCCAGTCGCGTAGCCCGAGACCTTGTCCGGATCCGGCTTGGCGGAATTGATCTTCACGACGCCGGCTGGCGTGTTGCGCCCGAATAACGTGCCCTGCGGCCCGCGCAGCACTTCGACGCTTTGCAGGTCGAACACCGGGAAGGATTTCAGCATCGGATTTTCGAGCGCGACGTCGTCATACACCACCGACACCGGCTGTGCGGCGTTCGGATCGAAATCGGTATTGCCGAGCCCGCGGATGTAGAAGCGCGGGAAGGTGCGGCCGAACGACGATTCCACCTGGAGGCTCGGCGTACGACCGGCGAGGAACCGGATATCGAGCCCGCTCGAGTTGAGCACGTCGAGTTTCTCACCGCTGATCGCGGTGACCGCGAGCGGCACGTCCTTCGCCGATTCCCGACGGCGGGTCGCCGTGACGACGATGTCGCCGACGCCCTGTTCGCCGGCCGGATCGCCGACGGCTTGCCCCGTCGGCGCCTGGTCCTGCGCGACGGCGGGTGTGGCACAGACGAATAACGGCGCGCTGGCGGCCAGCAGCCGGGCGATGGCAGACGTACGAACGGGCAAGCGAATCATGGATGGTCCCCCCTTGGGCTTCGAACATCCTCCTGCGTCGATCCGTGTGACCCGGATCCGACCCCGACCGGTAACATCACTGCAACGTGCGGCAAGAGACACGATCGGCGGCGATGCATTTTTGCTGCGCACCGCGACATCTTTGCCCCAGTTGCGGTCGCGGTCATCCCCGACGATTGGTTGCGGGGAGCGCAATCGTGAAGCTATTGCGGCCCGGCAGACGCGGCGATCGTGCCGGACCGGGGAATAGATATGCGCGTGCTTCTCATCGGGCTGGGTGACATCGCTCGCAAAGCATATCTTCCGGTTCTGTCGACGCGAGCTGATCTCGACATTCACCTGGCGACGCGCGATGCGGGCGTCCTCGACGAGGTCGGCCGCTCGTTTCGTATCGGGCATCGGCACACCAGCGCTGCAGATGCGCTTTCCACCACATCGTTCGACGCCGCCTTCGTCCACGCGTCCACGCAGGCACACGGCGAGCTCGTCAGGCTCCTTGTTGAGAGAGGCGTCCCGACCTTCGTCGATAAGCCGCTCGCCGATAATCTCGGCGACGTCGAAGCGCTTGTCGCCTTGGCCACGGACCGTGTCGTTCCGCTTATGGTCGGCTTCAACCGGCGGTTTGCGCCAGATTATGTCGCATTGCGAGGCATCGACGCGAACCTCATCATCCTCGAAAAGCACCGCTGCCGGCAACCCAACGAACCGCGGAAGGTCGTCTTTGATGACTTCATCCATGTCGTCGATACGCTGCTGTTCCTGGCCCCAGGACCGGTCCGCCGACGCAACATCGAAACCCATGTCGTAGACGGCATGCTCCACACGATCACCCTCACGCTGGCAGGCGACGGGTTTACCGCTATCGGCACGATGCATCGTAACAGTGGGCTCGACGAGGAACGCCTGGACCTCATTGGCGGTGGGGCCCGTCATACCGTGCTGAACCTTGCTGATCGCGTCGAGACAAGCGGGACACAGCGCTTACATCGACGAGGCGACTGGATCTCGGTAGGAGAGCAGCGCGGCTTTGCGGCGATGTGCGACGACTTCCTGCTTGCGGCGCGTGAGCGAAGGCCGGTCGATGCAGCCGCTATTCTCGCAACGCATGAAGTTTGCGAGGCCATCGTCCGTCACACGGAGGCGTGAAGTCTCGGACAGGCGTTCCGTAATTCGAAGGCGTCGGCGCACAGCCCGCACCGCACCGACAAGGTCGCCCCCACTTCATGTACGCCAGTGCCGACAACCGCCTAAATGGCATGCAGTGGCTTAGCCGGAAACCTCATTGAATGAGTGTCCGCAGCTCGGCGGGGGGGGGAATGCCCTGCGACGTCAGCTTGTGGGTCGTAGGCGAAAGAAGGTCGTGCGTGGCGGTAGCCCCTCGGACTGCCATGGGCCCGGTCTGTAGCGAATTGCGTTGCAGAACGACCCAAGGGTTATTGGCCGGCATTTGGACGACACGAGCCAGCGTGGACACGTCAGCAGCTACGATCACTGTCTCGAGCTAACGTAAGTCCCAGAGCGGGCTGCGTGTCTTCGGGGAAGCGTTGAACGTTTCGTTGGACGGCCCGGTCGGCTGATCTGCACGGTGAAAGGGGTCGTGCAGGAACAATGGATCGCCCGCTCGCAACAGGCGGGCCGCCCCGGCGAGTGACCCGAGCGTCGTCGACCACAGGCTGAAATGGACCATGTTGATGCACGATATCGGCGCCGCGCTTACGATCGCTCAGCCTGCAACGGCAGTGTCGAGGCCGAGTGGCGGTCGGACATTGTCTACCCCAGAGCATCACGCAACGATCGAGGTGCGGGCGGCGGCATCCGGATCGCTTGGTCGCCATCGGCGTCACAATCCTGCAACAATATCATACTAATTTAATGGGGTATGGAACCGAACAGCCCCGCGCATATGGCGCGAAGGATCCTCATTGGGAGGATCGAGACCCTGAGCATCGGCCAGCCCGGTGCAGCCCTCAGCTTCAAAGGGAGGCTGGCCACAGAGAACGGATGGACCGGGTCGTTTGCAGACCGGGTCGCGACGGAATATCGTCGCTTCCTCGCGCTGGTCGCGATCAGCGATGAGCAGCTTACGCCGTCGGACGCGGTTGATCAGGCGTGGCATCTGCATCTGGCTTATACCCGCGATTATTGGCACGGCCTCTGCCGCGATATCGTCGCGCGCGATATTCATCACGAGCCGACATCGGGTGGCCCCGAGCAATGCGAGCACTATCGTGACCGGTATGTGCGTACGCTCAATTTATACCGGGACACCTTTGGTGCTGCGCCGCCCGCAGATGTTTGGCCCGATCCCTGCGAACGATTCTCGGGAAATTTCCAGCGGATCGACCGGACCAGAAAGATGCTTCTGGGCGCGGAAGAGGCGACGTTGGTCGGGTTCATTTGCGCCGGCCTGGTCGTCCTGATCGTTCAAGATATGGTGGCGCTGGTTGCCGTTTTCCTCCTTGCCGTCGCGATCGTCACATGGATCCAGGGCGCGCGACTAAAGGCCGGCAGAACTGGTCGTCGTTTCGATCTGAACTTCGACGGTGGCGCTTGCGGGTTGGACGGATGCGGTAGCGGAGATGGCGGGTGCGGCGGGGGGTGCTCATGACCCACCCCGTCTTGCAACGGGCGACGAGGAGGGGCGCACCGCCGCCAAGCGAGACATGCGCGTCGACGGCGGTGCACGCCAGCACCAACCCGAATACTGTAAAGCTGTTCGCACTACCTTTGCTCCGGAGTGGGGCCCACGGGATTTGCCGCCACGCGCACTGCGTCCTGATATTCGCTCACGAGCGGCAGAGGTGAACGGACGTCCGCTTTCGGCCTGCTCAAAGACACTGCTGCACGAGTGGTTCTGGGTCTTTGCCATCCCGTCTTTCGAGCGGCCGTGAGCCGCAAGTTTTAAGCTGTGCAAGCGCTGAGGGGGTGCTCGGATGTGCGCAGGTGAGGCGACTGGCCTCCTTCCGAAATGGGATCTCTAGCTTTGGGTGTCGGCTAAGCTACGCTGACCGTCATGGATCTGGTCTTTGGCTGGCGCACGGCTGTCCTCACGGTGGCAGCGGCAATTCTGCTTCCGCTGGCGGTCGGCTTGTCGGCGTCGTTCCACAACCGGCTGGCGGCGCGCGCGCTCGCCGCGCTGCTGATCGTCATGACCGGCGTCTTCGTGCCCTGGCTGATCGGGTTTGCCGGCTTTTACGATCGCTGGTGGTGGCTGACCTTCGCGCCTTTCTCGAACGCGCTGCTGGTCCCGCCGCTCCTCTATCTTCACGCTTATGCTCTCGTCACCGGCCGCTGGTCGCCCGCGGCATGGCGACACCTGCTGCCGGGCGCGATCCAGTTCGCCTATCAGGCTGCCGCCTTCCTCCTGCCGACGCCGCTGAAGCATTACTGGGCGGATCTTGCTTTCACGACCGGCAATGCGATCGTCGCATCGCTGCTCGCGATCAGCTTCGTCGTCTATGGCGCGTGGACGATCCGGCTGTTGCACGGCTACCGCGACGCTCTGTCGCAAAAGCGCAGCGACGACGCGCGGTTCGCGACGGCGTGGCTCAGCCGCACCGCCGTCGCCTATCCGTTGCTGGCGATCGTCTGGGCGGGCTGGCTGCTGGTCGATGCGGTGAAGCCGCTCGGCTATAGGGGGCTGATGCCGCTCTACGCCGCGATCGCGGGGTTCGCATTGTATCTCGGGATCGCAGGATGGCGGTATCTCGCGTTGCCGTTTCCGGCGCTCGACACACTGGAGCATCCGGAGGTGCGATCACCCGCCGTTCGAAACTGGCAGGCGCAAGGGGAGGAATGGGCGACGCGGATCCGCGATAACGGGTGGTATCGCGACGACGCGCTGACGCTGCGGCGGCTGGCGAGCCTGCTCGCGACCAACGAGACCTATGTGTCGCGCGCACTCAATGAGGGGCTGGGCGTCGGCTTTTCGGACTTCGTCAACGGTCTTCGCTGCGAGGACGTGGCCGCGGCACTGGCGGCGGATGATTCCCGGCCAGTCTTGGCGATCGCGCTCGACGCCGGGTTCTCGTCGAAGGCAAGCTTCAACCGCGCCTTCCAGCGGCGCTATGGTCGCTCACCGAGTGCGTATCGGGCGTCTCACAAACGATAAATCGCATGGCATGGGCGATGATGAGGCGACGCGTACGCGCTCGGCCATGCTTGAAGGGGGTATCCATAACGTCGGAGCCGACATGACCGCATCGCCACCGTCCCGCCGCACCGTGCTCGGCGGCCTCGGCGCCACCTTTGCAGCCTCGCCGCTGCTCGCCCGGACCTCATCCAGTCCGACGCTCCTCCGCGCCGCGGCGATGCGCGAGGACGTCGCGTTACTGCGCAGGGCATATGCCGAGCTCCACCCCGGCATCCACCGTTACAATACGCCCCGGGAGATCGATGCCCGCTTCACAGCGCTGGACCAGGCGGCGGCCATCCCCATGACGCTACGGGCGTTCTACCTCACGCTGTCGCGCTTTCTCGCGACCGTGCGCTGCGGCCATAGCTATGCCAATTTCTACAACCAGCGACGCGAGATCGCCGTCGCGTTGTTCGGAGCAGCGGATCGGTTGCCGTTCGACTTCCTCTGGATCGGCGACGCGATGGTCGTCACGGCCGATCCATTCGCCACGGGGATCTCGCCGGGAAGCCGCATCCTGGCGGTCAACGGCCGATCCGCGAGCGCCATTCTCGCCGCGCTCATGCCGCTCGCGCGTGCGGATGGGCACAACGATGCCAAGCGTCGCCGCCTTCTCTCGGTCCAAGGAGACGACCGCTACGAAACCTTCGACATCTTCTTCTCGATGCTGTTCGGGCAGGACCGCTATCAGCTGACGGTGGAAGACCCCTCCGGACGGCGACGTACCGCGACCGTTGCCGGCGTCTCGCTGGCGCAGCGCCGTACCACCGCGCACGCCGGCGTCGATGCGAGCGGCGACACGCCGGTCTGGACGATCGAGCGGCGCGGCGACGCCGCGCTTCTGTCGATGCCGAGCTGGGGTCTCTACGACAGCAAGTGGGATTGGCGCGGCTGGCTCGATCAGGCGGTCGACCGGCTGGTCGCCGAGCGGGTGCCGCGATTGGTCGTCGATCTGCGCGCGAACGAGGGGGGGCTCGACTGCGGTAACGCGCTTGCCGAACGGCTGGTGAACCGCGAGACGCCGTTCGAGGAGGTCCAGAGGCTCGTCCGCTACCGCACCGTGCCCGAGGACCTGCGGCCTGTGCTCGACACGTGGGACCGCAGTTTCGACCATCTGGGAGAGAATGCGACCAGGATCAGCGACCGGTTCCTCCGGTTCGATGCGCAAGGCGACCGGGTGGACCCGATCAGACCGCGCGGTACACGCTATGAGGGCGACGTGCGCGTTCTGATCGGCCCGCAAAACAGTTCGGCGACGTTCCAGTTCGCCGATTTCGTCCGCCGTAATCGCCTTGCAACGCTGATCGGTGAGACGACCGGCGGCAACCGGCGCGGGATCAACGGTGGCTGCTTCTACTTCGTGCGACTGCCTGCGACCGGGCTGGAAGCCGACCTGCCGCTGATCGGCCGGTTTCCGACGACCCCGCAACCCGACCGGGGTGTGAAGCCGGACATAGCAATCCCGATCACGCGGGCAGACATCGCGAAGGGCACGGATGGCCAGTTGATCCGCGCACTTGCGTGACGAATGGCCGCGGCTCCGAGCGCTTGCGTTCGGGATGAACGAACGACCGGAGCTGGTAAGCGGGAACCACTGCGAATGTCCGGGTCTGGCGCACCGCTGCCGTAGTCGTCGGGAGGTCGACCAAGATAGAGGTCTTAACTACCTTCATCAGCATGATTGCGAGATCCGATCAGACCCCCCGATCTCTGCCTCGACGAGGACGGGGCCGAACTCATCGCCTAGGCGCTGGATGACGCCGCGCTTACCTACCTTGAGGGTGCCTTGGCTGCGCTTCTGACGGACGGGCCAGGCGTTCCGATCGGGAGAGACGCAAGCTTAAGCCGTTTCTAGAAGTCGCAGGACCGATCGGTGGGAGAGCCGCCACCGCGTTCGGACCCGACGCGCGTCCTAACCATGACGCTGAGAACTCGCTCAAGGCTGAAATGGTCAGCCGGGTCGACCTGATCTTCGTTATGAGGAAGGCGCATCGGAGCAAGCTCCAGCTTCAAATCCGGGTGGCTCTGGCAGACAAGCGCGCGATTTGTTTGACGTAATGAACAGTTTTGCATTTATGCAGCCGGAACTGGTCCGGCTGCTCGCGACGACGGTGAGCAGGCACCTACCAGCATGCGCCATGAAAACCGAGAAGCGGTCAAACTTGGAACATGAATTAGCAGCGATTGTGGGAAGCGGGTAGGCTGATCTGAGTGTCATCTATTGGATTTTACCAGCTGCAAAGCGGACCGGTAGCTAGCGCCCAATACCGGACGTTCAGAGTGGCTATACGGGCAACCCATAACGGCCATTCGTTAAGCGCCATCTCTCCCGTTTCTTGTCGCCGACAGGCCATTCGCGAATGCGCAATTGAGACAGACATTGAAAGTACGGCTGCGTCTACGGACGACTTTCGCTAGGCGGCCAGCCGCATCCTGTTGCGACCCTCGTTCTTCGCGACATACAGCGCGTCATCGGCGCGTCTCAGCAGCGCATCGCAACTCTCCCCAGGCGCCATTTCTGCCACGCCAATGCTCACCGTGACGCCCGGCGTACAGTTGTCCGTGCCGATCGCATGACGCACCCGTTCGGCGACCTTGCTTGCCGCATCCGCTGCGGCGTCCGGTAACACGATCACGAATTCTTCACCGCCGAAGCGGCCAATGGTATCGCCGCTGCGCAGTTCCGCGGCAGCGCCTGCTGCCACCCTCTTCAGCACCTCGTCGCCTGTGTGATGTCCATAGGTGTCATTGATGCGCTTGAAGTGATCAATATCGAACATCGCGACGGACATTGGGTGCCCGGTTCGCGGGCGAGCAGCAACGTCTGCTCAAGCACGAAGCTGGTACGGCGCCGGTTTGCAATTCCGGTAAGCTGGTCCGTCTCGGCCAGAATTATCGCGTTGCGGGCGGCAGTCTCAGCACGAATGCGGGCCCGTTCCATCTCGGCTTCGTGCGCAACCTGGGTCGTGATGTCCTGGATAATGCCGAACAGGCCAACCGACTCATTGACGCCGTTTCGGTCAATCTCACCCTTCGAAAACACATGGCGTACCTCCCCGTCGGGGCGGACGATGCGAGCGGTGAATTCAAAACCTACGCAGTGTTCGAGGGAGCGCCCGATATGTGCCGAAACCGCATCCCTATCGTCAGGATGATAGGCGTCTATCGCGGTGTCGAGTGACGGCGGAACGCGGTTCTCCACACCATGAATGCGAAAGACTTCGTCCGACCATGTTATGAGTTGCGTCAACAAATCGAGATGCCAATGACCGACATGAGCCGCACCTTCGGCAAGCTCAAGCAACCGCAGCTTGTTCGCGTTGCTATCGATCAGCTGTTGTCTAGTCGCAAGCAAGGCGGCAATCGGCAGGGCGGCCGCGAACAGGGCCAGCAGATAGAATTGCAGAAAGATGCTACGTGCATACGCCTGACCATCGGCGATTGCCTGCGGATCAGAGCCGAAAATATGGGCGAGTGAGCTGGCCGTCGCAACGATCAACACACTTCCGGCGGCGCCAAACGGTCCCATTCGCAACGCCGCCAGAAGGACTGCCAGCATCGGCAGGAAAAGCAGCGAGTAGTTGACCTGCGAGAAGGCAATGATCGACACGCTAGCCACGAGCAGAAATATCGCGACGGCTTGCGGGGCTGCTGCCAGGCCATCGCGAAACCTTTTGCGATAGAAGGCTCGGCCTGCGATCAGGATGAGCGGGGCAACGATTAAAATTCCCAGCAGATCAGTCGTGAACCACGAAAGCCAGAAGCTGATCCCGACAGCCATTGCCGCACAGGCGGCGATCGTCGCGCTCAACGCTGCCGCGGCCGCTGCGGCGATGCAGAACCAGACCAAGCCCTTTGGATCGGTGAATGAATCACGACGCCGCGTTCGGTTTCGTAAAAGCCATGCCGCAAATCCGGACTCGGACACGTTAGCGAGCGTGAAACCGATCGAAAGCAGGACGCCATTCCCGCCGCCGAGGTTGGCAGCGAGACTGGCCATTGCTGCGGCGCCTAAATGCCACGCGATGCGATTCCGAGGTTCGACCAGTAAGGCTGCGAACAGAATGCCGCTGGGCGGCCACAGCATCGCGATCCCGTCAGCACCGCGGGTGAGGTAGAGGGATGCGAAGGCCGCCAGATAGTAACCAACGCCTGTGGCGATCGGTAGCGCTGCAAAACGTGTGAGCTCGGTTACACGGTGGGCTATTCGGTTCATGCGCAAAATGTAGGAGGCGACGGTTAACGGATCATAAGGACTGGTGTATTTTCAATCGGTTGTGAAGCCTGCTCCAAATTTGGCTTCATCGCCGATAGCGAGGTTTGGCCGGCGCCATGCGAAACAGAGCAGGCCGTCTGATCGGCATACCCGCCCTTGAGGATGCCAACGCGGCGTTATGTGAAGATTGCGGCGGAGAACCCTGCCGCCGCGGATCTTCAGCGCCGCAAGCTGATCCAGGGCAGCGTGGGTTTCGCAGAGCGTGGGGCCACGACGGCCTCCAAATTGTTTGCCCGAAATCTGGCATCACGCTTGGGGCGGCGGTGCTGGGCACCGTGCCCAATGCCAGCCTCGCCCACGGACACGCTGGGGCGCTGCAGCAGATTTAGCAGATGCTCGTGGGCCAGGGGGCGGCGGCAAGCGCAGTGACGAGCCGGGCAGGGCTAGCGCACGGCCGGCCCCTGACGTTCCGGGGCATCCCTATGATCGCAGGCGTCACGCTGGCGTTCTCGGTGTTCGTACCGCAAGCGACGGAGGAGCACGGCGCGCCAACCTAAAGCGATGTCTGAGCGCAAGCAGCTGAAGCAGCGGCATCAAAGTCTGCCTGTGGGTCAACATCGCAAAGGCGCGCGGGCACATTCCTCCCAAGCCTATCCCCCCAACGTTACCGCTCAAACAGACGCCTCAAGAATACGGTTTCCACCTCGCGCCGCAGATCGTTGTTCGGCTTTTTCAGAAAGCCGTGCCCTTCGTCGGCGAACACCACATACCAAGTGTCGTTGCCGTTTGCGCGCAGGCGCGCCACGATCTGGTCCGATTCCGATTGGGGCACACGCGGGTCGTTGGCACCCTGCATCACCAACATTGGCTTGGTGATCCGCGCGACATTCGTGAACGGCGACACCCGCGTTAGTACCGCGCGCATCGCCGGATCGCGCTCGTCGCCATATTCCGCGCGGCGATTGTCGCGACGATAGGCCTCGGTGTTCTGGAGGAACGTGTTCCAGTTGCTGATCCCGTAGCGCTCGACCCCGCCGACCAGCCGGTCCGAATAATGCGTCATGACGGCAAGGCTCATATAGCCGCCATAGGACTGACCATAAACCGCGACACGGCCTGCATCGAGGCCCGGCTGCGTGTCGATCCAGTCGAGCAGGGCGCCGATATCCTTGACCGAGTCCTCGCGCTTCACGCCATTGTCAAGGTTGAGGTAGCGCTTGCCATAGCCGTCGCTGCCGCGGACGTTGGGAAGGATCACCGTCGCCTTCAACACATCGGCAAAATATTGCGCGCCATAGTTCCAGATCGGGCGCGTCTGCGCCTCCGGCCCCCCATGGACGTCGATGATCACCGGCGTCCGCGTGCCTGCCGGCAAGCCCTTGGGCCGATAGACGAACGCCGGGACAGACAGGCCGTCGAAGGACTTGAAGCGCACCAGCTCGGGCTCGGCAAGCGTGGCGGGATCGAGTTCGCCCAGCTCCGACTCGGTCCAGCGTGTCAGGCCGCCTCCGGTCACGCCCCAGCTCCACACGTCGCCGGCGGAAGCGGCCGAGGTCAGGCCAACCGCCAGATTCCTGCCGTCAGGCGAAAATCTGAGCGCGGTCAGGACGCCGCGCGGCAGCACGGGTTGCGGTAGCGCGCGGCGGGTGACCCGATCCTGCACTACCACGCGCGAGAAGCCGTCCTCGTTCACGGAATAGGCGAGCACGCGCCCGTCATCCGTCAGATCGAAGCTCTCGACGTCCCATTTCAGGTTCGGCGTCAGGACCGTCTGCGCGCCGCTGGCGATATCGATCTCGACCAGTCGGCGCGTGTCGCTGCCGGAATCGGAGATGGCGATCAGCTTCCGTCCGCCCGGCAGATAGCGTGGGTCGGCATAGACGGCAGCGTCAGCCTTCGGCGCGATGCGGCCCGCCTTGCCGGTCTTGAGATCCAGCTCGAACAGCTGGTCCTCACGGTTGGAAAGGCTGCGCACAAATATCAGCCGCGCGGCGTCGGGCGCGATATCGGCGGGTGCCACCGCGCCGTCGGACTGGTAAAGCCTGCGCGGGTTGCCGCCCGTCTTTGGATCGACCCCAAGGATTGCATAAGCGGCGCTTCCCTTGGTCGCCCGCGCCCATGCCATCAGCGCGCCGTCCTTGCTGAAAACCGGTGATTGATTGCGCGTGCCGGCCTCGGTCACCGGCGTCGCTACACCAGTAAGGCTGCGCGTATAAAGTTGAAACCATTCGTCCCCGCCCGTGTCGCGCGTCATCACGAATCGATCGCTGCGGGGGATCGTCGTCGCAGCAGCAATCGGCTCCGCGCCGAACGTGACCTGTGTGCGTGCGCCACCGGGGGTTGCGACGTGATGCAATTGCTGCGTCGCGCCAAAGCGCGTCGCGATCAGTATCGAGCCGTCCGGCAGCCAATCCTCGAACTGTGCCGCCCGACTATTCTGATAGCGCTGCACCGCCTCGCGCACCTCAACGGGGATACTGGGCACGCCAGAGAGCGTGGCGCTGCCGACCTGCTGCGTCGGCACGGTCTGCGCTGCGGTTCCGGTAGCGAGCGCGAACAGCGCGACGGTTGCGACGAGAGGCTTGATCATTCGCCGGTTGTCGGTCGCCGGGCACCGTTAGGTCAAGGGCGGGTACAGCGGGTCGGCTGAATTGCTAGCGGTCTCGCGTGATCGACATCGTGATTTATCGCCCCGATTCTATCCTCAGCCGATCGGCGAACATCTCGCGTCCATCGCAGGGAGTGCGATTTGCGTCTCAACAATAGAACGCTCGATGATCGCAAGCGTCGCCTACAGCTTGAGCCAAAAAAAATGGTCTTTATCGCAGTTCCAGCCGCTTCTCGACGCAAGCCGACACAGTTACCTGCTAACTTCAGCATCGATGGAATGCGTAGCCATGGCGGCGCTTCTCGTTAATATATCTAGGCAGGTCGTGATCGGACCGACGATGCCACAAACAGCCGAGCGAGATTCAATGTCCGGTAAGCCCGGAGGTGGGCTTTGGCGTCGGTACCGGAAGGGCGACCGGCGCCAACTTCTATTTCAGCACATAGCGCGGTATCAAATCGCATGGCTCGTGCGCAAAAGCTGAAGGTTTACAGGACGGCCGCTGGCTTCAATGATGCCTATGTCGCCGCAACGAGCCAGAAGGCTGCCCTCGAGGCCTGGGGCAGCGAGCGCGACCTGTTCGCGCGAGGCATAGCAGAGCTCGTCACAGACCCCGCGCTGACCGCTGAGCCTTTGGCCTCGCCAGGCCTGGTCGTGAAGCATTCTCGCGGCACGACTGCGGAGCAGATCAAGGCCATGCCGGCCCTCGAACTGCGGACAGCGCGGGGAGATGTTTCGGCGCGCCCCGAAACGTCCAAACAGCCGCAAAAACCGAAGTCTGCACCGAAACCGAAGCCGAGCGGCGCGAAGCTCGAGGCGGCGGAAGCTGCGCTGGAAACGGTGACGGCCGATTACGGCGGCAGGATGAAGGGGTTGGCGGACCGGGAGGCCAAGCTGGCCCGCGAGCGACGTGAGCTTGAAGAGCAACACCGCGCAGACGTCGGCGCGGCAGAGGCTGCAGTCGAAGCCGAGCGTCAACGATATGACGCCGCGATGCGACAATGGCGAAAGGGAAAAAGCGACACTTAAGTCGCAGCTGCCTACGGGCATGGTCTATCCCGCTCACAGCGTCCTGTGTCGCGACGCTGCTATTCATGGTTACCGCTTCGCTAACCCTCAATATCCGGAACGATCATCCTTCGACACGGCTTCTAGATCCGTGAGCAACCGAACTGTCGACAGGAATCATCATGAGCACGACCCTCGTATCAGCCGTTTTCGACAATCACGCCGATGCAGAGCGCGCCGTTTCAGAGCTGCGCGCTGCGGGCATTAGCGACAGCGCGATTTCGGTCGTGGCGCAGCACAATGGCAAGAACACGACCACAGACGGCAACGGCGACACGCAGGAGTTTGTCGGCAAGGTCGCAGCCGGCGCTGGTATCGGGACCCTGCTCGGTATCGCGGCGCTCGCAATACCCGGCGTCGGCCCTCTCGTTGCAGCGGGCGCGATCGCGTCGGCAGCGATCCCCGGTGCAGCCGTCGTCGGTGCGGCGCTCGGTGGCGCCGTCGGGGGGCTGGAAAAAGTCATGACGGACCATGGCGTCAGCCGGGTCGATGCCAGCTATTATGAGGGGCGCATCAACGAAGGTGGCGTGTTCGTGTCGGTCGATACCGCCGGGGCAGGGGTCGCTCCCGAGGACGCAGCCGATGTGCTGTATCGCTCCGGCGGTCACACATCGACGCGTGCCAAGGTCGCGTCGGCGTAATCCTCTCTGATTTGCTGGCTCGAAGAGACGGGGCGTTCCTAAGGGGGCGCCCCGTCTCGGCATTGGGTAGCATCGAAGGCAAGTATCGCGGCGCCTGAGCCGAACCTGTGTGCGCATCGCGCCATTTGCCAATGCGACCGGGCTCGCTACAGGCCGCCCCGCAATGGCGTATGTCAGGACCTCATGATGATCAGTACACCCCGCTCGATTGACGACCGCATCGCAGAGGTGGCCACGCACGGGGACGCGGCCTGGTTCAACAATAATCCAGATCGACGCATCCGGATACGCCAAGCGGTTGCAGGGGAGTTCGCCGAAAATATCGGACACCCCCCCGTTGGCATGCAGTGGTTCGTATTGGTCCTTGAGGCGCAGCCCGGCGCTCGTCTCCGTCAGCCCATTGCCTTGTCGATCGGGTTTGACATCAGCGGCATGGACGACGGCGCGCTTTTCAGCCTGTTCAAACAGGCGGCCCCCGTGGAATCACGCGATCTGCTGAGCAAGCTTCGCGCGGCGAAGCTACCAGGGATCGCAAAGCCGGCGAGCTAAAGGGATCCCAGAGCTCGACGATCTTCTCTCGGGCAGAGGCCTTCCCAAAGGGCGCCTGGGGTAGAGCCAGTCCCCCGCGACGTTCACGAGGGCGTTGGTCGGGGAAGGGCATCGAGCGCTGCCGATACCTGCAGGCGCAAATCGTCGTCCCGGGAAATCTCGAGCATCGCGCTGAGGCTGTTGCGGGCGCCGGCAACATCTCCTTCGACCAGCTGAAGTCTGGCTCGCTCCCACCAACCATGGGCGTGCGTGGGCGCCACGATCGTCATGCGGTCGTACAGGACTAGCGCGCGCGCGGGATTGCCGGCCTGCTCGGCACGGGTCGCCTGGTTGAGCAGCAGTCGAACAAGCGCTGATCGGTTCGACAGTGGCGGCATCCCGTCGGAAAGCCGCGTCTGGCCCGTCATCTGCTCCAACAAGGCTTCCACCTGTTCGGGGGCGACGATGCGACCGTCATTGAAGGGATCGATGATCAGCGCATCCGGTGCGTCGCCAAGGCGGACCAGGACGTGGCCGGGGGTATTGAGCGGCGTCGCCGACCATCCAAGGCGTCGGGCCATTGCCACATAGAGGATCGACAGACTGATCGGCAGACCGAGCCGTCGATCGACAACAGCGATCAGGTCCGCGTTCTGGGGATCGTCGTAGTGCGTGCGGTCGCCGGAGAAGCCGAAATCCTCGACCATGACGCTGCGCAGGGCCTGGGCCTGAGCGACGCTGGCTGCTGCGTTGTCGTCAGCAGCGCGCAGGGCCAATTCTATGCCAGTGAGCTCGTCGATATAGTCGTCTAGATCGATACCGGGATGATCGAGCGCTGCGAGTTCCAGGGCGGCCAGATCTAGCTCGATCTCCCCGTCTTCCATAAGCCCGAGATGAAGAATGCTATTGGTCATGCGACGCTAGATGGGGGCTTTTCCGATCGTTCCTATGCCCGACTTGACTGCCGGCATGATCAGCCGAGTGACAACCGGATCGGCGTCGAGGATCAACACGCCGCCACCGATCGGACTGGCGTGAAGGCTGCGCTGAACCGAACGAAACTTACCCCGGAGCCGGCGCGTTGCGGCGGTGCCGGAGCAGTCTGCTTCGCAGCCATTTGCTTAGCGAGGATACTATCATGGGCCTGTTTTCCAAAGACATCGTGACGTTCGACGACCTGTTCCTGCACCAGTTGCAGGACGTGTATTACGCGGAAAACCAGATCACCAAGGCGCTGCCGAAGATGGTGGCCAAGGCAACGGCGCCAGCCCTGAAGCAGGGTTTCGAAACCCATCTGCGTGAGACGGAAGGGCAGATCACGCGCCTCGAGCGGATTTTTGACCTGCTTGGCGAGAAGGCGAAGGCCGTGACCTGCCCGGCGATCGACGGCATCATCAAGGAAGCCAACGAAGTCGCCGGCGAGATCGAGGACAAAGCCGTTCTGGATGCCGCGCTGATCGCGTCGGCACAGGCCGTCGAGCATTACGAGATCACGCGCTATGGCACGCTGATCGCTTGGGCGAACCAGCTCGGCCGCGCCGATATCGCTGCGATCCTGAAAGAAACGCTCGATGAGGAATATGCGACCGACGACAAGTTGACCGCGATGGCAACGTCGAGCGTGAACGTCAAAGCGGAAGCGGTCACCGCATAAGCGTTTCGGTGTCGGGGGGCCCAATGCCCCCCGACCAAATCTAGTTCATGAAAGGCACGTTCGATGGCTGATGATATCGCGTTCACGCTTCCCGAAGCCTTGCGTGCGCAAAAACACATGCGTGATGCGCTGGGCCTGGGTGAGGAACGGTTCCCGGTCCCCGCCTTCATCAACATGGTAAGCGACGAGATCGAGCAGCTGCGCAACGCCGGGAAGACCAATGGCGAAATCGCCGCGCTTGTTGAAGAGTCGAGCGGTCATGCCCTCACCGAAGCGGATATCGCGCGCTATTATACGCCTGCCGAAGACCGGCGTTCCAACGAGCACTGAAACTGCCCCGACCAGCTCGGGAATTGTGCCTCTTGTTGAGGGCAGGGGACACAGATTTGCTGTCCTGAACAAGACCGCCACTTCCAGCGTCGAGCGTCCTACCGGTCCTGATACTGTGATCTACGCGTGGGTGGGCGATCATGAGCAACGGCGATGCGAGCCATCTCAGGGCGATACGCCATAGGCTGCGAACTCGTCGGCGGGTGCGCTTCGCGGTGAACATGCCGCCCTTTAACGTGACACGGCGGCGATATTCGATGCCCGCGACTGTTCTGGCGATATCGTTCTTGCGGCAACAGGACCGTGTCCATCGTGCGCGTATGCTGTGGATAGGGGACGGCGTACGGTGCGTCACCGTCGAGCCCGGCGTCGCGGGTGAAATGAGCACGATAGCCGATCGCCATCCCGTCGGTTGGAAACCAGCCTGAGGTCCAATCCATGCGCGCGTTACCCGTCATCGAAAGGCGTCGCTCGCCCGTCCTCGGATCGAAGCTGCTGGCGGTCGAATCGACATCGACAAAGTCGGATTCGCTCTTCCAATAGTCTCGCAACGCCCGGTCGCGCGCATCGCCGACCAGCCAGTGCTGGTGATCATGGCGAAGATGATCAGGTCGCACCCCTTGCCGGAACTGGTATCCGATGGGAGGCAGGCTCAAGACCTATCCGGGCTATCCGCATGGCATGGCGACGACGCAGGCTGATGTCATCAACGCCGACATCCTCGCGTTCATCTGGAGATAACCGTCGGCGGTAGGCGGGATACGTATCGCGCCTGCCAACCCTCTATCGAAACAGGTCGATGCCGGCGATGGCCATATGCGTCCTGGGGGATGCAAGACCGATGAAGGTCATGCGGACGTAGACGGCGTCAACCTGCGTGTCGAACACGATGCGCTGCGGCGAGAGCGCGTTAGCGATGTTCGAGAACTCGTCGGCAGCCGCCTTGACCCATGTCCTCCCGTCGAGGCTTGTCTCGACAAAGAATCGCTTCGGTGGCGCGGTATCCGTCATCACCGCGCGCGAGGGCGTCAGGATGAAGCCAGCCAAGTGCTGAGGCGTGGTCAATTTGAATGTGACGGTCGGCCGATCCGCAGTCGACGCAACGGGAACCTGCCAGACTGTGTTCGAATCATTGTCGAGCACGGCGCCGGCAGTCTGTCCCGATGCCGAGACGATCGATATCTCGGAGGGCTGCAGCACATCGCGGCTACGCGCGGCGGGCAGCGCGACTGCGATCGGGGCGATCTGGCGGAACAGCGCGACTTCGATGATCGCCGGGCACGCCTGTGCCTCGACGATCCGCAGGCGCAGTCGTCGTGCGACGACGGGCGCGGGCAGGCGGACGACACGCTGTGCAGCGATGCACGTGCCCGATGCGATCTCCGACCATCCCTTGCCGCGATCGATGTCGATCGCAAACCGGTCGACGCGGACACCCAGCGGCAGGAACTCCCGGATCCGGACGAGATCAAAGCTGCGGCCGGGCGGAAGGTCGAGGACAAGGCTCGGCGTATGCACGGCGTCGGGGGTCGACCAATAGCTTTCAGGATCCTGATCGAGCACATTGGCGGCCGCAAAGCCCGGCCTGCGAATGTGATCGGCCGACGCGATCGCGCCAGTCGCACGATTGTCGGCGAACGTCACACGCTGCGCGGTACCGAATGACTGCAGAATGGCGACGTCGGGATCGGCGAGACGGCCGCGCCGGTCGGGTGGCAGATGTAGGATCAGATTGGTGCCGCGTGCGATCGATTCGTCGAACAATTGCAGCATCCGCTTGGGATCCTTGACCTTAGCGTCCTCGTCGGCGTGGTAGAACCAGCCCGGGCGGATCGAGGTGTTGGTTTCGGCGGGCCACCATAAGGGGCCGTTGCGAAGACCGGCGTTGCCGTCCGCTTGGCTCGGCTTACGGTTGGCCATAGTCGGCCAGCACGGATCGCCGGCGACACCATCCTCGTTGCCGACCCACCGCACGTCGGACCCCAGCGGTTCGAAGGTGCAGGCCATGGGCTGATGCTGATGCACCAAGGCGAAGATCGACGGCCAGTTATAATAGGTCTCGGAGTCGATCTTCCGTGTCTCGCGGGCGCCGCCATAATAGCCGTCGCCGCCGTTGGCGCCGTCGAACCAGAATTCAAACAGCTGGCCGTAGCGTGTACAAAGTTCGACAATCTGTTTGCGGTAATAGTCGAGATAGCCAGGGCGGCCATATTCGGCGTGATTGCGGTCCCAGGGTGACAGATAAAGGCCGAAGTCTAGGCCGGCGCGCCTGGCCGCTTGCTCGAATTCGCGGACCACATCGCCCTTGCCATCACGAAACGGGCTGTTCCTGACGCAATGCTCGGTCAGCATCGTCGGCCACAGACAGAATCCGTCATGATGCTTGGCGGTCAGGACGATCCCGCGCAGACCGCCGGCCTTGGCCGCTCCGACGATCTGATCCGCCGAGAAGTCGGTTGGTGCGAACAATTTGGGGTCTTCGTCGCCATAGCCCCATTCGCGATCGGTGAAGGTGTTGATCGAAAAATGGACAAAGGCATATTGCTCGCGCGCGTGCCAGGCGAGCTGGCGCGGGGAGGGGGTTGCTCCCCAGGACGCGGGTGAAGTTCCGGGCGATGGCTTGCGCGCCCAGCCGCTCGAGGACGCTGTCGATGCCAGGCCGGAGGCGAGCCCCGAGGCAAGCATAGCGCGGCGGGTGATGATCGACATGGGGACTCCTGGAACGTTTCGGGTCATGTGGCATCGCTCTCGCGTGGCGTGCTGCTGGCGGCGCCCGGAGCGGTTCTGCGTGACGCAACGTCGTAGCGTCGGCCCTTCACAGTCTCGAACGTGATAGACTGTGCATCCTGCTCGAACCGGACGATCGCCCCCCGCTGAACAACCTTGAGCGGTTCGAACCCTGACGGCAATCGGACCGAAAGGCGCGTGTCGCCGGCAATTACCGTCGCGTCGACATGGCCATCGCTCCACGCGATCGCAACCTCGTGACCGCCCCGCGCGCGGAGCCCGACGACGCGACCGCTGGTCCATTGCGGGGGGACCGCAGGCAGCAGCGCGATCTCGGTTTCGCGGCTCTGTAGCAGCATCTCCGTGATCGCCGCAGTGATGCCCAGATTGCCATCGATCTGGAATACGGGCCGTGGCTTTGCCGGATGCGTGTCGAGCAGGTTCGCTGCGACGCTGTTGGCGATGAACGCGGAAAGCGATCGCCCGGCCTGCGCGCCGTCACCCAGCCGGGCCCAGACCGCGGTCGCCCAGGCACGGCTCCAGCCCGTGCTGGCACCGCCATGCGCCTCGCGGCGCGCGATCGACGCGCGTGCAGCCCGGGCGAGCGCGGGCGTCCGGACGGGGTCTATCGCATCGCCGGGATAGAGCGGATAGAGATGCGAGATGTGTCGGTGGCCCGGGTCCTGCTCGGCGAAGTCGGTCGCCCATTCCTGAAGTTGGCCATATTGGCCGGTGCGATAGGGCTCGAGTTGCTTCAGCAACCCGGCGAGCCGCGCCGTGAGCCCGTCGACATCGCCAATGACCGCCATGGCCGCGATGCAATTCTTGAACAGTTCGCGGATCAGCGCGAGGTCCATCGTACAGCCTGCCGATATCGCGGCGGACTTGCCGGTCGCGATCAGAAACAGGTTCTCAGGCGAGATCGACGGGGCAGTCGTGAGATGGCCGCTTCGTGGATCGCGAACCAACCAGGCTGCACAGAATTTGGCGCAGCCTCGCATCAATGCAAAGCCGCGCGTCTTGAGGAAGTCGCGATCGCCGCTGAAGCGGTAATGATCCCAGACGTGCTGTACCAGCCATGGGCCCGCCATCGGCCAGTTTGCCCAATTGGGATCGCCGACGCCCGCGCCGACGGGGTCGCTCATTGCCCACACATCGCTGTTATGATGCACACACCAGCCCGGCATTCCGTAGAATTGCCGCGCGGTGCGGGCGCCGGTGACCGCGAGTCGTTCGATATGATCGATCAGCGGAAGATGGCAGTCTGCGAGATTGCAGCTCTCGGCGAGCCAATAGTTCATCTGCAGATTGATGTTGGTGGTGTAGTTCGAGCTCCAGGGCGGGCGCACCGCGGCATTCCATACACCCTGGAGATTGGCGGGCATCGTATCGGCACGGGAACTGGCGATGAGGAGATAGCGGCCGAGCTGGAACAGGCGTTCGGCACGCGGTGTATCCCCGTCCCCGATCGTGCCGTTGAGTTCGAGTGAGGCGCGGCGGTAGAGCGCCTGATGATCGCTGACGTGACGCTTTACTAGTGTCGTATAGTCATGACGTCTGGCAGCCGCGAGGTCGCGTTCGGCCGAAGCGCGGACCGCGGCGACGGGGGTGTCGGGCGCGAGGTCGAAGCGGCGAAACCCTGTGGCGGCGGCGATGCGGACGATCGCGGTTGTGGCGCCGCAGATGTGCAGCGCGCCCTCCGACGCGGTGATTGCGCCGCCATCGGTTTCGACCGACAGGATCGTCGCGAACGCCATGCCCCGACCAGGGCTATCCGAATATCGAATGGGGTCGGGGACATCGCGGTAATCGGGCTCGCTCTGCGTGGGTGCCTTGCCGAGCAGGGTGATCTGGTTGCTGCCTGATTGTGCGGTAGCCGTCGCCGTCGCGCGCAGCTTGCTCGTCAGCATGAGGCGGCAATTGATCATGCCGCGTCGATCCGCGGTAAGGCGCAGCACGATCACGCCATCGGGGTGCGAGGCGAACAGGTCGCGGCCGAAGCCTGTCCCGCCAGAGCTATACGTGACGGATGCAACCGCGCGATCGAGGTTGAGCGTCCGGCGATAGTCCTGCGGGGCTTCGCGATGGTCCATCTCGAGGTGGAGATCCGCCATCGGTGCATAGCTCGCACTGAACGGCCCCTGGAGAGCATGGCTCAGTTGGTCGGCACTGATCGGATCATCGGCGAACACGGCGCGGCGCACCGCAGCGAGCGCAGCCCGGTTTCGAGGATCGGCATGGTCTCTATCGCCGCCCGCATGCCCGGGGCTGACGTCGGGCTGGCCGCTCCACAATGTATCGTGATTGAGCGATAGCATGTCGCGCACAACCCCGCCGCCCATCATCGCGGCGAGCCGGCCGTTACCCACGGGGTGCCCGAGCAGCCACTCGCTCGCGGGCTCGGTCGCCGCAATCCGGTGGCGCTCGTCCGCGCCGGGGGCGCTGGCTTCGACGGCGCCCAGGCCCGTGAAGAGCCCGGCGAACATGGAACCGGTCCCTGCTGCCATCACGCGGCGACGTGACACGCTGGCGAATGCGTCGGCGACGCCCGGTGGTTGACCCGTCATGCTTTCCCTTCCCGCATGGCGACGCGTCCGGTGGCGCCGCCATGCCTGGCTACGGCCCTAGAAATCCAGGGTCGCCCCGATGTTGATAGACCGGCCGAGCGCATCATAGACCGAAGGCGAGGTGTTGACGCGCTCCGCCGCCTCGAGCGGGGGGCTGGGACGAACTGGCGCCGCCCGGTTGAGCACGTTGTTGACGACCAGTCTCAGCGTCAGCGCCCGCGATACGGTGACGCTCCCGCTCAGGTCGAACACGTCATAGGCGGGCAGATACTTATATGCGTCCGGCACGCTCGGATCGTCCTCGCCGAAGATCGGATTTCCATCAAGGCGCGAGTTCTTCAGCCCCGAATTATGCCTCCAGTTGACCGAGACCAGCGCCTGAGTCTGCGCAGCTTCGGGCGAGCTGAGCGTAAACCGGAAATTGTGCTGATACCGGCGATAGCCCTGCCCGGCATAGGGCCCGAACAGCCCGACCACGTTGAAGTCGGTGTCGGGGAGGCCGAGATCACCGCCCTTGGCGGTCTGCAGCGTCGCGACATAGCTGGTGGAGAACCGCGCCCAGTTGCCCATCCGCGTGTCGTAATTGGCAGAGAAGTTGAACCCGCGGGCATTCGTTCGGCCAAGGTTGCTGTATCCCTGGTTGATGTAGCCCGTTGCTGCTCCGGCGTTGCTGAACAGCGTCCCGTCAGCGTTGCGCTTGAGCTGTCCGCAGAAGAAATCATAGCCGGTGTTCGCGCAGGTCTGCAGGAAGTCGATCGCGCGGTAATAGCCGATGCCGTTCTGGATCTCGATGCTGTAATAATCGGCGGTCGCGGAAAAACCGCGCAACATGCGGGGCGTCAGGACGAGGCCGTAGGTGTAGGTGTGGGCGACTTCGGGCGTCACCAGACCTTCGGAACCGTTGCGGACAGTGCACAGGAAGTCCGGACATTGCTGGATCGCGCCATATTGGGCGGCGGTCACGCCGGTGCTCGCGCAGACCTCGCGGCTCGCAACGGGGCTCGTCCCTGCGCACGGATCGCCCAGCGTGTTCGTGTCGAGCACGCCGTAACTGGCGTTGGCGTTCGACGAGAGTTCGTAGATGCTCGGTGCGCGGGTTGCCTTGTTGTAGCTCGCCCGGAAGAGCAGATCCTCGATCGGCCGCCAGCTGCCGTCGATCTTGTACGTCGACCGCACCCGTTCGACCCCGGAATATTTCGATCCACGGATCGCGGCGCCGATACTCAGGTCGCGGATCAGGGGGCGATCGCTGACCAGCGGCACGTTGACCTCACCGTAGAGGTCGACCGCGTTGTTGGACAATGTCGAGGGCGTCGACCCGAACGCAGCCTGATAGGCGGCGTCGGGGCGGGAACGATAGCCGCTCGACCGATATTCCCCGCCAACCGCGATGTTGATGCCTTTGGTCGAAAACGGGCTTCTGATGCCATATTCGCCGAGGTCGCCGGTGACGTTGGCATTTCCCACCCATTGTTCATACCGCTCGCGGAACACGCCGCCGCCCTGCGCGAACGACAGATAGTCGACGGCCGCGGCGCTGGGCCCGTTGGTCGAGAAAATGTCGAGCGGGACGCAGCTCGGGTCGGATCCGCTGACCACTGCGGCGCAGGTCGGCGTGCCGTTGACGTCGACCACCTGCAGTGCGGTGGCGACCTTGGCGGGGTCGATGCGGCCGAGTTGTTGCTGGCGGTAGAGCGTGGTCGAATAGACGCCGCCTACGTCGTAATGCCATGCGCTGCCCAGATCGCCGCGAAACCCCGCCACCGCGCGATAGATCTCGTTGGAAGACAGCGTCGACTGCGCGTCAGTAAAACGGTAGCGGACATCGGTGCGGACGTTCGTCGCCGTCCCCGCGGCAGTACCGCACAACGCGCCTGCCTGCTGCTGCGATAGAAGCGGGTTGTCGCAGTTGATGTCATAGGGGATCGAGCCGGGCTGGATCGTGGCCGGATCCGACTGGCTCCGCGACTCGGACCTTAGATAGAGCCCGTTTGCGTAGAGCTGCAGCGCGGGGGAAACCTCGTAGTTGAGGAAGACGGCGCCGTTGTATCGCTTGTTCTCGCGCTGGAAATAGAAGCTGTCGTTGTAGTTGTAGCCGTTGGCCCCCGTGAACGGGACGAACTCGCGATCGCCACCCGCCGCGTTCGTGAGGACGGAGCCATTCTGCGCCGGCCCGGACAGCGCCTGGAAATAGCCAGCCGGCGTTGCCGAGGATGGTGAGGCGCAGACGACCGACTGCCCCGACAAGGTGATCGGGCAGACGGAAAACGACCGCGACGACGCAAGGACAGGCTCGACCTGGCTATAGGCCCCGAACAGCGAGATGTTGCCGCGACCGCCGGCGAAATTTTTGCCCATGCTGATATTGGCGTCGAACCGGCCGCCATCATTAGCCATGCCGCTGGGCACGGCGAAGCCTGCGTCACGCGCGGCCTGCGCCGCGATGTTGTCGCGGTTGTCGGCGTTGTAGAAGCCGTAATTGACGTTCGCGTTGACGCCCTCGAAATCCTTGCGGAGGATGAAGTTCACCACGCCGCCGATAGCGTCCGAGCCATAGACGGCAGAGGCGCCGCCGGTCAGCAGATCGACGCGCTCGATCAATCCGACCGGTACGACGGACGCATCGATGCCCTCGGTGACACCGATCCGCTGACCGTCGATCAGGGTTAGCGTCCGGTTGGTCCCGAGCCCGTGGAAATCGAACTGCTGGCGCCCGTTGCCGTTCGATAAATTGGTGTCGTTGTTCTTGATTGCCGGAACGCGGTTCAGCACCTCCTGGACACTGAAGGCTGCCTGCAGCTTGATGTCCGCCTGGCTGACGCTGGTCACCGGTGCGGTTTCGACGAGGTTTTTCGACCGGATGCGCGAGCCCGTCACGACGATGTCGCCACCAGGCGGCGTCGGACCCGTCGTGTCGTCCTGTTCCGTGTCGGGCTGGTTCGCCGGGCGTTGCGGCAAAACCTGTGACTGAGACCCCGTCATCGCCACGCGCGTCAGCGCGGCGGGGCGTGCGATCACATAGACGCCCTGTCCCGTTCGCGACGTGACGAGACCACTGCCTTGCAAGAGCCGGTCGATCGCCACGTCCGGCGTCATCGATCCGCTGATCGTCGGGGATACGCGGTCGGCGAGGAGGGTTTCGTCGAACACCATCTGCACGTGCATCTGGCGGCCGAGCAACCGCAGCGCCGGGCCGAGTGGCTGGGCCTTGATGTCGACGCGAACCACCCGCTGCGCCTGTGCCGGAGAGACCGCCATGACCGTCGCGATTGCCACGCAGCTTACGCCGAGAATTCGTCGGTCCCTTAACATCATCGATCGCCCCTCTTCCTCTGTTATACTTTTGTGACGTGCGAGGGTGTCGAACACTCACTTCATTACGAAAATTATCTTATAATTTCGTTTTATCTTGGTTTCAGCGACTGCGGCTCAAGCGGATCGTCTCGCCGTTAACAGCGGCATCAACCGGGAAGGTTGTGGCAATTGCCTCGGCAAAGGCATCGACGTCGCCATTGTTGAAGACCCCGCTGACGCGAATGTCCGCGGCACCCGGATCAACGATGATCCGGCGGCGCTGGGCATAGCGGTTCATGCGTTCGGCGGCGGCGACGAGTGTCTCCGACGTAAAACTCACCTGCTCCGCGCCCCAGCCGTCGTTTCCGATCGATGAGCTCACGGATCCGACGAACCCCGATACCGGCAGGCCGATCTCATGCCCCGGGGTCAGCGCGCGCTCTGCGGTCAGCCGGTGCCCACCCAGCCGGACGACCTCGTTCATCTGCCCTTGGGGGGTATCACGCAACACCGCGACCCGACCCTCGAACAGCGCGACCCGGACTTCGCGGCTGAGCCTTTCAACCGAAAACTCGGTCCCGGTCGCGATCACCACGTTTCGCCCGCTGCGTACGGCGAACGGGCGCAGCGGATCCTTTGCGACCTTGAAGCGCGCGCGGCCCTTCTCAAGGACGATGTCGCGGCGTTGCGGGCTGAAAGCGACCGTGACCATGCTGTCGGCGTCGAGCGACAGACGCGAGCCATCGGCCAGCGCGATGACGCGCCGTTCGCCAATCGCGGTGCGATATTCGTCGCGGCCGCCGTGGCGCCACGCCAGCGAGCCCAGCGACAGCGCAAGCAGCAGCACAGCCGCGATCGCCCAAGCCACAGGTCGGGACACCATCGGCGTCCGGAGCCAGCGACGCTGCCCCGCGCGATGTACGGCACCGAGCGCTTCGCGGCGTAGCGCGAGCATCTCGGGAGCGTCGGCATTTTCCTCAACCGCGTCCCAGGCGGCAAGCGCTGCGCCCAGATGCTCGCCTCGGCGGGGGTCATCGGCCAACCACGCGTGCAGGTCGGTGCGCTCCTTCGGGGACAAGGGCCCGTCGGACAACCGCAGGCACCAGTCGATGACGGTGTCCGCATCGGATTGCGGCGCGGTCATTACGAGTCTCCCATGGCGGCAAGCAGCGCACGCATTGCATTGGCGATATGCTTCTCGACCGCGCTCACGGAAATGCCGAACGCATCGGCGATCGCCTTACGCTGCATGCCCTCCAACCGGTAGAGAATGAAAATTTGGCGAGTCCGGTCAGGCAGGCCGCCCAGCGTGCGCGCGACGCACCCGACGCTCTGCCGCGCGGACAGCAACCGCTCGGCGTCGATCGGATCGACGCCAAGGTCAGCATCGGTCGCTCGTGATTGCTGATATCGGTACCTGGTCGCATCACGTCGATATTGATCGCGCAACAGGTTGGCGGCTGCTTGGAAAATATAGCCTTCGGGATTGTCGGTGGCCGGCCCCCTCATCGTCGCCATGCGGATGAAAAGATCCTGGATCAGATCTTCCGCCTGCACGGGATCACTGAGACGACGGACGAAGAACGCCATGAGCGCCGGCCGCATGCGTTCCATGACCGCCGAAAGATCGCGTCCGGGCATCGCGCCGGCCGGAGGCCTATGCTTCATCATGCTAGATAGACGGGCAGGCGCGCAATGTGCACAGTTTAAACGAGCGCTTTGGTCGGTGGGGTTCGTCAGGCAAATCCACGATCAGGAGCGCGTACCGCGGGCGGGGTGGGTAGATACATATTGCCAGCTCGGCGAGAACGGCCGAACGCAACGTCCTGGCGCGAGAGCTCGAACGCGGACTGAGAGCCCTGCGGCGCATGCGACGACGAGGATGGCGATGAAGCAGAGGATGATCCCGGTTCCCCGTCTGACGACTTTCGTTGCAGTGCCGCTTGCGTTGCTGCCGTGCGCCTGCGCGGGTGGGCCGAGCACCGCGTCGATCGCCGCGCAACCGGCCTTTGTCGCCGAACGGTTCTTCGCCGGGCGGCTGGACGGCACGGGCGTGCTCAAGATCGCATTTCGGGCGCCGGTCCGGACGCATGTCGCGAGCGTCGGTCGCGTCGCTCCCGACGGCACTTTGATCCTGGATCAGCATATCGAGCAGCAGGGCAAGCCGCCGCGCGATCGGCAATGGCGGATCGTTCCGCTCGGGCACGGGCGCTACACGGGCACGCTGACTGACGCGTCCGGACCGGTGACGGGCGAGGCGGTCGGCAATCGCCTGCATCTGGCCTTTCGTATGCGCGGGGGCATGATGGTCGATCAGTGGCTGACGCTGTCGCCCGATGCCCGGGTCGCGCAGAATCGGCTGATCGTCCGCAAGCTCGGCATGACGGTGGCGACACTCGGCGAAACCATCAGGATACTGCCATGAGCGCGCATAGCGAACGTCATCTTGTATCGCGGAGCGGCTGGCTTCGTGCCGCGGTGCTCGGCGCAAATGACGGGATGGTGTCGACCGCGAGCCTAATCGCGGGCGTTGCCGCATCGGGCGCAACGACCGGCGCCGTGTTCGTAGCCGGCGCGGCGGCGATGGTCGCGGGGGCGATGTCGATGGCCGCGGGCGAATATGTGTCGGTCAGTTCGCAGGCTGACAGCGAGGCTGCCGATCTGGCGCGCGAGCATGGCGAACTCGCCAGCGACTGGGCGCATGAGCATTACGAGCTCGCGCAGATCTACGTGGCGCGCGGTCTCGATGCGACGATCGCGAGCGAGGCCGCGCGGCAATTGATGGCGCATGATGCGCTCGGCGCGCATGCCCGTGACGAACTTGGCATCTCCGAAATCGTCATGGCCCGCCCGCTCCAGGCGGCATTCGCGTCCGCTGTCAGCTTCGTCGTCGGCGCGATACCGCCGCTGCTGGTGGCCATCCTGACGCCTGCGCCACACCGGCTGCTAGCGGTGACGGCAGCGACTCTGGTCTTCCTCGCGCTGCTGGGCATCGTCGGGGCGCGAACAGGCGGCGCAAGCCCGTGGCGCCCGGCGCTTCGCGTCCTGTTCTGGGGTGCGGCGGCGATGGCCGCGACGGCCGCGATCGGGCATCTCGTGGGTCGCGCGGTTTGATACCTGGCCCCAATCCGGGTGCGGATTTCCGCGGCTCGCGTGAAAGTGCGCGCGGCGGCTTCGACGAAAGGGCGCCAATAGCGGCGTTTTTGATCGTGGGTGCGACTGGTAACCGCCTCCTATCGGCGTATACGACCGGATCGTAGACGGAAGGGCCGGCGATCGGCCCGCAAGGAAAGATGCTGCTGCACCCTTATGGATTCTGCTGATCAGACCCTGGAACAGCTTGGCTGGGACGCACATTTCGAGAGCCAGATCTCGGCCGCCGAAGCCGCCTATTGTCATCCCGCCAGGGTCATGGCCGTCCACCGCGGCCAGATCGCCGTGACAGGGGCGGGCTGGGCCGGCGACCTGTCGCCCTATATCGCCGGTGCCACGCCGTCGGACGATCACCCGACCGTGGGCGACTGGCTGCTGACCAGCGCGGACAGGGCGCAGGCGCTGCGTGTGCTCGGTCGAAAGAACCTGTTCAAGCGCCGTGCGCCGGGTGATCCGCGCGGTGAGCAGATGATCGCCGCGAATGTCGACACGGTCTTCCTCGTCGCGTCGTGCAACCAGGATTTCAGCGTCGCGCGGCTGGAGCGCTATCTGGTGCTGGCACGCGAGGTCGGGGTCGATGCGGTCGTGATCCTCACCAAGATCGACCTGACGGACACGCCGGAGACCTATGTGGACGCGGTTCGCGCGATCGAGCCCGGGCTGATCGTCGAGACCGTCGACGGCCGCGAACCTGACGCTGTGGCGCGGCTCGCCGCCTGGTGCGGTATCGGCAAGACCGTCGCCTTTCTGGGGTCGTCGGGCGTCGGCAAGTCCACGCTCGTCAATACGTTGCGCGGATCCGCCAGTATCGCCACCCAGGCGATCCGCGAACATGACGGGACGGGGCGGCATACGACGACGGTGCGCCAGATGCACCGGCTCGACCAGGGCGGTTGGCTGCTCGACCTGCCGGGCATGCGCGAACTGCAATTGTCCGACGCGGCCGCGGGCATCGCGGAAGTGTTCGACGACTTTACCCTCGCCGCGCAGGACTGCCGGTTCTCGAACTGCGCGCATGGCGGAGAGCCGGGCTGTGCGGTGCGCGCGGGGATCGACGCGGGCACTTTGACGCCCGAACGCTTTGCGCGCTGGCGTGCGCTGGAAGCGGGCGAGGCCGCCGCCACCGCACGCACGTCCCGACGGCGCTCTCGCTAGCGCCGCGTCGGGGGGCTGGAAACCGCGGTCGAGGTCGAGAACGGGCGCGACGACGCACTCTTTCCCCATTGCCGGTTCGGTCGGGCGCTCATCACGAACCGCAAGTCGCCGCCCTGTCGGATCTCGTCATCGCGAAGATAGGTGCGGGTGAGGGGCCGGCCGTTCAGGGTGACGGACTGGACGTAGCGATTGGCGGTCGAGAGGTTTTCCGTGCTGATCACGAACTGCTTGCCGCCGGGCAGCATCAGCGTCGCCTTGGGCAGGAAGGGGCGGCCGATGACATATTCGTTCGCGCCCGGTGCGACCGGGTAGAAGCCTAGCGCGGTGAAGACGAGCCAGGCAGACATCTGCCCGAGATCGTCGTTGCCACTCAATCCTGCCGGCGTGTCGGCATATTGGCTGGCGACGATCTGCCCCAGCCGCTCCTGCGTCCGCCAGGGCGCCCCGGCATAGCTGTAGAGATAGGCGACATGATGGCTCGGCTCGTTGCCGTGAATATACTGGCCGATCAGCCCGGCGATGTCCTCAGCATGGCTGTAGTCGATCTTCGACAGGTCGAAATCGAACATCGCGTCAAGCTTCCGGATTGTCCTCGCGTCGCCGCCCAGCAGGCGGAAGAGCCCCGCCTGATCCTGCGGTACGAACCAGCTATATTGCCACGCATTGCCCTCCGTATAGTCGGAGCCGTAGTTGATTGCGGTCGGATCGAAGGGGGTGCGGAACTGGCCGTCGGTCTTGCGCGCGCGGAGCCAGCCCGACGATGCGTCGAAGCTGTTGCGCCAGTTGCCCGCCCGCTTCTCGAAGCGCGCGGCGATGTCCGACCGGCCAAGTTTCCGCGCCATCCGCGCGATGGTCCAGTCGTCATAGGCATATTCGACGGTCTTGGAGGCGGCTTCGGGTTCCTTGTCGATCGGCACATAGCCCCGCGCGATATACTCGCCGAGACCGCCATAGCTGGCATGGTCGGCGCTCGCGACCATCGCGTCCAGCGCCGCATTGGCATCGAAGCCGCCAATCCCCTTCATATAGGCATCGGCGATGACGGGTACGGCGTGATAGCCGATCATCGTCCACGTCTCGCGCCCGGCGAACTGCCAGACCGGGAGGATGCCGTCGGGGCTGTGCGTCTGGCTGGCAAGCAGCGAGCGGACGATGTCGGTGTTGGTCTTTTCCGGCTGGATCAGCGTAAGCAGCGGGTGTTCCGCGCGGAACGTGTCCCAGAGCGAGAAGGTCGACCGGACCGTGAAATCGGTCGCCTGGTGGATCTGGTCGTCGGGCCCGCGATAGCGGCCGTCGCGGTCGCTCCAGATGCTCGGCGCGAGCAGGCTGTGGTAAAGCGCGGTGGCGAAGATGCGGCGCATCGGTGCCTCGGCCTCGAACGTGACGGCGCCGAGCGCGGTGTCCCAGGCGGCCTGTGTCTGCGTATGGATATCGTCGAAGCCGCCCGCTTCACCGTCGAGATTGGCGAGCGCGCCGGCTTCGTCGACGCCTGAGATCCCGACCTTCACCTCGAGCGGTTTCGTCAGGACGCCGAAATCGAGACGCGCCTCGAGCGCCTGACCGAGCTTTTCGGCGAGCGCATCGCTGTCGCGGCCCGGCCCCTGGAACCCCTTATAGGGAATGGCGGTCTCGCGGTTGACGAGTGCGTGGCCGGTCAGGGGGGCGGAGAAGCGCATCGCGAAAAAGAGCTTGCGCCCGGGTGCCCATCCGCGGGTTTCGCGAAAGCCGGTCAGGACACCGTCGTCGCGCAGGTGCAGCCCCGACCACAGGATCTTGCCGGGATAATTGTAGAGCGACGAGCGGAGGTCGAGAACGAGATGCGCGGCCTTGCCCGCGGGAAAGCTGTAGCGGTGCACGCCGACCCGCGAGCCGGCCGTCATTTCGGCGCGGATTCCGCGATCGGCGAGCGTGACAGCGTAATAGCCGGGCTTCGCGGTTTCGGTGGCGTGCGAGAAGCGCGATCGATAGCCGGGGGCGGCGGGCGTGCCCGGGTCCATCGGCACGTCGTCGCCGGCGACCGGCATCACCAGCACGTCGCCGAGATCCGAATGGCCGGCGCCGGAGAAATGGGTGTGGCTGAAGCCGACGATCGTCGGGTCGTCGTAACGATAGCCTGCGGCGTGCGGATAGCAGTCGCGGAGGACGCAGGAGGTGTCGGTGTCGGGCGAGAGCTGGACCATGCCGAACGGGGCGACGGCGCCGGGGAAGGTATGCCCCTCACCACCGGTGCCGATCAGCGGATCGACCGAGTCGCTAGGTCGCGGCGCAGTCTGGGCGGGGGCGGGGCACACGGCGAGCAGGGCGAGCGCTGATCCGGCGAGGCAGAGACGCTTGAGCATTGGCATGGCGGTCACCCGGTCTGGGAGGGGAAGGGGCTCCGGAGTCTGGGGCCGGAGCGGCAAGGCCGGGTGCTGATACCGGCCGAGTTGAAGACGACAGCATTCAGTTTGCGGCGCGATTTGGCAAGACGGCGCGCCGTCGGCGGACCGCCTGGCAGGATTAGTGCCGGTTCGGCCAAGTCCGGGGCCGCGGCGAATGTTGCGAATGTTGAGACCGAAACGGCATAAATCTGCTCCGCATAATCCATTTGACAATTTACTTTTATAATTGGCAAATAGGCAAGCAAAGACGACGTACCGTGATGATCCGATGAACCGGACGTCCCACCCGAATACGGGGGCAGGCACGCGATCAGCAGGGTGACGTGAAGCGGGCAAGGACGTCCCGCACGCCGAAAAGGGGAAGTCTGATGAGCGCAACCAAGACAATATATGCCGTTCCGTCGCACCGCCGCCGCGCGCTGCGGTTTCTGCTCGCGGGCGCAAGCCTGAGCGCGGCACTGGCCGGGACGGCGCACGCGCAGGAGGTGGCGCCGCCATTGCCCGCAGCCGCCGCGACACCGCAGACCGGCGACACCGGAACGCCCGACGCGGTAACGCCCGCATCGACGGCGACCGCGCCCTCGGGCCAGACGGCGGACACCGCGTCGGCCGTTGCGGGTGAGCAGGATATCGTCGTCACCGGCTATCGCCGCTCGATCGAGAAGAGCCTGAACCAGAAGCGCGAAGCCAATGCGTTCGTCGACGTCATCACCGCCGAGGACATCGGCAAGTTCCCCGACAAGAACGTCGCCGACGCGCTGCAGCGCGTGCCGGGCGTCGTCATCACGCGCGACGGCGGCGAAGGCGCGCGCGTCAGCATCCGCGGGCTCCAGTCCGACCTGACGCTGACCTTGCTCAACGGCAACTTCCTGGCCGGCGCGGACAGCGGCGATCCACAGCGGTCGTTCAACTATGTCCTGCTGCCGTCCAGTTTCATCGCCAGCACCGAGGTCTACAAGTCGCCCGAGGCACGGCTGGAAGAAGGCGGTGTCGGCGGCACGATCATCCTCAACACGCGCAAGCCGTTCGACGTCCCGGCCTGGTCAGGCTTCGTCTCGACCGAGGGCACCTATTCGGACACCACCGAAAAGTTCGAGCCGCAGCTCGGCGGCCAGCTGTCGTGGAAGAACGAGGACGAGACGTTCGGCCTGCTGGTCGGCGGCGTGTGGCAGAAGCGGACCAACCGCGAATTGCGCAGCGAGGCGGAAAGCTGGCTGTGGTGGAGCGACCGCGACGCGCAGGGCAATGTCCTGACGCCCGCGACCGACGTCAATGGCAAGCCGTTCGCCAATAACGACGCGATCTCCTATTGGCCGGGGCAGGGCACGACCACGCGCGACGGCACGCATTATTCAGGCTATTGGGCACCGCAGACGGTCAATGCCGAAGTGTTCGACCAAGAACGCGAACGCTATGGCATCCAGGCGACGGCGCAGTTCCGCCCGTTCGACAATGTCACGGTGACGTCCAACTATTTCCGCTTCGGCTACAGCAGCGACTTCACCTCGAATACCGTCAAGATCCCCGAATGGGGCTATAACGACTTCTTCACCGGCGCGACGCTCGACAAGAGCGGGACGATCTTCCAGTCGGCGAATTTTGCGGTGCCGGCGGCGGGGACGGGCTGTCTGCTCCGTGCGACCCCGTGCACGATGGAAACGCCGCAGATCGCGGGCACCTACAGCCGCGAGAAGCAGGTCTCGAACACGTTCGAAACCGAGGTCAAGTACAGCCAGGACCGGTTCGACGCGGTGCTGAAGCTCGGCAAGACCAAGTCGAGCGGCGGCCCGTCCGCTCGGTTCAGCGCCGCCGCGAAGCCACGCGTGACGGTGCCGGGGCAGGAGCAGAACGGCAATCTGGTGAGCAACTGGGACGTTTCGAACGGCATCGGCGATTTCACCTTCTCGCCCGACCTGCAGCAGAACATCCGCAACGGCATCGCGCAGATCGACGTCGGTTCGACCAATTCGAGCTTCACGAACAGCGACCTGGCGCAGCGGTATCTCCAGCTCGACCTGACGCGCCGGTTCGACGGGTTCCTGAAGTCGGTGCAGATCGGCGGCAAATGGCGTGACCTGAGCATCCACCGCGAGACCGGACGCAACGAATGGTATGCGGATGCGGCCAGCGAGCTCCGCTATCAGGATACCGCGGCGGGCGCGGTCGCACTGCCCGAATTCTTCTATGAAAACCCGATCGGCAACGTCAACGGCGGGTTCAACGCCAACGTCATGCCGGGGATCAATTTCGACAAGTATCTGAGCTATCTGAACGCGACCTATGGCGACGCGGTCCGCGTCAACGAGCGCGACTTCGTCTATGATCTGGGCGAGCGCGTCTTCGCCGGTTACGCCCAAGCGAACTTCGGCACCGGCGGTCTGCGCGGCAATATCGGTGTGCGGATGGCCAATACGCGTCAGTCGGGCAACACGTCGGACCGGCTCCAGTATCTGAAAGACTATTGCGTCAACGGGCCGAACGGTTCGTTCGATCCGAACCGGCCACTTGGCGCGGACGGCAATTGCCAGGTCCTGCCGCTGAGCGTCCGCGAGACGATCGTCAACACGCGCGCCGACCAGACCAAGACCTACACGGACTGGCTGCCGAGCTTCAACGTGTCGTACGAGATCACCCCGGACCTGCTCGTCCGCGGTGCGGTCGCCAAGGTCATTTCACGGCCGTCCTTCGCCAATCTCGGGTCCGAACGGTCGCTGACCTATCGCTCGCCCGAATATGCGTTCGACCGCGGCCAGTTCGGCGAGTTCGAGGGCTGGTCGGGCAGAGGCGGCAATTCGGAACTCAACCCGTTCTCGGCATGGCAGTATGACGCCGGCATCGAATGGTATTTCCATCGCGGCTCGGTGCTTGGCGCGACGCTGTTCCGCAAGGACGTGTCCGATTTCGTCGTGCCGCTGGTGCTGAACGTCACGCGCGAGGTGGCGGGGGAGCAGGTGCTGATCCAGCCCTATTCGACGGTCGCGAACGGATCCAACGCGCGGTCGCAGGGTGTCGAGCTCTATGCGCAGCACACGCTGTCCTTCGGGCTGGGTGCGCAGGTCAACTTCACCTATAACGACACGTCGGTCGCCGACGTGACGCTCGACGGCCAGTCGGTCGGCTCGTCCGCGCTGGTCGGGAGCGCGAAGACGCAGATGAACGCCTCGGTCTTCTACGAGCATGGCAAGGTGCTGGTCCGCGCATCGTACAACCGCCGCGGCGAGGTCGTCGGCGGGCTCCAGTCGGGGCTGAACGTCTATACCAGCCCCTATGAACAGGTCGATCTCAACGCCGCCTACGCGCTGACCGACCGGCTCAACATCACCGCCTCGATCATCAACCTGACCAAGTCGGAAGAGAGCCAGCATCTCGGCAACGATACCAAGGATCGCTTCGTCTATCGGAATTACTTCGGGCGCCGTGCCTATGTCGGCGTGTCGTTCAACTTCTGATGGCGGGGCCAAAACCTTCCTCTCCCCTGGTGGCTCCTCCGCGGAGCCACCGTTTTTTTGATAGATATCCCCGCGTCCTGCGCCGGGCCCTGACGCTGGCGGGGCTGCTCGCCTGCGGAGCGGCGACCGCGTCCAACCCGATCGTGCCGGGCTGGTATGCCGATCCCGAGATCCGCGTGTTCGCGGGGCAATACTGGATCTACCCGACCTATTCCGACCATGCCGGAAAACCGGTCACGCCGAGCCGCTTCACGCCTGCGCAAAAGGCGGCGCGACTGCGGAAGACGGTCCGCCCGTCCTATGGCATGCAGACCTTCTTCGACGCGTTTTCCTCGCCGGACCTGGTGCACTGGACAAAGCATCGCCGCGTGTTCGACGTGCAGGATGCGGGCTGGGCCGCCTATGCGATCTGGGCGCCGTCGGTGCTCCAGGCGAACGGGCGCTATTACATGTTCTTCAGCGCGAACGACATCCAGAGCGATGGTGAGCTGGGCGGCATCGGGCTTGCGGTCAGCGCGACGCCCGGCGGTCCGTTCAGGGATGCGCTGGGCAAGCCGCTGGTCGGCGCGTTCCATAACGGCGCGCAGCCGATCGATCCGTTCGCATTCCGGGATCGCGACGGGCAGGTCTATCTCTTCTACGGCGGCTGGAAGCATTGCAACGTCGTCCGGCTGAGCCCGGACCTGAAGCGCGTCCTGCCGTTTCCCGACGGGACGATGTTCAAGGAGATCACGCCCCCCGGCTATGTCGAGGGGTCGTTCATGATCGAACGCCACGGCGTCTATTATCTGATGTGGTCGGAGGGCGGGTGGACCGGGCCGGACTATAGCGTCGCCTATGCGACCGCGCCGAGCCCGACCGGGCCGTTCACGCCGAAGGGCAAGATCCTGTCGCAGGACCTGCGCATCGCGCGCGGCGCGGGGCATCATTCGGTCGTCAACGTGCCCGGCACCGACGACTGGTACATCGCCTATCACCGCCGGCCGCTCGACACCGATCGCGGCGAACACCGGCAGATCGCGGTCGACCGCATGGTCTTTGCCGCCGACGGTACGATCAAGCCCGTCGTCATGACCAATACCGGCGTCGCGCCGCGGCCGATCCGTGGCCGGGCGGCCCCCGGGCCAACCGCTGCAGGGCGCGACGAACATTCATCTGGGAGAGCGATGTGAGACACAGGGTAATCGCCGCACTGCGCGGCACGGTGGCGGCGGTCGCGTCGATCGCGCTCGTCGCACCGATGCCGCTGTCGGCACAGGCTGCGGCCAGCGCCGAGGCGCAGCCGTCGGTCGACCTCGTCAACCCGCTGATGGGCACCGATTCCGACTATACGCTGTCCTACGGCAACACCTATCCCGCGGTCGCGGTACCGTGGGGGATGAACTTCTGGACGCCGGTGACGGGCAAGCCCGGCAGCGGCTGGGGCTACACCTATGACGGCAACAAGATCAACGGCATCAAGCAGACGCACCAGCCCAGCCCGTGGATGAACGATTATGCCGCGTTCGCGCTGATGGCGACGACCGGCGCGCTGAAGGTCAAGGCGGACGAACGCGCCTCGTGGTACAGCCACAAGGCGGAGGAGAGCCGGCCCTATAGCTACAAGGTCTATCTCGCCGATTACGACGTGACCGCGGAGGTCGCGCCGACCAACCGCGCCGCGCAGTTCCGCTTCACCTTCCCCGAAAGCGACGACGCGCACATCATTCTCGATGGCTATGCGGGCGGATCGATGGTGTCGGTCGACCCGGTCAAACGGCGGATCACCGGCTATGTCCGCAACAATCACGGCGGCGTGCCCGGCAATTTCCACAATTACTTCGTCGCCGAATTCGACCACGCCTTCACCGTCAGCCGGACCTGGGACGATAATGGCCAGATCGCCGCGACGCCGGTGCGCGAGGGCGATCATGTCGGCGCGGTCGTCAGCTTCAAGACGCGCAAGGGCGAGCAGGTCGGCGTCAAGGTCGCGTCGTCGTTCATCAGCCTCGAGCAGGCCGAGCGCAATTTGCGCGGCGAGATCGGCGGCGATGGCTTCGAGCAGACCAAGGCGAAGGCGAAGGCGGTCTGGCAGCGCGAGTTCGACCGGATCGAGGTGAGCGATCCCGACATCGACAACCGACGCACCTTCTACTCAGCGCTGTACCGGATGCTGCAGTTCCCGCGGATGTTCCACGAGGTCGATGCCAAGGGCCAGACGGTCCATTACAGTCCCTATGACGGCAAGGTGCATCCGGGCTTTCTCTATACCGACAACGGCTTCTGGGACACGTGGCGCGCGGTCTTCCCGTTCTTCGCGCTGATGTATCCCGAGCGCGACAGCGAGATCATGCAGGGGCTGGTCAACACCTACAAGGAGTCCGGCTGGCTGCCCGAATGGGCGAGTCCCGGCCACCGCGACGTGATGATCGGGTCGAACTCGGCGAACCTGATCGCCGACGCGTATCTGAACGGCGTGCGCGGGTTCGACGTCGAGACCTTGTACGAGGCGATGGTCAAGAACGCGACCACCTCGCAAGGGCGTCCGGTCGACAAGAAGGGCGAGGTCGTCGGCGCGGTCGGGCGCGAGGGCGTCGAATATTACAACCGGCTGGGCTATGTGCCCTATGACGTCGGCATCAACGAGAATGCCGCGCGCAGCCTCGAATATGCGACCGCCGACTTCTCGATCTCGCGGCTGGCGAGTGCGCTCGGCAAGACCGAGGATGCCAAGCTCTATGCCGCGCGGGCGCAGAATTACCGCAAGCTCTACGACACGCAGAGCGGGTGGATGCGCGGTCGCAACCAGGACGGCAGCTGGTCGACCCCCTTCAACCCGTATAAATGGGGCGACGCGTTCACCGAGGGCAATGCGCTGCATTACAGCTGGTCGGTGATGCAGGACGTGCAGGGGCTTGCCGACCTGATGGGGGGCAAGGACGCGTTCGTGAAGCGGCTCGATTCGGTCTTCACCACGCCGCCGATCTTCGACGACAGCTATTACGGGCAGACGATCCACGAGATCCGCGAGATGCAGATCGTCGACATGGGCCAATACGCGCATGGCAACCAGCCGATCCAGCACATGCCCTATCTCTATGACTGGGCGGGGGCGCCGTGGAAGACGCAATATCATGTCCGCGACGTGACGAAGAAGCTCTACGCAGCCACGCCCGACGGCTATCCGGGTGACGAGGACAACGGCCAGACCTCGGCCTGGTACGTGTTCTCCGCGCTCGGCTTCTATCCGGTCACGCCCGCGGTCGGCCAATATGCGATCGGCAGCCCGCTGTTCCGCACCGTCAAACTGACGATGCCGGGGGGTAAGAGGCTGACGATCGAGGCGGCGAACAACGGGCCGGGCAATGTCTATATCCAGTCGGCGAGCTTCAACGGCACGCCGCACGACAAGCCGTGGCTGACGCGCGAGGCGCTGCAGACGGGGGGCACGTTGCGTTTCGTGATGGGGCCGACGCCGAACCGGAAATGGGGGGCGGCCAGCAGTGCTGCGCCCTTCTCGATGAGCGCACCGGTGGTAAAGCCATGAGCGGCGCGCGCTTCACCCTTTGCCGCCGCGACGTGATGACCGGCGCGGCCGCGCTCGCACTGGCCACCGCGCTGCCCGGCGGGGCGGTCGCCGCGCCGCTGGCGAGCAGGCGACCGCCGCGTGGCGAGCGTCGTTTCGTCAGCGCCGCGGTCGAAGCCGAGATCGCGCGCGTGAAGGCGAAGATCGCCGACCCCGAACTCGCCTGGCTGTTCGAGAATTGCTACCCCAACACGCTCGACACCACGGTCCGGCTGGGCATGGTCGACGGCAAGCCCGACGCGTTCGTCATCACCGGCGATATCGAGGCGCTGTGGCTGCGCGACAGCTCGGCGCAGATGCAGACCTATGTCCATCTCGCGCGCAAGGATGCGGGCCTGCGCCGGGTCTTTGTCGGGCTGATCGCACGGCAGGCGCGCTGCATCCTGATCGACCCCTATGCCAACGCGTTCATGGACGATCCGACCGCGAAATCGAACCTGGGCGCGCGGACCGACCAGACCGAGATGAAACCGGGCGTCGCCGAGCGGAAATGGGAGATCGACTCGCTCTGCTACCCGATGCGGCTCGCGCACGGCTACTGGACCGCGACGCACGACAAGACGCCGTTCGACGCGCTGTGGGCGCAGGCGATGGTCCGCGCGGTCGCGACCTTCCGCGAACAGCAGCGCAAGGACGGCAAGGGCCCGTATCATTTCCAGCGGCTGAACGTCTCGCCGACCGAGACGCTGATGTTCGAAGGCTATGGCGCACCGACGCGCAAGGTCGGGCTGATCCATTCGATGTTCCGCCCGTCGGACGATGCGTGCCTCTACCCCTTCCTGATTCCGTCCAACCTGTTCGCGGTGTCGGCGCTGCGCATGCTGGCGACGGTCCAGCGCGAGGCGCGCGGCGATACCGCGGGCGCGGCGGACAGCGAGGCGCTCGCGACCGAGGTCGAGGCGGCGCTGCGCGCGCATGGCCGGATGCCGGACGGGCAGGGGGGTGAGGTCTGGGCCTATGAGGTCGACGGTTTCGGCAATGCGATCTTCATGGACGACGCCAATGTGCCGAGCCTGTCGGGCCTGCCGCTGCTCGGCGCCGCGGACCGCGCCGACCCGCTGTTCCGCCGCACCGCCGCGCTCGCCTGGAGCGATCGCAACCCCTATTTCTTTGCGGGCAAGGCCGCACAGGGGATCGGCGGGCCGCATATCGGCCTCGACATGATCTGGCCGATGTCGATCGTCACGCATGCGATGAACAGCGATGACGACGCCGTGATCCGCCAGTGCCTGACATGGCTGAAAACGACGCACGGCGGCACGGGCTTCATGCACGAATCCTTCCACAAGGATGATCCGACGAAATTCACGCGCAGCTGGTTCGCCTGGGCCAACGGGCTGTTTGGCGAGCTGATCCTCGACCTCGAGCGGCGCAAGCCCGGCTTGCTCGCCGCGCGCTACTGACATGGACCCACGGGAGAGACACATGACCACCGCCAACCGCCGCCAGGTGCTCGCCACCACCGGGCTTGCCGGCCTTGCGGGCGTGCTGCCCGCCGCCGCTGCCACCGCGCAGGGCCAGCGCCCGACCGCGGGCAAGCCCGATCTGTTCATCGGCACGGGTGGCCATGGCCACACCTATCCCGGGCCGTCGCTGCCGTTCGGGATGGTCCAGCTAGGCCCCGACACCGACAACAGCCGCTGGGACGCGTGCTCGGGCTATCACCAGGATGACGGCTCGATCATGGGGTTCAGCCACACGCATCTGTCGGGGACGGGAATCGGCGACATGCTCGACGTCCTCGTCGTCCCGACGCGCGGGCCGCTCAAGCTGAAACCCGGTGCGCTCGACAAGCCGCAGGACGGCTATCGCCAGCGCTTCTCCGATGAGCTGGCCGAGCCCGGCTATTACCGCGTGAAGCTCGAATCGGGCGTGCTTGCCGAGCTGACCGTGACCGAGCGGACGGGGCATCACCGCTACACCTTCCCGCAGGGCGCGGGGCACATTCTGATCGACTTCGCGCACATGATCCTCGACGTCTGGGACAAGGGCGTGCTGATCGACGAGGCGTCGCTGGCGCTGTCGCCCGACGGCATGCTGACCGGCAGCCGCCGCGTCCACCGCTGGGCGAAGGGACGGCGGATCCATTTCGCGATGCAGCTGTCGCGCCGCCCCGACCGCGTCGAGTTCTTCGGCGACGACGACAAACCGGCACCGGCGGGCGCGAAGGCGATCACCGGCAACCGGCTGAAGGTCGCGCTGTTCTTCGACCAGGCGGGCGGCGAACCGATCCTGATCAAGACGGGCATCTCCGCGGTCGACGTCGCGGGCGCCAAGGCCGCGCTGGCGGGCGAGGCCCCGGGCTGGCAGTTCGACAGCGTGCGCCGGTCGGCGGCGCGGACCTGGCAGACGCAGCTCGACTGTATCCGTGTCGAGGGCGGCACGCCCGATCAGCGCACGATCATGGCGAGCGCGCTGTATCATACGTTCCTGTCGCCCACGCTCTTCACCGACCGCGATGGCCGCTATGTCGGGCTCGATCGCAAGGTGCACACAGCGGCGGCGGGCGACACCGCGTACAGCACCTATTCGATGTGGGACACGTACCGCGCGCTGCACCCGCTGCTCAATCTGGTCCAGCCCGACAAGGCGGCGCAGTTCACGCGCGATCTGGTCCGCCAGACGATCCAGAGCCCGGCGGGCTCGCCGGTCTGGCCGCTCCAGGGTGTCGAGACCGCCTGCATGATCGGCTGGCATTCGGTGTCGGTGCTTGCCGAGGCGTGCGTGAAGGGCGTCAAGGCGGACTATGCCGCAGCCTGGCCGCAGATCCGCCGCCGCGCGTTCGACCGCAGCTTCCGCGATCTCGAAAGCACGCTCGGCCGCGGCTATTATTACGACCTCGGCTACATCCCCGCCGACAAGGTCTGGGAGTCGGTCAGCCGGACGCAGGAATATGCGTATGACGACTGGGCGATGGCGGTGCTCGCGGACGCAGCGGGCGCCTCCGCCGACGCGCAGGCGTTGCGCAAGCGCAGCCTCAACTACCGCAACGTCATCGATCCGAAGATCGGCTTTGCACGGCCGCGCTTCGCGGACGGGACCTGGTGGGCGGACTATGATCCGATCCAGCTTGGCCACAACCCCGACAAGCACCGCGATTATACCGAGGCGAATGGCTGGCAGGCGACGTTCCTCAACCAGCACGACATCTACGGGCTGATCGACCTGTTCGGCGGGGATGCCGGGTTCGTGAAGAAGCTCGACGCGCTGTTCGCGGCGCCCTCGACACTCCCCAAGAACGCGCCGCCCGACATTTCGGGGCTGGTCGGCCAATATGCGCATGGCAACGAACCCGACCAGCATGCCGCGTACATGTATGCCTATGCCGGTGCGCCGTGGAAGACGCAGGCGATGGTCCGGCGGCTGTGCACCGAGATGTACAAGGCGGATCCCGACGGCGTGATCGGCAACGACGATTGCGGGCAGACGAGCGCGTGGTTCATCTTCTCCGCGCTCGGCCTCTACCCGGTCGATCCGGTCAGCGCGGTCTATGTGTTCGGCTCGCCACTGTTCGATGCCGCGGAGGTCGCGCTGGGCGGCGGGAAGACGCTGCGGATCACCGCGTCGGGCAATGGTCCGCAGGCACCCTATGTCCAGTCGGTGCGGTGGAACGGCAAACCCTGGACGAAGAACTGGATCGGGCATGCGGATCTTGCCCAGGGTGGCGAGCTCGTCTTCGTGATGGGGGACAAGCCGTCACGGTTCGGCACGGCGAAGGCGGATCGTCCGCCATCCTATCACCCCGGACCGCGCCCGACGCGGGCTTGAGGGCGACTGCGCCGCGCCGGGTAAACCGGGCGCGGCGCGGGGGTTCGTCAGCGGACGACCAGACGCGTGTAGAGGTGCCAGGTCGCATAGCCGAGCCAGGGCAGCACGACCGCCAGCCCGATCGCGAGCGGGATCAGCCCGAGGACCAGCAGCCCGGCGACACGCGCGCCCCAGCCGAACACCGCGCGCGGGTTGCGCCGCGCCGCTGCGAGCGAGGTGCGCAGCGCGAGGCCCGCATCGACCGGCTGATCGACCACCATCGGGAAGGCGACCAGCGCGAAGACCAGCGTGGCGATCGCGAACGGCGCGCCCGCCAGATTGCCGAGCAGGATCAGCGTCCACCCCTCCTGCGTGGTGAACAGGCGGCCCGCGACGTCGCCGATCCGCAGCGGCGCGGTCGCACCGAAGGTCAGGTCATAGACCGCATAGGCCGTCGCCAGCCACCCGACCATCAGCGCGGCGAGCCCGGCGGTGAGGATCGCGAGCGGCAGGCGGCTGCGTCCGTTGAGCGGATCGAGGAAATGCCACCAGCTCGAGTCGCGCCCCTCTTCACGGCGGCGCGCGAGTTCGTAGAAGCCCGAGGCGGCGGCGGGGCCGAGGATCGAGAGCCCTGCGACCAGCGGGAAGAACAGCGGGAGCAGCGGCGCGTTGTACGTCACCACCGCGGCGACCAGACAGACGATCGGATAGAGCAGGCCGATCACGATCAGGTCGCCGCGCTTGGCGAGAAAGTCCTTCCACCCCTCGGCGAGGGCCCAGCGCAGGCCGGCGGTGCCGATCTCGCGGATCTCGGGGATGGCGGGTGCTGGCGCGATGAAACTGTGCGGATGGGTGGCCATGATCTGCTCTCCGTTCAGGGGGTGGCGTATATCCTCGTCATGCGGGGTATCGTTGGGCGGCGTGACCGAACGGCCGGTTCAGCCGCACGATCGCCCAGTTGAGCCAGGCCGCAAAGCTGACCCACAAGAGATAGGGCGCGATCAACAGGCTCGCGAAGCGGTCGATGGGCCACAGCCCGACGACCAGCGCGACCAGCGACGCCCAGAGAAACACGACCTCTATCAGCGCCCAGTCGGGGCGCCGGGCGCGGAAGAAGAGCGGGCTCCACAGCAGGTGGAAGACGGCGTTGACCGCAAACAGCGTGACCACCTCCGCGCGCGTCGCGGCGTCGGGCGCGGCGGTCCAGGCGATCGACGCGGACCAGGCGGCGAGGCCGAGGATGATCGTCCAGGCGGGACCGAACAGCCAGTTCGGCGGCTGCAACCGCGGCTTGCGCAGCGTGCGGTACCAAGGGCCGATCGGCGTCATCAAGCCGCCGACGACGCAAAGCGCGATGGCGGCACTGCCGCTCACGACAATCGGGTTAAGCATTACATTGTCCATCTTGCCGAGTGTCCAATGCGTGTTACACCTTTGGCATGCGCGTGTCTTTCCCCTTTTCGGCGATCGTCGGCCAGGACGAGATGAAACGCGCGCTGCTGATCGCCGCGGTCGATGCGCGGATCGGCGGGGTGATGGTGTTCGGCGATCGGGGCACGGGCAAGTCGACCGCGGTGCGCGCGCTCGCCGCGCTGCTGCCGCCGGTGCGGGCCGACCAGGCGGGGTATCAGGACGGGACGCCGCGCAGCGGGCAGGTGCCGGTGCCGTTCGTCGACCTGCCGCTCGGCGCGACCGAGGACCGGGTGGTCGGCGCGCTCGATCTCGAACGCGCGCTGGGGGCCGGGATCAAGGCGTTCGAGCCGGGGCTGCTCGCGCGGGCCAATGGCGGTTTCCTCTATATCGACGAGGTCAATCTGCTCGAGGATCATATCGTCGACCTGCTGCTCGACGTCGCCGCGTCGGGCGAGAATGTCGTCGAGCGCGAGGGGCTGAGCGTCCGCCACCCGGCACGGTTCGTGCTGGTCGGCAGCGGCAATCCCGAGGAGGGCGAATTGCGGCCGCAGCTGCTCGACCGGTTCGGGCTGTCGGTCGAGGTCCGCACCCCGCAGGATCTGGACCAGCGCGTGGAGATTCTGCGGCGCTGCGATGCGTTCGAGCGGTCGCCGGCGGCGTTTGTCGAGCACTGGGCGGCCGACGAGCGCGCGACGCTGGCGGCGATCGCGCGGGGGCGGGCGGGGTTGCCGATGGTCGCGCTGCCCGACGCGGTGCTCGCCTTCGCGTCGCGGCTGTGTATCGCGGTGGGGGCTGACGGGTTGCGCGGCGAACTGACGCTGATGCGGGCGGCGCGGGCGCTCGCGGCGCTCGAGGCGGTGTCGGAGGTGACGCAGGCGCATGTCGCGACGATCGCGCCGATGGCGCTGCGCCACCGGTTGCGGCGCAACGTGCTCGACGAGACCGGGTCGACCGTGCGGATCCTGCGCGCGCTGGAGGAGGTGGCGGGGTGACCGTGCCGGCAGCGGGGGCGCCGGTTCCGCTGGCCGATGCGCTGATCGCGGCGCGGCTCTGTGCCGCCGATCCCGGGCTTGGCGGCATCGCGCTGCGCGGCGGCGGCGAGCTGCGCGATGCGGTGATCGCGGCGCTGCGGTCGCATCTGCCGCCTGGTGCGCCGCTGCGGCGGGTGCCGGTGCATGTCGATGACGACCGGCTGTTCGGCGGGCTGGATCTGGTCGCGACGCTGGCCCAGGGGCGCGCGGTGCAGCGCGCGGGGCTGAGCGAGACGACCGCATCGACGATCGGCACGCCGTCGCGCATGAAGAAGCGCTCGATCGCGGGCCGCGAGTCGAGCCCGCTGGCAAAGGCGGGGATCACGCGCAGCCCGCGCGCCTCGAATGCGGCGATCGCGCCGTCATAATGACCGGTGTCGCGACCGAGCAGATAGGAGCGCAGCATCAGCACTCCGACCGTGCCGCGCGAGCCCCCCACCCTGGGCAGCGCGTCCGCCCGGTCGGCGATCCGGCCCGGGATCGCGGGGTGATAGACGCCGACCTCGGGATAGTCGTGCGGCGCGGCGGCGCGGATGGCGTGGCCCGCATAGCGGCCGGCAAGCGCCTGGATCATCCCGACGACATTGTCGTCGCTGCCCGCCAGCCAATATTGCAGCGTCAGGAAATAGGCGCGGACGTCCTGCGCGGTGCCGGGAATGAACCGCAGGATCTTGGGCAGCCGGCGCAGCATCCGCATCTGCCCCGCGCCCGACGAGGCGCCGGGCTTGGCCGATCCGCGCAGCCGCTTGAGCAGCGCGAGCGGACCGCTTGCCGGCTTGTCCATGCGATAGTCGCCGAGCCTGGTCAGCCTGACGATCTCGCTGCCCGACATCAGCCCGACCATCGCGGCGCAGGCCTCGCGGCGCGCGGTCAGCGCGGGGAGGACCGCGCGGATATGGTCGTCGAGGAACAGCATCGTCGCAATGACGATGTCGGCGCGGCCGATATCGGCGATGCAGCGATCGAGCGACCCGGTGCCGCGATCCCAGTCGGCCGCGGCGTGGAAGCCGATCGTGATCCCGCTATCGTCCGCAGCGAACCGTGCGGCGGCGCGTTCGGCGGCGCCCGACAGATGGTTGTCGAGCGTGACGATCACGACATGCAGCGGGACCGGGCGGCGGATGGCGCTATCGGGCATAATGGGCCTTCGCATCATAGAGCGTGTCGATCGTGATCGTCGCGACGTCGCGCTCGGCGGCGAACCGTTCGGTGTTGCGACGCGCCTTGCCGCGGACGAAGAAGGGGATCTTGAGCAGCTCGCGCTCGGCATCGGCGGACCAGATCCGCGCGGCTCTGGCGTCCGGGGCGGGGCGGGCCACGACATCGGGCGATACCGGCTGTGGCGCGGGCTCCGGCGCCACCGGGAGGGGCGCGAGATGGCTCGCGCCGGCCATGTCGCTGAACTCGAAATCGTCGCGGAACATCGTCAGCAGATGCTCCTCCAGCCCCATGACCAGCGGATGGACCCAGGTGTCGAACAGCACGTTCGCGCCCTCGAACCCCATTTGCGGCGAATAGCGTGCGGGGAAATCCTGGACATGGACGGGGGCCGAGATCACCGCGCACGGGATCCGGAGCCGCTTGGCGATATGCCGTTCCATCTGCGTGCCGAGCACGAGTTCGGGCTGCAGCGCCTGGATCGCCTCCTCGACGACCAGATAGTCGTCGGTGATCAGTGGCGTGACGCCGTAGAGCGCCGCGGCGGTGCGCAGGTCGCGCGCGAATTCGCGGTTGTAGCAGCCGAGCCCGACAACCTCGAACCCGAGTTCGTCGCGCGCGACGCGGGCGGCGGCGATCGCATGCGTCGCATCGCCGAAGATGAAGACGCGCTTGCCCGTCAGATAGGTCGAGTCGACCGAGCGGCTCCACCAGGGCAGGTGACCAAGGTCGCACGCGCCCGTCGGATCGATCCCGGTCAGCGCCGCCAGCTCTGCGATGAAGTCGCGCGTCGCGCCGTGGCCGATCGGCACGGTGGTGACGACGGGCTGGCCGTGTTCGCGCGCGAGCCAGCGGCAGGCGGTGTCGGCGATCTCGGGATAGAGGCAGATGTTGAAATCGGCGTCGGGCAGCCGGGCGATGTCCGCGGCGGTCGCGCCGAGCGGCGCCACGACGTTCACCGCGATCCCCAGCGCATCGAGGATGCGGCGGACTTCGATCACGTCGTCGCGGTGGCGGAAGCCGAGCGCGGTCGGGCCGAGGATGTTGGCGGTCGGGCGCGCGTTCGCCCGGTTGGGCACGGGGCTGGCTGCGAGGGTCCGGACCAGTTGGTAGAAGGTCTCGGCTGCGCCCCAATTCTCCTTGCGCTGATAGCTGGGCAGTTCGAGCGCCACGACCGGGCAGGGCAGGTCCATCGCCGCGACCAGCCCGGCGGGGTCGTCCTGGATCAGTTCGGCGGTGCACGAGGCGCCGACCAACATCGCGCCCGGCGTGAAGCGCGCATAGGCATCGCGCGCCGCGGTCTGGAACAAGGCCGCGGTATCCTTGCCGAGATCGCGCGCCTGGAAGGTCGTGTAGGTGACCGGCGGGCGCTTGCCGCGTCGCTCGATCATCGTGAACAGCAGGTCGGCATAGGTGTCGCCCTGCGGCGCGTGCAGGACATAATGTACGTCCTCCATCGCGGTCGCGATCCGCATCGCGCCGACATGGGGTGGTCCCTCATAGGTCCAGACGGTCAGCTGCATCACACCCTCAGCAGGTCGCGCCGCCGCAGCGGTCGCGCAAAGAGGTCGGCAAGGTCGCCCGCCTGGTCGAAGCCATGGACGGGCGAGAAGACCAGCTCGATCGCCCATTTCGTCGTCAGCCCCTCGGCCTCGAGCGGGTTGGCGAGGCCGAGGCCGCAGACGGTGAGGTCGGGGCGGTCCGCGCGGACGCGGTCGAGCTGGCGATCGACATCCTGCCCCTCGCTCAGCCGCGTCGCGGCGGGGAGCAGTGCGAGTTCGCGCGCGAGATGGCGGCGGTGAAGATAGGGCGTGCCGACCTCGACCGGGACCATGCCGAGCTCGGTCGCGAGAAAGCGCGCGAGCGGGATTTCGAGCTGGGAATCGGGGAGGAAGCTGATCCGCCGTCCCTCGAGCAGCGGGCGTGCATGCGCGAGCGCGCGCTTGGCGCGTTCGCGGCCGGGCGCGATCGTGCGCCGGAACTGCATCGCGTCGACGCCGAACGCCAGGGCGGCGGCGTGCAGCCAGTCGGTCGTGCCCTCGGCACCGAACGGGAACAGCGCGTCGAGTCGGGTCGCGCCGCGATCCTCGAGTGCGCGCGCCGTCTCGCCGAGAAACGGCTGGGCGAGCAGGAAGCGCGTGTTGGGCCCGACCGGGGGCATCCCTCCTGCGCGCCGTGCGGGCAGGCTGTGAACGGGGCCGATGCCGAGCGCGTCGAACAGCCGGAGGAACTGGTCCTCGACGACATCGGGCAGCGCGCCGACGATCATCAGGCTCGGTTTCGCCGATGCGTCGGCGGCGAGGCCGGGTACCAGTGCCGCGAGGCAGGCATCCTCCCCTTCGGTAAAGGTCGTCTCGATCCCGCTGCCCGAATAATTGAGGATCCGGGTCGTGCCGCCATGCTTGACCGACAGCCGGGCCGCGGCGCGCGAGAGGTCGAGCTTGATCACCTCCGACGGGCAGGAGCCGACGAGGAACAGCAGCTTTATGTCGGGCCGGCGCAGAAGCATCTGGTCGACGATGCGGTCGAGCTCGTCATTGCAGTCCGCCATCCCCGCGAGATCGCGCTCCTCGATGATCGCGGTGGCGAAGCGCGGCTCGGCAAAGACCATCACGCCTGCCGCCGATTGCAGCAGATGCGCGCAGGTCCGCGAGCCGACGACGAGGAAGAACGCATCCTGGATCTTGCGGTGCAGCCAGATGATCCCGGTGAGCCCGCAGAACACCTCGCGCTGGCCGCGTTCGCGCAGCACGGGCGCGGCGTCGCATCCGGTCCGGCCAAGCTGCGGGGCGGTGGGCAGGGGGGCGGTGGGCAGGGGGGTGGAAAGCGGGGCGGTCATGACGCGGCCATGCTCGCCGGTGCACGCTGCAACCGCGCGGCCCGCAGCTTGATCAGGAACTGCGCGGCATTGACGACGTAGCTCGCATAGGCCGCGAGCGCGAGCCACATGCGCCCCGCCTCGCTGCCGAAGTCGCGGGCAAGCGCGACGAGATAGGCGGTGTGCAGCGCGAGCACGAGCATGCTCACGACGTCCTCCCAGAAGAAGGCGGGGGCGAACAGCCATTGGCCGAACACCTGCTTCTCCCAGATCGCGCCGGTGATCATGATCGCGTAGAGCGCGCCCGTCTTGACCATGATCGATATCGTCGCGGCGACCACGCCGTCGCCCGTCGCCAGATAGCGCAGGACCAGCGTCAGACTGACGAGGAAGATCAGGAACTGGATCGGGGCGAGCACCCCCTGGACCAGCGTCCAAGCCGACGAGTCGCGGCGCTCGCGCTGGTCTGGCGTGTAGAGCGGGGCGGCTGCCCGGCGGGCGCCCCGGACGGCCGTGCCGCCCTGCCGATCTGCCGGAGAAAGGTCGTTCGCTCGCATCGCGCCCCGCCTGCCCAAGTTCCGATCGGACCTTACGCCCGCCCCTCAGAAAGTGTCAAGTTATTTGGACGTCCACAATCTGGAACAGGTTGTGCGATGCAGCAAAACCGTCCGGTTGTCAGTCAATTGCAAGTGGGATATGCTGCGAGTCGCCGCTAATCTGCCAAATGCAGGTCCCGGTCTGTAGTTGTTGGCGTGTCGACCAGGCTGGGGAGAGCCGGTAATGGCAGCGGTTACTCACTATTCGCGCGGTTTCCGGTGGAGCACCGGGTCGTTCGCACGTCGGGACTGGAGCGATGGCCGCCGAGATCTTGGTCCGGGGCCGCGTCGCGACGACGGGGGCTATGATCGCCCTTTGTCCGCGCTGATCGAATGCGAGATCATTCCGCGGCTGATGGCCGCGCATGCCAGTGCGGCGATGCCCTCCGCCGAGATCGGCACGGATGGCCCGATCGACAGCGTCGAGGTGGGCATCTTCGCGCCGCTGGTGATGCAGGTCGATGCCGATCGTCTGCTCGCGCATATCGAGACGATCCTCGACCGCGGTGTCTCGGTCGAGACGGTCATGGTCGATCTGCTTGCACCCGCCGCGCGTCTGCTCGGCGAATATTGGGATGATGATCGCTGCGATTTCGTCGATGTGACGATGGGGTTGTGGCGGCTGCAGGAAGTCGTGCACGAGATTGCCGGTCGCATGCCCAGCATCCGGACAGATCCGGGCGACCGGCATCGGGCATTATTCGCGTCGTTACAGGGCGATCATCACAGTTTCGGGACGATCGTCCTCGACGAGGTCTTTCGGCATGGCGGCTGGCTGACGGACCGGATCAACGACGCGGAAACGCCCGTGTTGCTGGATGCCGCGAAGGCGGACTGGTTCGATATCATCGGATTGACGATCAGTTGCGACTGCCATATCGCCGGACTTGCATCGATCATTGCTGCGTTGCGAGGGGTTTCGCGAAATCCTCGTGTCTGCATCATGGTCGGCGGTGCGATTTTCAATGCAGACCCGGATCTCGCCACCAAAGTCGGCGCCGATGGTACCGCGTCCGATGCGAAGCTCGCGCTGAAACTGGCCGGCGATCTTCTCCGCGAAAGCGCATGGGGGACCACGGCGTGTAATTGATTGCTGCAGATTGGAGCGCGACGCTCGTCGATGGACAAGACTATCGCCTCTTCCCCGCATCTGGCCTTCGCCCGCCCCGACGCCGCGCCCGGGGCCTTGAGCGCGCGCGTGGCCGCGTCGCTGCTCGCGGCCGTCGGCGACGTCGCCTTCATCCTTGCCGCCGATGGGCGGATCCTCGACGTGGCGGTGTCGCAGGGTGATCTTGCCAATCACGGCTTTGCCGGCTGGGTCGGCGAACGCTGGATGGACACGATGACGGTCGAAAGCCGTCCCAAGGCGGCCGAGATGCTCGCGGCGGCGGGCAGTCCCGAACCCGCGCGCTGGCGACAGGTGACGCATCCCGCGGCGGGTGGCGACGTGCCGGTCCGCTATCTGGTGATGTCGCTGGGAACACCCGATCGGCTCGTCGCGATCGGTCGCGACCTGCGCGGCGCGGCGGCGACGCAGCAGCGGCTGCTGCAGACGCAACAAGCGCTGGAACGCGACTATATCCGCCTGCGCCAGGCCGAGACGCGGTACCGGATGCTGTTCGACATGGCGTCCGATGCGATCCTGGTCGTCGACGCCGGGTCGCGCCGTATCCGCGAGGCGAATCCGGCGGCGCTGCGGCTGCTCGATGCCGCCCCCGATACGCTGGTCGGTGCACCGGTCAGCACGATCGTCGACCCGCATGATCGTGACGATCTGGTCGCGCATCTCGGCGCGGCGGAGGCGGCGGACGATGTCGCACCGGTTGCGCTGCGGCTGAACGATCGCGCGATCGACGTGCGGATCGATGCGAAGCTGTTCCGTCAGGCGCGCAGCCCGTCGCTGATCGTCCGGATCGAGGCGGTCGAGCCGGTCGTCGGTGCGCGGCGGCACGAGGCGACGCTCGGCGACGTGGTCGAGCGTATGCCCGATTCGTTCGTGCTGGTCGATCGCGACTTGGTGGTGCTGACCGCGAACGCCGCCTTTGTCGAGCTGACCGAAATGCCGTCGATCGAGCGGCTGATCGGCGCGCGGCTGGGCGCGTGGCTGGGTCGGCCGGGCATCGATCTCGAGCTGATCGTCGCGCAGCTGCGTGAACATGGTTCGGTCCGCAACGTCGCGACGATCCTGCGCGGCGCGGCGGGTGCGCAGGCCGAGATCGAGGTGTCCGGCGTGGTCGCGCCGATAGGTGGCAGCGAATGTTTCGGCTTCACGATCCGCCATGTCGGACGTCGCCTGCGCCAAGTGCCGCTGGTCGCGCACGACACGCCGCGATCGGTCGAGCAGCTGACCGAGCTGGTGGGGCGCATGTCGCTCAAGGAGATCGTGCGCGAGAGCACCGATCTGATCGAGCGTCTCTGCATCGAGGCGGCGCTGGCCTATACGTCGGACAACCGCGCGTCTGCGGCGGAAGTGCTCGGCGTGAGTCGGCAAAGCCTCTATTCGAAGCTGCATCGCCACGGCCTTGGCAATCTCGTGTCGGGTGACGGCTGAACGCGCGAGTGTCATCGGCATTGGTGTCAACATATGTTGACAGATAAGGGTGTCTGATCCTAGTTTCGCGACATGGATCGCCTGTCCGCTTCCCGTGTCGCGATGCCGCCGCCCGCGGCTCGCGACGTGCTGGAACTGCTTAAGCCGGTCACCTGGTTTCCACCGATCTGGGCGTTCCTGTGCGGGGTCGTGTCGTCGGGCGTTCCGCTGGGCGATCGCTGGCCGTTTCTTGTCGGGGGTGTCCTGCTGACGGGGCCGCTGGTCTGCGGCACGAGCCAGGCGGCCAATGACTGGTTCGACCGCCATGTCGATGCGATCAACGAGCCGCTGCGGCCGATCCCGTCGGGGCGGATCGCCGGCAGTTGGGGCTTGTGGATCGCGATCGCGGGCAGCCTGATCTCGGCAGCGGTTGGGGCGGCGATGGGGCCGCTGGTGTTCGCGGCGACCGGCGTCGCGCTGGCCTGCGCATGGGCCTATAGCGCGCCGCCATTCCGGTTCAAGGCGAGCGGGATCTGGGGGCCCGCAGTGGTCGCGCTGACCTATGAGGGGCTGACCTGGTTTACCGGTGCGGCAGCGATGACGGGCGGCTGGCCCGACGTTGCGGTGCTGGTGATACTCGGCCTCTACACCGCCGGCGCACATGGCATCATGACGCTCAACGATTTCAAGGCAGTCGAGGGCGATCGGATGATGGGGTTGCGCTCGCTGCCGGTCGTGCTGGGCGTGAATCGTGCCGCCCGGCTGGCCTGTATCGTCATGGCGGTCCCGCAGGTCGCGGTGATCGGCCTGCTGGCGCTATGGGGGCACGGGCTTGTCGCGCTGCTGGTCGCGGCTTTGCTGGTGGGGCAATTGGCGCTGATGGTGCGGCTGCTGCGCGATCCGCTCAAGAACACGCCGTGGTATAATGCGACCGGCACGACGCTCTATGTCCTCGGGATGCTGGCGTCGGCGTTCGGGCTCGGCGGGGTAGCGGGGTTGTGAGCGCGGTCCCGCTCGGCTGGCTCGGTATCGTGCGGATCGGACTGGTGCAGAGCGCGATCGGCGCGATCGTGATGCTGGCGACGTCGCTGCTCAACCGCGTGATGGTGGTCGAATATGCGCTGCCCGCGGCGCTCCCCGCCGGTCTGGTCGCCTGGCATTATGCGGTCCAGCTGTCGCGACCGGTCTGGGGGCATGGTTCGGATCGCGGCGTGCGGCGGACACCCTGGATCATAGGGGGCATGGCGGTGCTCGCGCTTGGCGCCTTGCTCGCGGTCGGTGCGCTGCCGCTGCTCGCCGCACGCGCGCCCGGGGGGCTGGCGCTGGCGATTGCCGCGTTTGCGATGATCGGCATGGGCGTCGGCGCGGCGGGCACGTCACTGCTGGCGTTGCTCGCGACCCGAGTCGCGCCCGAGCGGCGCGCGGCGGCGGCGGCGATCACGTGGATCATGATGGTCGCGGGGATCGCGGTGACCGCGGGAGTGGCCGGTACGCTGATCGAACCCTTTTCCGCCGCGGCTGACCCGGGTCGCGGCCGGCGTCGCGGGGTGCGCCTTCGCGCTGGCGGTGGTGGCGCTTCTCGGTGTCGAGGGGGCTGCACCGTCCAGGGCACTCGCCACGCCGGTTGAAGCGTCGCGGCGAGGGGATCGTTCGGCTAACCTGACGACGGCGTTGCGGACGATCTGGGACGATGGCGAGGCGCGCCGCTTCGCGCTCTTCGTCTTCGTCTCGATGCTCGCCTATGCGATGCAGGACCTGATCCTCGAGCCATTCGCCGGGCTGGTGTTCGGGCTCGCGCCGGGTGCCTCGACGCAACTGTCGGGGGTGCAGCACGGGGGTGTGCTCGTCGGGATGATCGTCGCGGGGGTCGGCGGCGGGGCGTTTGGCGGCGGGCGGGGTGAAGGCGGGGAGACGCGCGGGCTGCGCTGGTGGATCGGTGGCGGGTGTCTCGGGTCGGCGGCGGCGCTGGCGGGGCTCGCGCTGGCGGCGCGGATCGGGCCGGGCTGGCCGCTGACCGCCAATGTCGCGCTACTCGGCCTGGCCAATGGCGTCTTTGCGGTCGCGGCGATCGGCGCGATGATCGCGCTGGCGGGACGCGGGCAGGCAGAGGGGCGGGAGCAGGCGGGACTCCGCATGGGCGTGTGGGGCGCGGCGCAGGCGATCGCGTTTGGTCTAGGCGGGCTGCTCGGCGCGACGGGCGTCGATCTCGGGCGGAGCCGGATCGACTCTCCCGCGACCGTCTTCACCCTGGTCTTCCTGGCCGAGGCGCTGGTCTTCGTCGTTGCCGCAGCGCTGGCGATGCGCAGGCCTGGTCGCCGGCAGGACATGACGCCAGTCGCGCGCGCGCGCGGCGGCGGCATGACGACCTATGACTGCGTCGTCGTCGGCGGCGGTCCGGCCGGGGCGACCGCCGCTGCCGAACTGGCGCAGGCGGGGCGATCGGTGCTGCTGCTCGATCGCGCGGGCCGGATCAAGCCGTGCGGCGGCGCCATCCCGCCGCGGCTGATCCGTGATTTCGCGATTCCCGATCATCTGATCGTCGGGCGGGCGCGAACCGCGCGGATGATCGCGCCGTCGCGGCGTGCGGTCGACATGCCGGTCGATCCGAGCGGCGCGGGCGGCTATGTCGGCATGGTCGACCGCGACACGTTCGACGAGTGGCTGCGCGACCGCGCTGCCAAACAGGGCGCTGAGCGGCGCACCGGGCGGTTCGAGGCGATCGTCCGCGACGGCGATGGTGGCGCACAGGTCCGCTATACCGATGGCGAGGGCGATCATCGCGTCCGCGCGCGTTGCGTGATCGGTGCGGACGGCGCCCGGTCGCGCGTCGCCGAGGCGGTGTTCGACGATGCGGTGCGCAACCCGTGCGTCTTCGCCTATCACGAGGTGATCCGTACGCCGCAACCCGGCACCGCGGCGTTCGACCGCACCCGGTGCGACGTCTTCTATCAGGCCGAATTTTCGCCCGATTTCTACGGCTGGCTGTTCCCGCACGGCGACACCGCGAGCATCGGCGTCGGCAGCGCGCACAAGGGGCATGGTTTGCGTGACGCGACCAGCCGGTTGCGCGTGCGGCTCGGGCTCGAAACGTGCGTGACGCTGCGTCGCGAGGGCGCGCCAATCCCGCTCCGCCCGTTGCGGCGATGGGATAATGGCCGCGACGTGCTGGTGATCGGCGATGCCGCGGGGGCGGTCGCGCCGGCCTCGGGCGAGGGGCTTTATTACGCGATGCTGTCCGCGCGGTTCGCCGCCGAGGCGGTCGATACCTTCCTCGCCAGCGGAGACCCCAGGGCGCTCGGCGCGGCGCGGCGGCGGTTCATGCGCGGGCATGGGCTGGTGTTCCGCATCCTCGCGATCATGCAGCATTTCTGGTACCGCGACGATCGCCGCCGCGAGCGGTTCGTGGCGATGTGCGCCGACCGCGACGTCCAGCATCTGACCTGGCATGCCTATATGAACAAGCAGCTGATCTATGCGCGGCCGCTCGCCTATGCGCGGATCTTCGCCAAGGACATGCGGCATCTGCTGCAGACTGCGAGCTGATGCGCGATGGATAGGGTCTGGATCTTTCCGGTGTGCATCGCGGCGTTGCTCGCGACATTGGTGGCACTGGTGGGCGCGACGATCATCGACACCGGATCCTGGTATGCCAGTCTGCTCAAGCCGCATTGGGCACCGCCCGACGCCGCCTATGGGCTGGCCTGGACCGCGATCTACAGCTGCACGGCCCTGGCAGGCGTGACGGGGTGGCGGGCGATTGCGGGGTGGCGCGAGCGCGAATGGCTGCTCGGCCTGTTCGCGGGCAATGGGTTTCTCAACATCCTGTGGAGCCTCGTCTTCTTCCGCCTGCAGCGGCCCGACTGGGCGGTCGCGGAGATAACCGTGCTCTGGCTGTCGATCCTGGTGCTGATCGTCGTCCTGGCCCGGCATTCGCGGTCTGCGGCAGCGCTGCTGCTGCCCTATCTGCTGTGGGTGGGGTTCGCAGGTTACCTCAATCTGGCGATCGTCCAGCTCAATGGACCCTTTTCCTGACCTGGCTGTTCGCCAGCGGGCACGCGGTCGATATCGTGCTGGGGGTTATCGCGCTCGAACTTCTCTGGCTGCGATGGCAGGGGTGGAGCATGGCGACCGCGGCGCTCCGGCTGGCGCCGGGCATGCTGATGCTGGTCGCGCTGCGCGCCGCGCTGACCGGGCTCGACTGGCGATGGATCGCGGTGCCGCTCATCGTGTCGCTTCCGGTCCATCTCGCCGATCTGGCAAGGACGGCGCGAGGCTGAATGTCGATCATGCCAGGGTGGAGGACCGGGCTTGGCGTTTCACACCCTGCTCTGCGGCGACCGGGCCATGGTCATGCGGTCAAGCGAAGCTGCGACCGATCCCGCCCGGTCCCGCAACAGGCAGGAGCGGGACCGGTGGGGCAGGGGCGGCGGTTTTGCTCAGCCGCCGGCTTGCAGATAGGCGATCACGTCCGCGCGTTTCTGCGGATCGGGGATGCCCGGGAACGCCATCTTGGTACCCGGGACGACGCGTTGCGGCTTTTCCAGATACTGGATTAGCTTTTCGGGGGTCCAGGTAATCCCGCTATTCTTGTTGGCGGCGGAATAGGTGTAGCCGGCGACCGTTCCCGCGGCGCGGCCGACCACCTCATGCAGCGAGGGGCCGATCTTGTTCACGCCGGCCTCGACCGCGTGACAGGTCTGACACGTGATGAACGCGGTCTTCCCCTTGGCGGCATCGCCCGTGTAGCCGGCGAATTTCACGCCGCTGAGCGTATCGACGTTATCAGGGGCCGGAGCGGCGGCGGATGCGGTCGCCGCCGGCGCGGCAGTCTCAGTCGGAGCCGCGGCGTTTGCGGTCGCGGCCTCCGGCGTGGCGGCAGCGGTTTCGCCCGCGGCAGGTTCCTCGGCTGCCTTTTTCGAGCAGGCGGTGAGCGCCGTCGCCGAGAGCGCGACGCAAAGTGCCAGATGTCCAAACCGAATCGTGGATGCTGATTTCATAATCCTGCTCCTCTCGACCAAGCGCCGGGTCCGCATGCCAGGCTGTACACTGTCTATTATTCTTCACAGTATCTGCCGTCCAACACTTTGTTTCAGCAACTGTAAGGAGCGCCCCCCGGAAAGGCCTTGGAGGGCGTGGGGATGCGCCGAAGATAGCGACCGCGAAATGCGCGAGATGGTTCGATATCGCGACGTGCCGGGCGATGTACGACAACGCGGCCGACCGCTATCCGGCGCGGGATCTGCTCACGCTCTTGGGCAGGCTGCGCGCTGCAAGGATGATGGAACGTCCCGCACCGGTACGGATCTGCAACACAAGATCACGATGCCGATGACCGCCCCCGCCACCGGCATCGCCCACGCCATGGCCAGCAGTTGTCCGCCGCCGGTCTCGCCGAGCGGGGCGGTGCCGGTCCAGCCGGCCAGGGCGAGGCCCTGACCGAACAGCGCACCGCCGATCCCGCCGCCCAGCTTCAGCGTCAGGAGCAGCAATGCGACCGGCACCGCCTCGAGCCGGACTCCGGTCCGGCGCTCGCCGTGATCGATCGCGTCGGCGAGCAACGCCCAGATCATCATCTGCACGCCGGCATTGCCCGCACCGAACAGCGCGATCCCCGCCATCATGCCGTGCGGTCCCGTCGCGAACACCGCCGATCCGACCGCGACGAGGATCAGCGCGACCGCAAGCATGCCGTGCTGGCTGGCACGCCGGCTCGCTCCGACCCAGACCGGCAGCATGACGAGTTGCGACAGCGCAAGAGTCGTGAGCGCGCGCGCGGTCCAGTCGGGGTCGTGGATCACCCCCTTGCCGATATAGGCGAAGGATCGCGCAAAGACCGGCAGCGTCAGCGCCTGCGCGAAACCGAACACCAGCAGCGCACAGAACGGACGATTGCCGAGAATCCAGACCCGGAGCGGCGTTTGCGGGATGGGCGGGGTTCGCGGCGGCGCTGGGGCGGCGGCGGGCCCCGATGCGGCGGCCAGCCACAAAGTCGCGACATAGGCGAGGGCGGCACAGGCCGTGGTGACGATAAGGCGATGACCGCCTGCAAGCCCGGGGTCGACAAAGGCGGGGGCGGACCCGGCGACCGCCAGCGCGCCGAGGCAGCTGAACATGTACCGCAAGGCCGACAGCGTCGTCGCGGCACCACGCGGTCCGGTCATCCGCATCATCAGCGCATTATGCGCGACATCGCAGGTCGCATAGGCGGTGCGGAAAACTAGTACGAGGCTGATCGCCCAGGGAATTATGAAGGCGGGCTGGGGGGTGGGGAGGAGGAAGAGGATGGTGAAGGGGATGGTGACGACAGGGGCGGCGATGACGAGGAGGCGGCGGTAGAGCCCCGCGCGGTCGGTGGCGCGGTCGAGCAGGCGGCCGAGCAGCGGGTTGCACAGCCCGTCCCAGACCAGCCCGAGCATCACGATCAGCCCGGCGGCGAGCGGCGATATCCCCCAATATTCGGTCAGCGTGAACATCAGGAAGACGTCCATCGTCGACGCGAGCAGGTTCTTGCCGAAATTGCCGCTCGCATAGCCGAACATCCGCGCCGTGGCGGGCGGCGCGGCGGCGGCGGTGTTATCGGGGGTGGAGCATGCCATCGACCGCGACCCTAGCGCGGCTGTCTTGCAGTTGCGGGACATTTTGCGAGCGCGGTGCCTGCGTCGTGACGACCAGCGTGCCGCCGCGCATCAGATCCGCATGATCGATCCGCGTTTGCGACAGCGCGCGTCCGTCCAGCGTCACCCGTTGCACGACGCCGTCGGCGGGCCCGTCGCGGCGGATCAGCAGCACGCGCCCCTTGCCGAGATCGAGACGGACTCGTTCGAACGCGGGCGTCGTCGGGACGTACCATGGCTCTCCCGGTACGAGCGGATAGAGCCCGAGCGCCGCGAAGACGTACCAGGCGGTCAGGCCGCCCGCGTCATCGTCCATCCCGTTGGCAAATCCCTGCGGCGCCAGCGCGAAGCTGCGACCGACGAACGGCACCGCGAGCTTGCCGCTGTTGGTATAGGGATGCGCGATCGGCCGGGTCAGGATCGTCCGGACGAGATCCGCGGTCGGCCGTGGCTCGCCCAGCGCGGCGAACATCCAGGGGACGTGGATGTCGGGCTCGTTCGTCATGTTGAACAGGCCCTGCCCGAAAAAGGTCTGGAGTTCGCCCAGCAGCCGCGCGCGTCCGACCGTCTGGGTGATCCAGCCGAGATCGAAGACCGGCGCCCAGCGATATTGCCACAGCGTGCCCTGGTAGAGACCGCGCGCCTTGACGACGTCGCCGTCCGCGCCGGGCGACTGGAACACCGATCGCCACATTGGGCGGTAGGACAGCGCCTTGGCGGTGAAGCGCGCCGCGAGATCGGTGCGGCCGAGATCGCGTGCGAGTTCGGCGGTCGCCCAGTCGTCATAGGCAGCCTCGATCTGTTCGTCGGGGGTGCCGCGCTTGAGCGTGGCGCTGTCCGCAACCATGCCGGCGAGCGCCGCGTCCGTGTCGAACGCGATCCCCTTGCGGTGCAGGTCGAGCAGCGCGATCCCGGCATGTTCGGTGCGCACCGTTAGAAACGGTTCGTCGCGGGTCGACCATTGCGGCTTGCCGCCGGCGTATAGCGCGACCAGCGAGGCGGCGATGTCGGCGCCGCGTTCAGGCTGGAGCAGCGCCAGCAGCGGCATCTGCGTGCGGTAATTGTCCCAGAGCGACCAGCTCGCATAGCGCGTCGTGCCCCTGGGGGAGACGGCGATGCGGCCGGTCTTGTCGCGGTGACGGCCGTCCGGATCGTCGATCGCGACCGGGGTCTGCATGACGCGGTAGAGCGAGGTGTAGAACAGCGCGCGGCGGTCGCGTGGGCCGGTCGGCACGACCCGCCCGAGCACGCGGTTCCAGTCGGACCGGGTCGCCGCGGCGATGGTCGCGAACGGCCGGTCGCCGAGTTCGGTGTCGCGGGTCAGCGCCGCGCCGCCGCCGTCGACGCTTGACAGGCCGGTGCGGATCTCGATCCGGTCCCCCGCGCGGGCGACGAGGCGGAGCGTCGCCAGATCGCCAGCGCCGACACTCAGCCGGCGATGCACGAGGCGGCCGTTGATCCGGATCCGGCTGGCGGTGTGGAGGCGATAGGCGCCCTGGTCACAGACGGTGCCCGCGACGAGATCGGCACGCAGGTCGTCGCTGTCGAGGCGTGCCCAGTTGGCCGACAGCCGTTTGGCATAGCTGCGTCGCGGGTCGATCCGCAGGTCGAGAGTCCCTGCACGCGGTACGGTGAAGCGCAGCACGCCGCCGCCGCGCGTCGCGGTCGTCTCCGCAAGGATGCCGCCGTCGTAGCGGAGGCTGTACGTGCCGGCGCGGGCGCGTTCGCTGGGCTTGTCGATCCGCGCAGGGACTGCATCGCTGCCGGCGTAGCGTAGCGCGATCATCAGGTCGCCGCCCGCACCGCCGCAGCCGACGCCGACGCCGCGCGTGTGCGAGAAGCCGAGCAACGTGGTCGCCGCGTGATCATAGCCGGCGTGGTTGGCGGGGCTGGTGTCGGGGCCGAGCTGGACCATGCCGAACGGCGCGACCGCGGCGGGGGTGAGCTGGCCGAAATCGGCGAGTGTTCCGACGAAGGGGTCGACCAGATCGGCGGGTGTGTCCTGGGCGGATGCGGCGGTGGCGGGGGTTAGGAGCAGGGTGAGGAGGAGCGGATGGGTGAGGATGTGTCTCGACCGTGACGGCCGGAACGGGGTCGGAATGGCGGGGAGGCACGCGCGTTGTCCCCGATCAGTGTTGTACCCCAACTGGGCCCCGGCCTTCGCCGGGGTGGCGGTTGGGGTTGGGGTTGGGGTTGGGGTTGGGGTTGGGGGATTTGTGTTTGCGCGGTCGTGCCGCCGGGAGGGGCCGGTCATGGGTCGAGCGGATCGCGGGGATCCTGGCGGAGCGACTGGCGCGACGGGCGGAATTCGAGGTCGTAGACGGACAGCCGCCGGCCGATCGTGCCGGGCATGTAGCCGAGCTCGGCGGTGTTGCGCGTGGTGAAGGTCGGGCTTTCGATATAGGCGCTCTGCTGCGCGTCGGTGACGATCAGCGTCGGCCGGTCGAGCGGGATGCCGAGCGCGACCATCCGCCGCGTGGCGTTGCGCAGATTGGTCGTCGTGTGCCGCGCATAGGGTTCGAGGATGATGCGATCGGCGGGAATTGCGTAGCGCTCGATCAGCGCGCGGCGGATCTCGACGGCTTCGACGAAGCGGGTGCCGCGCGGGTGGACCGCGCTGCCCGAGACGAGGATGAACGGGGCGAGGCCCTGGCGATAGCGTTGCGCGGCGAGCAGCGCGTGGAGCTTGCTGCGCGGGCTGAGCCGTGTGGCGCTGTCCTCCGGCCCGACGCCGGGGACGATCAGCGCGGTATAGCGAAAGGCAGCCCAGTCGGTGCGTGCGGCCGCGGCACTGACGCCGGCATTCTCGCGGTCGTCGAGCGGTTCGAACAATGTCGCCGCGGTCGCGTCGTTGCCATCGAGCAGCGCGAGCGCCAGCGCGACGCTGCCGTCGAGCGTGTCGGGGGCGGCGCCCGAGGCGGCGCGGGCGAACTCGATCCCGACCGCGATGCCGTCGGCGAAATACGGGACCCCCGGGGTGAAGACGGGGCCGTCGATCGCGGGATAGCGTGACGGATGGCCGAGCCCATAGACGCGCAGCACCGCGTTCAGCCCGTCGAGCTCGGCATCGATCGCCGCGACCGGTGCGAGATCCGCGTTCGCCGCGAGCGGCGGCAGCCCGCGCGTGCCCGCGAGCCGATCGAGGATCGCGACGAGCGCGGCGCGATCCTCGGTCGTCCAGATCGCCGCCTCGATCGTGCAGGCGGCTGCGATGCCGCACGCCGCGCGCCGCGCGGTGCGGGCGGCCTGCAGCGTCCCCATCGCCGGGTCGCGGTCGAGTGCCTGCGCCCAGCCCGGCGTAGCGCGTAACGCGCCGAGCCGGGGAAACAGGCGCTGCGAAAGCGCGTCGATCGGGGTGTCGGGGGATTGCCCGACTGCCCCGACCTGCCCGGTCGTCGCCGGCGCCGGTCCCTGCGCGCCGAGCGGCACCGATGCGCTGCCCGCCAGCGCCAGCGCGAGGATCATCCGCAGGCCGGTCACCAAGACTTGCTGACCACGAGGCGGACGTTGCGACCGAAGATCGGGCGGCCGTAGATCGCGTCCGCGGTGCCCTGGCCGCTGAGCTGATCGGTGCGCGTATTGCCCTCGGTCAGGCCCTTGGCATTGAAGATGTTGTCGCCGACGACCTGCATCTGCCAGGTGTCGCGCGTCAGCGTGATCCCCGCGCCGACGGTCCCATAGGCGGGCAGCGCGGTGTTGTTGAAGAAATCGACATAGCGTTTCCCGACATATTCGTAGCGACCATAGAGCTGGACCGCATTGCCCGCGATGTCGAAATCGACCGAGGGGCGGATATTGCCATAGACCTTGGGCTCGCGGACGAGCTGGTTGCCCTCCACATCGCCCGCGCTGGCGCCGTTCGCGTTGACGAGGCTCTTGTACTTGGGATCGCTGACCGTGACCGCGCCGGTGACCGCAAAGCCGTAGGGCAGCGCGAGATTGCCGTCGATCTCGATCCCCTTGATGTCCGCCTTGCCGACGAACGGCACCGACTGGTCGTTGCGGCCGGTGACCGGGTCGAGCGCAACGAACGAGGCGTTGAGCGGGTCGTAGCGCGTGTAGAAACCGATGACGTAGAGATAGGACCGGCCGAACGCCGCCTTCAGCCCGACCTCATACTGGTTGGCCTTGGGCGTCAGGATCGTCGGGTTGATCTGATAGGTGACCTGGGTCGAGGGCGGGGTTTCGAGATGCGAGGCACGCGCATAGGCGCCAAGATGGCGGGTGACGTCGTAGTTGATGCCCGCGGTCCAGTTGGTGATGTTGGGCGCGAGCGAGGAGCGGATGATCTGGCCGGTAAAGGCGCGCACGGCATTGTCGGCGAGCGTCGTCGGGTCGCCGAGATTGGCCGAGGTCGTCGCAAAGGCATAGCCGTCGAAGCTGTAGCGTTCGTGACGGATGCCGCCGTCGATCTTCAGCCCCGGGGTCAGTTCCCAGGTGTCGTTGGCGTAGAAGGCATACATCGACGCGTCGGTGTTGCCGCGGTTGAGCGTGGTCGTGTAGCGCAGCACGCCATTGTCGGTCACCGAACCAAGCGCCTGGCCGGCGGCGTTATAGGCAATCAGGTCGAGCGTGCGCGGCTTGCCGCGGACCTCGAGCAGATAGTCCTGATAGGCGACCTCGTTGGTTTCGCCGTACAGGCTGCCATAGACGCCGACGCGCAGGTCGTGCGTGCCGAAGCCGGTCGCGATCGAGCGGGTGACGCTGAGATCACCCTGGGTCGAGTAGAATTTCGACGTGACGTCGCGGAACTGCGCGGGGACGACCAGGCCGGAAGCCGCATTGGGGTCATAGACCTCGGCGCCGTCGGTGCCGGCGATCGCATAGCCGAGTCGGGTGACGCCCGCGCCGAAGGCGGTGCGCGCGGCGGTCAGATAGCTGCCCGCAAAGGCGGTGGCGTCGGACGGATTGCTGGTCGAATAGAGCGCGTTGAAGTGGAGCTTGCCGATGCTGATCCCACCCTTGGCGGCGACCTTCCAGCCGTCGTAATCGGCGTCGTACTGAACGCCGACATTGCCGAACTGCGTGTGGCGGCCATTGCCGAGATCGGCGCCGACGTTGCGCGTCGTGCCATCGGCCTCGCGGTAGCGGATCGTCGCGTTGCGCAATGCGGGCGAGTTCATCGTGCCGCTGAAGAAGTCGATATACTGGTTGAGCGACTTGGACGGATCGCGCGGGTCGGCGGTCGGGATCGGCAGGTAGAAGACGTTGTGGTCGTTCAGGTAATTGCCCGACACGCGCAGCGACCCGTTCGAGAAGTCATGCTTGATGTTGGCGCGGACCTGGCCACCGCGGTCGTTGGGGAAGCCGTTGTCGCGATAGCCGTCGTGGCGGCGGAGGAAGCCGCCGATCGCGTAATAGGTCGAATCGTCGATCGGCCCGGCCTGATAGCCGTCGATTCGGTAGAGGCCGGTGTCGCCGAGCGTGAGCTGCGCCTTGCCGCGCACCGTGTCGGTGCCCGAGACGGTGATGTTGTTGACGATCGCGGCGGCATAGCTCGCATAGACCGGGGCGGGGCCGCCGCGCACGACCTCGACGCGCTGCGTCATCAGGTCGAAGCGGTTGAGGCTGTCGCCGCGGAAGAAGTTGCCGTCATTCTCGTGGAACAGCGGCAGCCCGTCCTGCTGGAAGGTGACGAGGCCGCCGTCGCTGGGCAGACCGCGCAGCCGGATGATGTTCTGGACCTCGCCACCGGTATTCTCGACCGCGAACCCCGGCAGCTTGCCGAGCAGATCGGCGAAGTTGAGCGGCGCGAGCTTCTGGATATCGGCATTGCTGAGCGAGTTGACCGCATAGGAGACGTCGAAGCGACGCTGTTCGCGTGCCGAGCCGGTGACGATGATGTCGGTGCCGGCTACGGGTTCAGCCTGGGCGGGATCGGGCTGCGCGGGATCACCCTGGGCGGGGTCGCTGGCCGGGTCGGCAGCGGTCGCGGTGGTGGCGGCGGGGGCCGACGGCGCCGTCTGCGCCCAGGCCGGCGTCTGTGCCGCAATCCCCAGCGCGATCAGCGCACATCCCGAACGCAAGCCGTGTTTTGTCATGATTTTTTTCTCCCACCCGATTGATATGTCAGCCGTTGGTCGGGGAATATGACAAAATTAATTAATTTCACGAAATAAACTAATCGGCTATCCGGTGCGGCGAAGGGACGTGGGCGGATGGCGATGTCGCGGTTGAGGCTGGATGACGACGAGCGGCGCGTGATGCAGATCCTGCGGTCCTTCGGGGCACGATCGCGCAAGGACCTCGCCGCCGACCTGGGAATGAGCGCGACCAAGATCACGCGGCTGTCGGCGACGCTGCTCGCGCACGGGCTGATCGAGGAATGCCCGGGGGCGGCCCCGGTCGCGCCCGGCCGCCCGGCGGTCCCGCTGCAAATCTCGCCCGAGGCGGGATACGGGGTCGGGGCGATGCTCCACCGCGGGCTGCTCGAGGTGGCGCTGGTCGATTATGCGGGCGGCGTGATCGCGCACCGGTCCGCGCCGTTCGACGATCCCGATCCGCGCGTGTTCGCGCAGCGGGTGACGACCGCGATGCACGAGATGGCGATCGCTAACCGGCTGCTCGGCCGGCGGCTGCTCGGCGTCGGGATCGGCGTGCCGGGTGCGGCGCTGTCGATCGAGGGAACGCGGCGCTGGACGGTCGACAGCCTGGCGGCGTGGCGCGGGATCGACCTGAAGGCGTTGTTCGAGGAGCATATCGGCCACCCGGTGTGGATCGAGAACGACGCGAACGCGGCAGCGCTCGCCGAATATTATGTCGGAGGACTGATGCGGCGCTGTTCGACCGCGGTCGTCATCCTGCTCGGGCACGGGATCGGCGCGGGGATCATCGTCGAGGGGCGCATCCTGCGCGGGGCGATGGCGAGCGCGGGGGAAATCGGCTGCCTCTATCCGACCAGCGCGCCGCGCCCCTCGACGCTCGACCTGTTGTCGACATTGCGCGAGGCGGGGTGCGCGATCGACTCGCTGGTGGACTTCGACCGTGTGATCAAGGGCTATGAGCCGGTCGTCGACGCGTGGGTGCGCCGGGCCGCGGGGCAGATCGGGCCGATCATCAACTGGGGCATCGCCTGGATCGATCCGGGTGAGTTCGTGATCTCGAGCCCGTTGCCGACGCCGATCCTCGACGCGCTGGTCCGCCACATCGATTTCGGCGCGATGCATATCGGCGACCATTGCAGCGTCCCGCCGCGCATCTCGGTATCGACGCTGCAGGGTGCGGCCGCGACGATCGGCGCGGCGCTGATGCCGATCCACGCGACCGCGGTCGGCTGACGCCCGGTCCCGCCGTTACGACGCCGATCGCGTCGCCGTCGCGGGCATCCGGACCCGCATCGTCGCGGCCGCGCCGAGCACCATCAGCGCACCCGACACATACAGGATGTTGCGCGGGTCACCGCCGAGCAGCGACTGGTAGAAAAGCGGGACGGTCAGGCTCTCGATGATCATCGGGATGACGATGAACATGTTGAAGATGCCCATATAGACGCCGTTGCGTTCGGGCGGGATCATGTCGATCAGCATGACGTACGGATTGCCCATCATGCTCGCCCAGCCGATGCCGATGCCGAGCATCGCGACGAACAGCCCCGCCTCGTCGCGGATGCCGGGGATCGCCAGCATGGCGACGCCCGATGCGAGCAGGCAGCCGGCATGCGCCGTCTTCGCACCGAAACGGCGGGCGACCGGCACCAGCGCGATCGCCGCGACGAACGCGACCGCATTGTAGAAGGCGCCGAGCTGGCCGACGGTCAGTACGGTATCGCGGAACGCGACGCTCTTCGCATCGGCCGTGCCGTGCAGCGAGCGCGCGACCGCGAAGGTAATGAACTGCCAATAGGCGAACATCGCATACCATTGGCACAGCATGGCGAGCGCGAGCTGGCGCATCGGCCGGGGCATCTCGACCAGCGCGGTCTTGAGGTCGCGCAGCGTGCCGCCGAGCGTCAGCGGTTCCTTCGCCAGCCGCGCCTTTTCCTCCTCGGGAAGGGGCAGTTCGGGTACGCGCAGGACCGACCAGAGGATCGTCGCGAGCGACAGCACCGCGCCAATCAGGAAGGCGATCCGCGTGATGTCGGGGATGCCGTTGCCGTCAACCGCATCCTTGTTGAAGCCGATCCAGACGAGCAGCGACGGCGCGAGATAGGACAAGGTCTGCGCAAGGCCGGTGAACGCCGACTGGGTCAGGAACCCCGCGGGGCGCTGATCATCGGGCAGCCGGTCGCCGACATAGGCGCGGTAGGGCTCCATCGTCACGTTATTGGCGGCGTCGAGCACCCACAACAGGCTGGCGGCGACCCACAAAGTCGGGCTGTACGGCATGGCGAGCAGGCACAGGCTGCACAGCACCGCGCCGACGAGGAAATAGGGCGTCCGCCGCCCGATCCGGGTCGAGGTCCGGTCGCTCATCGCGCCAATCAGCGGCTGGATCAGCAGCCCGGTCACCGGACCCGCGAGCCAGAGCAGCGGCAGGCTCGCCTCGTCCGCGCCGAGATAGCCGTAGATCGGCGCCATGTTGGCCTGTTGCAGGCCGAACGAGAATTGCAGCCCGAGAAAGCCAAGATTCATCTCGATGAGGCGGATCAGCGACAGACGGGGTTTGGTCATCGACGCGCCCTTTGTGCGAGTGCCAGCGCGCCGAGCAGCCCGGCACGGTCGCCAAGTCCCGGCGCGACGATCAGGGTGGCATAATCGGGGGTGCCGAAATAGCCGTTCGACATCCGCGCGGCGTGATCGCGAACCCGGTCGAGCAGCCCGGGCGTGCCGAGCACGCCGCCGCCGAGCACGATCCGCCGCGGCGACAGCAGCGCCTGCTGCGCGACGACCAGCTGAGCGAGATAATAGGCGACGATGTCATGCGCGGGATGATCGGGGCCGAGCTCCGACAGCGACGCGCCCCAGCGCGCGGCGATCGCGGGTCCGCTCGCCAGCCCTTCGAGGCAGTCGCCGTGAAAGGGGCAGGTGCCGGCGAAGCCGCGGTCGTCGGGATGCCGGCGGGGGAGGATATGGCCCATTTCCGGGTGGCGGCTGCCATGCACCGGGCGTTCCTCGACCAGCGCACCGCCGCCGATGCCGGTGCCGACGGTGACGTACACCGCGATGTCGGCGCCGGTGGCGGCGCCCCACAGGCTCTCGGCAAGGATCGCGCCGTTGACGTCGGTGTCGAACCCGACCGGGCAGTCGAGCGCGCGTGCGAACGGGCCGACCAGGTCGGTGCCGCTCCAGCCCGGCTTGGGCGTGTCGACGATCCGGCCCCAGCCGGGCGACGAGCGATCAAGATCGACGGGGCCGAACGAGGCGATGCCGAGCGCGTCGAATGCGCCCCATTCGGCTTGCGCCGCGGTGAAGAATTCGAGCGCGGCGCCAAGCGTCTCGTCGGGCGTGGTGGTGGGTATGCGTGCGGTCCGGAGGACGGTGTCGGGATCACGCGCGACGCCGAGCACGAACTTGGTGCCCCCCGCCTCGATGCAGCCGAACAGCGGCGGGGCGGCGGTCATGCCGAGGGTCCTGCCCAAAGCACGCTCCAGGGACCGATCATGGCGTCGTCTCCGATGGGGGTATCCGCCACCCGGTCGTGCCGGCCGGCGAGATCGCCGACCCGGACCGCATGGGGCGAGAAGTTGAGGAAGACGCGGTCGCTGCCACAGGCGATGCCGAGCAGCGCGGGCGTCGACGTGGCGATCGTCGCAGGCGCGCCGGCCCCGCCGCTGGCGATGCGCGCGGCGCGGAGCGCCCTGATGTCGCCGGAGATCCGCCGGGCGGCGTCGCGGTCGAGCGCGTCCCAGTCCATCACCGGGCGGTGCAGCCAGCGCCCCTCATGCGCGCGATCGGGATCGTCGCGATAGCTGTGGTCGTTGAGCAGCCCGGCCTCGTCGCCCATATAGAGCGTGGCGAGTCCTCCGCTGGCGATCGACAGCGCGTTGAGCAGCGCGATGCGGCGGAACGCATGCTCGCGCTCCTCATCGGTCCGCGCGGCCTCGAGCCCGGCAAGCGACGCCATCGTCCCGTTCGAGCCGTGCAGCACGGAGCCATCGGACTGGAACGGTTCGCCCCGCGCCCAGCTGCCGTCTGCGCCGTCGAGAAACTTTGCCGCGATGGTCAGCCGCGCGACGGGGTCCGGGTCGATCCCGGCAAGGTCGCCGATCACCGCGCCCCAGCCGATATCGTCGTGGCAGCGCGCATAGCTAAGCCAGTTCGCGCCGCGCGGCAGGCCGCCGCTCGCCGCGACGATCGCGTGGGGCAGCGCGGCCGACTGCTCGGCGAGCCCGACCCAGCCGGCGACCATCAGCGAGTTGTTGTAGACGAGATGGCATTCGGGCTCGAACCCGCCATCCCAGTCCGACCCCTCGTCCGCGCCGAAATAGGGCGGGACCAGCGCGGTCGGGACGATCGCCTCGGCCTTGAGCAAGGTCGCGGGGGCGACGATGTCGAGCGCGGCGCGCAGTGCGCGGACGATGTAATGCGCCTGCGGCCGGTTGCGGCAGTCGGTACCGAGCTGCTTCCAGAGGAACGCGATCGAGTCGAGCCGGAACGCCTCGAACCCGTGATTGGCGAGCCGCAGCATCGTGTCGACGATCGCGAGCATGACCTCCGGATTGGCCCAGTTCAGGTCCCACTGGAACGGGTAGAAGGTCGTCCAGACCTGTCCGCCCATCGCCGGGACATGCGTGAAATTGCCCGGTGCGGTGGTCGGGAAGACCTGCAGCAGATCGGCCTCATAGGCCTGCGCCTCGTCGTCGCCAAGGACGTGGTAGAAGGCGCGATAATGCGGATCGCCGTCGCGGGCCGCCTGCGCCCAGGCATGATCGTCGGCGGTATGGTTGAGCGCGAGATCGACGCACAGGCTGATCCGCCCCTCGCGCAGCCGTGCGGCGAGCCGCTCGACATCGGCCATCGTCCCCAGTCGTGGCTCGACCGACAGATAGTCGGCGACCGCGAAGCCGCCATCGCTGTCGCCCTCGCGCGCCTTCAACAGCGCGAGCAGGTGGAGATAGCGGACACCGAGCGATTCGAGATGGTCGACATGCCCGATCAGACCCTCGACCGTCCCGGCGAACCGGTCGACATAGGTCGAATAGCCGAGCATGTCGGGCGCGACGAACCAGTCGGGGTCGGCGAGCCGCGCCTCGTCGAGGGCAGCCATCGCGGCGGGGCGTTCGGCGGCCCGCTCGCGCAGGATCGCCTCGAGCCGCGGCCAGATCGCCAGCCCGGTACTGCCATACAGGCGTTCGAGCTGGCGGCGCAGGCGGGGACCGAGCGCCGCGAGGCGACGCTCGGTGGGGGAGGATACGCGCACCTGGGTCGGCCGATCAGAAGCCGAAGCGGACGGCGGCGGAGATCGTGCGACCGGTGATCGACCGGGCGCGGACGATGCCGTTGGTCGGGATCGCACCCTCCTCGGCCTCGGTGATGCCCTTCACGTCGAACAGGTTGTTGCCGTTAACCGACACGGTCACATTGTCCGCCGGGCGGATCGAGACGAACGCGTTGACCTGCGTATAGCCCGGCATCTTGAGGACGTTGTTGTCCTGCGCATAGCTGTCGGTCGTGCCGATCACGTTCGCGCCGATCGTCACGCGGTCGAAATCGACCTGTGGCGTCGCCTGATAGATGAACTTGGCCTGGCGACGCGGACGGTTGCCCTCGACCCCGGGGTTGAGCACGTCGCGGGTGATCTCGGCATCGGTATAGGTGCCGCCGGCCGAGAGCGAGAAGGGTCCGCGTGCGATCCGGCCCTCGATCTCGACGCCCTTGGCGTCATATTCGCGGTTGAAGAAGCGCTGCGTCGTCGCCTCGAAATTCTGTTCCTCGGTGCGCGCCCAGAAGCCGGTGGCGTAGAGCGAGACGCCGCCCTGGCGGAACTTGAACCCGCCCTCGAGCTGGCGGACGAAATCGACCGCTGCGCCCTGGTCGGTCAGCCCGCCCGTCGCGGTGTTGATCGAGGGGCCGAACAACAGGCGATCGGCATTGGCACGCCCGCCGCGGCTGTAGCGACCGAACACCGCGGTGCTGTCGGTCAGGCGGAAGTTCACGCCACCCGAATAGGACAGGTAATCATAGTTATAGTCGAGCGGCGAGCGGGCGTTGGGGATCACCGCGACCTGACGCTCGGCGGCCGAGATCACGCCGTCGCCGTTGATGTCGAACGTCGTGATGCCGCTGCCGAAGGCGGCGCCGAGATCGGAGCCGGCGACGCTGCCGCGCGCGCGACCGAAATCATAGCGCAGCGACCCGTCGATGTTGAACCGGCCGAGCTCGAGCCCGAGCTGCGCGAACGGTGCGTAGGTCGTGTAGTCGAGGTCATAGGAGCGGCGGCAGCAATTGCCGAAGAAGCTCGCCGAATAGCCGGGGACGCCGTTCTGCGTGACGGGCACGCCCGCCGCGGTGCGGACGTCGACGAGTTCCGAGCGGCCATTGTCCGCGACGGTCTGAACGGACGAGGTCCACAGCCAGTCGCTCTTGATGTCCTGCCGCGAGGCATAGAAGCCGCCGGTGACCGCGAGCGACCCGCCGGCGAACGGCAGCGAGCCGTTCAGGCGGATGTCGTTGGTGATGTTATTGAGGCTCTTCAGGTCGACGTCGAACAGCACGATGTTGGCGAGCAGGCCGTTGCCGTTGAGCGAGGCGGGGTCGCCGATGCGCTGACCCGCCTGCGCGCCGCTGGCGTAGAAGAGCTGGGCGCCCGCGCCGCCGATGCCGTTGGCGATCGACTGCGCCGAATCGACGCTGGCGGGGAAGGGCGAGGTGAAGCCGCCCGAGATGTCGGCGTAGCGGAACCGCTCGACGATGTTCCAGTCGTCCGCGAGCGGGATCTGCGTCTCGAGGCCCGCCGAATAGACGACCGGGTGCTGGCCGTCACGGATCGAGCGCGTGGTCAGCCGGTTGTTGCCGTCGAGCGTCTGCGCGGTACGGATGTTGGCGCTGTGCAGCGTCCCGTTGTTGATCGAGAAATTGGCGATGCTGCTGTAATCGGGGTCGCTGTTGCTGCCCGTGACGCGGACCGGGTTGGGGAGATAGCCGATCGCGCGGTCGTCGAGATACTTGCCGTAGAGCCGGACATAGCCGCCATTGTCGAACGACTTGGTAATGTTCGCCTTGAGCTGGCCGCCCTTGACGCCGTCGAAGCCGACTTCGCGCTGGCCGTCGCCGATCCGGTAGAAGCCGCCGACATGATAGGTGACGCTGTCCGAGAGCTTGCCGCCCTGGTCGAAATCGACGCGGAATTCGCGGTAGTCGAGCCCGCTCGACAGCTGGAACGCGCCGCCTTCCTGTTCGCCGGTCTTCGAGATGAAGTTGATCACGCCGCCCGGCGAGTTGGACGCGAAGGTCGAGGCGGAGCCGCCGCGGACCGACTCGACCGTGCGGACGTTGAAATCGGCGCGCAGGAAGATGTCGGCATTGCCGAAGGTGATGTCGCCGAATTCGAGGATCGGGAGACCGTCTTCCTGGAGCTGGAGGAACTTCGAGCCGCCCGACGCGACCGGCAAGCCGCGGACCGAGATGTTGGCGTTGCCGTCACCGCCCGAAGCTTCGACGCGAATGCCGGGCAGGTTGCGCAGCAGCTCGCCCGAGGTACGTGGCGCGAGCTGGATCAGCGCGTCCGAGCCGATCGAGCTGGTCGTGATCGAGGTGTTGAGGCGGTTGGTGCCGCGCGCGACCGCAGTGACGACGATGTCGTCCTGGCCGGCGATCGGCGCTGGCGTCGCGGCGGTGTCGGCGGGCTGCTCGCCCGGCGCGGGTGCGGCCTGAACGGGCGCGTCCGGGACTGGCGTGGTCTGCGCTGCGGCCACCGTCGCGAAGGACGTGGCGGCGATTCCGGCGAGCAAAACGTAACGTGCTTTCATGATATCCTCCCTGCGCGGTGGCTTTCTATGAAGCCCAGAATCGCCTCATACGCTTTTCGCAATCGATTGCAAGACGTGTTATGCAATCGATTGCGAAACGTTGAATGTAGCTCAGGCGGAGCGGTTCAGGCGGACTGGCGTTCGATCAGGACGGGGGTGACGATCGCGGACCCGGTCGCATGGCCCGCGATCCGCTGCATCAGGCGATCGACCATCAGCGCGGCGCCCTCGGCGAGATCCTGGCGGATGGTCGTGAGCGCGGGTGACGTGTGCGCGGCCAAGGTGACGTCGTCATAGCCGATCACCGCGGTGGTGGCGGGGACGTCGATCCCGGCTTCGGCGAGCGCGCGCAGCACGCTCATTGCGGCGACGTCGGACGCGGCGAAGATGCCGTCGGGGGGCGGCGCGGCGGCGAGCCGCTGTGCCAACGCCGTGTGCACGGCCTCCGGGGTCATCGGCGTTTCGAGCAGCTCGCAGGCGAGCCCCGCCTCCGCAGCGGCGGCGGCGAATCCCGCGTAGCGATCGGCGAATTCGGGCGGGGCGGGGTCGCCGACGAACATCAGCCGCGACCGGCCCTGGTCGATCATGCGGCGGCCCGCGAGTCGGCCCCCCGCGATATTGTCGGAGCCGATCGTCAGATGGTTCTGGTCCGCCCGGTACGCGCCCCACACGACCAGCGGCGCATAGCGGTGCGACACGCGTTCGATCACCGCCCCCTGGTCGGACTGGCCGACGAGGAGCAGGCCGTCGATGCGGCCGCTGTCGACCAGCCGGTCGAGCCAGTCGTCGCCGTCGGGGATGACCCGCGACAACAGGATGTCATAGCCGCGCTCGACCAGCAGATCGGCGAGCAGCCCGAGCAAGGTCAGGAAGAACGGATCGGTGAGATGCTGCGTGCGGGCATGGCCGAGCGGCAGGACGAGTCCGATCGCGCCGGTGCTCTTCAGCCGCAGGTTGCGCGCGAGCTGGTTGGGACGGACGTCATGTTCCTGCGCCAGCGCCTGGATGCGTGCGCGGGTCTGCGCATTGACGGACGAATGCCCGGCCAAAGCGCGTGACACGGTTGCAGTCGAAACGCCGGCGAGCACGGCCAGATCGGCGAGCTTCATTGCGATAGGATATCCTCATCGTCACGGGTGATCGCCCGGTCGTACCGTCAGCCGCGCCAAGCCGCAATTGCGCGCGGCCGAAGCGCAGGAGCCAAGACGTGCGGGGTCAAAACAGAAAACGTTTTCTGTTGCGTCCTGCACCTGCTGTCGGTAGGAGCGGGATACGCAAAGAGACAGAGCTGTTTGCCGCCCCGCCATAAGGTGACGTCGGGGCGGTGGCGGCGTTCGCTCGTGCCCGCGGCTCCGGAGAGTCGTCACCGTCCACGCCAGCCCGAGAGACGCAATTGAGCATCGATCTTACCATTCAGAGCCATGGCGCGCGTCTGGCAGCCATCGGCGGCGTGCCGCTGGCGTTCCTGGCTTATGCGGCCTTCGCGTTCAGCGACGCGTCGGTACGGCTGCTCGAAGGCGCGTTCAGCCCGTTCCAGGTGACGTTCACCGGTGCGCTGCTCGGCCTGGTCGCCTTGCCCTTCGTGCGCACGCCGGGCGATCGTCTGCTTGACGTGTTCAGCGCGACGCGACGCTCGCTATGGCTGGCGCGCGCAATCGGATCGTCGATCAGCGGCCTGTCGAGCGTCGTCGCCTTCACGCGGCTGCCGATGCCCGAGGCATTCGCGCTGATCTTCCTGATGCCGATGCTGGTGACGTTGCTGTCGATGCTGTTCCTGAAGGAACAGGTCGGTGCCTGGCGCTGGGCGGCGGTGGCGATCGGGTTCGTCGGCGTGCTGATGGTGCTGCGTCCGGGGCTGCGCGCGTTCGATCTGGGCCATGGCGCGGCGATGCTGTGCGCATTGTCGAGCGCGATCGTCATCGTGCTGTTTCGAGCCGGTGGTGCGGGCGAGAAGCGTGTGTCGATGCTCGGTGCGGGGCTGATCGGGCCGCTGGTGATCAACGGCGCGGCGCTGCTGTGGCTGCAGGCGTTTCGCTGGCCGGACGGGGCCGAGATGGTCCTGCTCGCCGGTTATGGCCTGCTCGCGATCCTCGGCCAGGCGCTGCTGATGCTGGCGGCGCAACGCGTCGCGGTCAGCCGGATCGCACCACCGCAATACAGCCAGATGATCTGGGCGGTCGCGCTCAGTTACACCGTGTTTCACCAGAGCGTCGACCTGCCGACCTTTGCCGGCATCGCCGTCATCATCGGCGCCGGTCTGCTGACCTGGGCGCGCGAGCAGATCCGCCTGCCGTCCTGGCGTCGCCGCTTCGCGCTGCGCCCCCGCTGAACAGCCTTTCGACAACCACGGAGTCCTCCACGTTTTGACAGATCACAGCATCGCCCCATCCCTGACGCGGCGCAGCCTGACGGCGCGCAACGAGCCGAGAATTCCCGAACCCTATGCCAATGGCGGCCGGGTGCTGCGAACCGCAGCGTTCGTCGCCGCGGTATGCGGGGCGCTCTATGGCTATGACACGGGGATCATATCGGGGGCGCTGCTGTCGATCACCGACGAGTTCGGGCTGGATCACCGCATGCAGGAGATCGTCACCGCGGCGATCCTGGCGGGCGCGGTGATCGGTGCGCTGGCGACGAGCTGGCTGTCCGAACGGATCGGCCGCAAGCTGTCGGTGATGGGGGTCAGCGCGCTGTTCACGCTGGGTGCGATCGCCTGTGCGATGGCGCCGAGCGTCGGCGCGCTGATCACCGCGCGGGTGTTCCTGGGCATGGCGGTCGGCGGATCGACCCAGGTCGTGCCGATGTACATCTCCGAACTCGCGCCGCAGCATCGTCGCGGCAATCTGGTGACGATGTTCAACGTCGCCATCGGCGTCGGCATCCTGCTCGCCAGCATCGTCGGGTTCGGCCTGCACGACGTCTGGAGCTGGCGGACGATGGTCGCGGTCGCCGCGATCCCCGCCGCGATCGTCTTCGTCGCGATGGCGTTCATGCCGCGCAGCCCGCGCTGGGCCGCGGAGAATATCGGCATCCACGCGGCGATCGACGTGCTGCGCCGCGTGCGGACCACACGCCGCGAGATTCGCCATGAAGTCACCCAGATCCGCGATGCGACGACCGACGCGGATCCGGCCGATAGCGGCTGGCGCGGCATTCGCCAGGCCTGGGCACGGCCTGCGCTGATCGCGGCGCTGGGCGTCGCGTTCTTCACCCAGTGCGGCGGGCTGGAGATGATGATCTATTATGCGCCGACCTTCCTGTCGGGGGTCGGCTTCGGCAAGGAGTCGGCGCTGCTCGCCAGCCTCGGCGTCGCGATCGTTTATGCGGTGATGACATTGCTCGGCTGTCTGTTCGTCGACCGGATCGGGCGACGGCGGCTGATGCTGGTGATGATCCCGGGATCGGTCGTCAGCCTGATCGGGCTTGGCATCATGTTCGCCAGCGGCGCGCATGGCGGGTGGCAGGGCTGGCTGACGATCGGCTTCCTGCTGGCGTTCATGCTCTTCAATTCGGGTGGCATCCAGGTGTGCGGCTGGCTGCTGGGTGCGGAGATGTTTCCGCTGGCGATGCGCGGCCCCGCGACCGCGCTGCACGCGGCGATGCTGTGGGGCAGCAACCTGATCGTCACGGGCACCGCGCTGTCGCTGGTCCATGCGATCGGGCTGGGTTCAACGATGTGGGTCTATGCCGGGGTCAATCTGGCGTCGTTCGTGTTCGTGCTGCTGTTCGTGCCGGAAACCGCGGGCGCGAGCCTCGAGGATATCGAGACCGCGCTGCGCAGCGGCCGGTTCCGCCCGACGCGCGGCCACACCGCGATCGCCGCCGCCGCCTGAAGCTCAGGCGGGGCTGACGATCGTCCCGTTGAAGACTAGCCGGACAGCGTCGCGCTGCGCACCACTCATCCGTTCGACGAGCAGCGCCAGCGCGGCATGCGCCATCTCGTCGACCGGCTGCTCGACGACGATCGGCGCGGCGTCGAGCAGGCGCAGCCAGGCGGCGTCGTCGAACCCTGCGAGCCGGACGGGCGATGCCTGCGGATCGGGTCGGGCGCGCAACACGACCGCCGCCTCGAGCATCAGGAACGTGTCGCCGACCAGCACCGCGTCGCAGGCGGTGTCGGCGAGCGCGGTCCGCACGCAGGCCGCGCGCGCCGCGGGCTCGTGCGGGACGTCGATGATCCGGGCTGGAAGCGCGTGGCGGTCGAGCGCCGCCGCATAGCCGTGACGGCGGTCGACCGCGGTGCTGCCGCGCTCGCCGAACAGGCCGACGATCCGCCGACAGCCGGATGCGTGCAGCGCGTCGACCAGCGCGCCCGCCGCGCCGGCATTGTCGAGCTTGACGCTGTCGACCTGCGGCGTTCCCTCGACGCGATCGACCAGCACGAGCGGCGTCGCGGTGTCGGCCACGCCGCCGGCCCGGGTCGGGGCGAGGATGATGCCCGATACGCGCTCGTCCTCGAGCAGCTGCAGGTAGTGGCGTTCTCGCGCGGGATCCTCGCCACTGTTGCACAGGATGACGCGCAGCCCCTCGCGCCAGGCATAGCCCTCGACCGCCTGGACGAAGGCGACGAAGAAGGGGTTGCCGATATCGGGCACGATCAGCCCGATCACGCTCGCGCGCGTCGAACGCAGCCGCCGCGCCGCCAGATTGGGGCGATAGTCGAGCGCGGCTAGCGCGTCGTCGACGCGGCTGCGATAGGCGGGGCGGACGGGCTTGCCCGACAGGACGCGCGACACCGTCGCGATCGAGACGCCGGCGCGTGCAGCGATGTCCTTCAGTCCGATCGTCACGTGCCTCAGCCCTTTTCCCCGCCGACCTCTAGGCGGCGGCGGGTGTTTGTCCACCGTGATGGCAGGGCGGCGCGTTTGACCGCGGCGGATGGCGAGTCCATGTTTCGCGGATGAACCAACCCCTGTTCCGCCGCCGCGACGCGCTTATCGGCATCGCGGCCACGCTCGCCGCCGCACCCGTCTCCGCACAGACTGCCAGCCGCTCGCCGGCATCCGCCGACGCGGCGACCTTGCTCGACCGGCTCGCGTGGCAGTTGCTGACGCTCGATCCCGGCAAGGCGACCGGGCTCGGCCTCGACACCGGCGCGCATGCGGCGTTGCGGGGGCAGCTCGACGACCGGTCGCCGGCGGGCATCGCCGCGCGGCGACGCGTCCTGACCGACGGGCTGGCTGCGCTCGGCCGGTTGCCGCGCGACGGGATCGACCAGGCGACGCTGACCAGCATCGCCGTGACGCAGAGCGCGTTCCAGACCGCGCTGGACGGATTGGCGCTGCCCTACGGCGTCGCGACGATCGGCGACTGGCGCAACACGCCCTATGCCGTCATCCAGAATGTCGGCGCGTGGCTGGACGTGCCGCAGCTGCTCGACGGCGATCAGCCGCTGCGCACGGCGGCGGATGCCGAGGCCTATCTCGCGCGCGTGGCGGCGATGGCGAAACAGCTCGATGACGAGACGGGCAGGGTGCGCACCGCGCGCGAGCAGGGCTTGGTGCCGCCCAGCTTCCTGCTCGACAAGACGCTGGCCGGGATGCGACGCACGCTGGCCGAGGCGGCAGCGGTCGATGGTCCACTGATCGGGCCGCTCGCGCGCAAGACGCAGGCGATCCCCGGTGACTGGACCCGGCGTTCTACGCAGATCGTCCGCGATGCGGTCATCCCCGCGCTCGAGCGGCAGATCGCCGAACTCACCGCGCAGCGCGCGGTCGCAACTGACGTCGCCGGGCTGGGATCGCGCCCGCATGGCGCGGCCTGGTATGGCTGGGGGCTGCGTGCGGGGACGACGACGCGACGGAGCCCGGCGGAGATCCATGCGCTGGGGCGTGCGCAGCTCGTCGAGCTTCAGGCGCAGATGGACAGGATCCTCAAGGGCTTCGGGCTGACCAAGGGGACCGTGGCGGAGCGCGCGGCCGAATTGCAGCGTCGGCCGGACATCGCCTTCCCCAACGACGATGCCGGTAGGAAGCAGATCGTCGCCTATATGCAGGGCCGGATCGATGCGATCCGGCCGCGCCTGCCCAAGGCGTTCCGCACGCTGGTGACCGCCAGGCTCGAGATCCGGCGGATGCCGCTCGCGCAGGAGGCGGGGGCGCCCGCCGCCTATGGCGGGCCGGGCGCGCTCGACGGATCGATCCCGGGCAAGATCTGGGTGAATCTGGGCGATCCCACGATCCACAACCGCGTCACGATCCCCGATCTGGTGTTCCACGAGGGCATTCCCGGGCATGTCTGGCAGGGGGAATATGCGCAGCAGCTGCCGCTGATCCGATCGGTGCTGGCGTTCAACGCCTATACCGAGGGCTGGGCGCTCTACGCCGAACAGCTCGCCGACGAGCTCGGGCTCTATGACGGCGATGCGGCGGGGCGGCTCGGTTATTTCATGGGGCTGTCTTGGCGCGCGGTGCGGCTGGTGGTCGACACCGGGATCCATGCGATGGGCTGGACGCGCGAGCAGGCGTTGCGCGAATTCGTCGCCGCGACCGGACTGCCGATGAGCAACGCGGTGAGCGAGGTCGAGCGCTATTGCGCCTGGCCGGGTCAGGCCTGTGGCTACAAGATCGGCCAGACCGAGATCGTCGCGCAGCGGACCCGCGCCAAGGCCGAATTGGGTACCCGGTTCGACGTGCGGGACTTCAACCAGGCGGTGCTGGCTGGCGGCAACGTCCCGCTCGACGTGCTGACCGGCAATGTCACGCGGTACATCGCCGCGCGCAGGGGCTAGTCGCGCCTCACGCTCACGGGCCGATATCGATGTCGCGGGCCTCGGCACGCCGCGCCGCCGATCGCTCGAAACCGAGTTGTTCGGCGACGGGATCGTTCCAGCCATAGGGTTCGGTACGGAAGGCGACCTTGCCGGCGTCGCCGACATAGACATTCTCGTACAGCAGCCGCACCGGGATGCGGCGCGGCAGCGGGACAAACTGCATCTCGCCCGACGCCTGCGCGGTCTGCCATGCCTCGGTAACGCCCTGGTCGTCGGCGAGCATCTGCGCGAAGCCGATCGCATCCTCGACGCGGACGCAGCCATGGCTCAGATGCCGCTGGCTGCGGTCGAACAGCCCGGGGGCGGACGTGTCGTGCAGATAGATCGCCTGGTCGTTCGCCATGTCGAACTTGACGAGGCCGAGCGCATTGCTCGGGCCGGGCTGCTGGACGATCCAGCCGTCGCGCAGGACCATGTTGTGCTCCTGCAGATAGGCGTCGTCGACATTGGCCATCTCGCCGTTCTGGATCGACTTCGGCACGGTCCAGGTCGGGTTGGCGACGAGGCGATAGATCGGTGAGGACAAGGCCGGCGTCTCGCGACCGGGTTCGCCGACGATCACCTTGCGCTGATCGACGAGCACGCCATCGCGGTAGTAGCGCAGTTGCGAGGCGGCGGTGTTGACGTCGATCCGCGTCGCCGGGGGCGTCCGTTCGAGCCAGCGCCGCCGCTCCAGCGCCACCGCGAGCGCGCGCGCGCGATCACCTGGTCCGAGATTGAGGACCTTCAGAGTCTCCGGCCCGACGATCCCGTCCGCGGCGATGCCGTAATCGGTCTGCAGCCCCTTCATCGCGTCGGCGATTGCCTGCGTATAGACCGGGGCGCTAGACGGGGTGGCCGGCTGGAGGCCGGCGATGGTCGAGGCGGATTGCGCCAGCGTCGGCGCGGTGACGGGGCCGGGGCCGGGCGTCAGGAGATAACCGCTCTCGACCAGCTGTTCGACGATCGTCGCAACGCGCGGATCGCGGGTGCCGACGCGGATCAGCGCGGCAGCGCCCGTCTGGGCGGGCGCCTCGAGCGGTGCGGGGCCGGCTGGTGCGGTGAGCGCCTTCTCGCTGAAGACGCGATAGGCATCGGACAGCAGGCGATAGTCGGCATCCTGCGGCGCCAAGCTTTCAAGCCAGTCGTCGACCTTGTGCCGCGCGATCGCGGCGACCAGCCCGGTGGCGAGGTCGACGCTGGGTCGCGGCAGGGTATAGACCTGATGCAGCGTCGCCGGATCGACACGGCCCCTTGCCAGTGCACCGGCATAGGCGAGCGCGACACGCGTGCGGGCGACGTCGATATCCGCCGGGGCCGCGTCGGCGGGCAGGTCGGGCAGGAAGGCGACGTGATCGAGCCCGTGACGGCTGCGGTCGCCGAGCGCAGTGTTGAGCGCCGCGACGTCTGCATCCGACCAGAGCGCCCGCCACTTCGCCTTGGTGTAGACCGCGCGGACGGTCGCGTCCGTCACCGCCTGCCGGCTGATGACGACGCCGCCGATCGCAGCGGCTGCAGCGCTCGGCTTGGCAGGGGGCACCGCGCGTCTCGGCGCTGTCTGGGCGGGCTGGGCACCGGCGGCGCCGTTCGTCAGGAGGAGTGCAAGCGGCATCGCGCCGGACGCGAGCCGGGCTCGCAGGGTCTTCACTGTCATCCCTGTTCAACGTACCAGTCGCCGCATCGGCTCAGATCGACGGCGAGATTCCCGCGAACCATGCCGCATAGGGGGTGTTGGCGGCCATGTGGCGATTATAGTCGGGCGACCCGTCATGCCACCAGACCGGGCCGCGTTCGCCCAGCGCATGCTTGGCCGCGTCGACGTCAGCACGTGCAGCGGCGACCGCGTCGGCATCGTCCCGACGTCGGGCCAAGCCGACCGCGCGTCGCGCCGCCATCAGTGCCCGCACCAACTCGGCACGATCGGCTTCGGGCAGCGACGGATCCGCGCACCGCCACAATCGGCCGCGGACGACGAAATAGCGGCCGTCGGGGGTCGCCGGATAGGCCTTGGGGGGCGTGCTGCCGGCCATGCCGCGCTCAGAGCATCTCGAGCGGTTGTGGCGACCGCGGGCGGGGAAACGCCGTGTCGAGCGCGGCAAGATCCTCGGCCGACAGCACGAGATCGGCGGCTGCCCGGTTTTCGCTGACATGCGCCACGCTCGCGGCCTTCGGGATTGCAATCGTCGCGGGACGTTGCAGCACCCAGGCGAGCGCGACCTGCGCGGGCGTCGCGCCGATGTCGCGCGCGATCCGCGCCAGTGCCGGATCGGCGAGGAGCCGGCCCTGTTCGACCGGACTATAGGCCATGACGGGAATGTCGTGACGGTCGAGCCAGGGGAGGAGGTCATGCTCGGGACCACGCCGCGTCAAATTGTACAGGATCTGGTCGGTCGCGCAGTCCTGTCCGCCCGCCGCATGCAGTTCGGCCATGTCCTGGGTATCGAGATTGCTGACGCCCCAATGGCGGATCTTGCCCGCGGTCTTGAGCCGTTCCATCGCCTCGACCGTCTCGGCGAGCGGTACCGACCCACGCCAGTGCAGCAGATACAGGTCGAGCCGGTCGGTCCTCAGCCGCCCAAGGCTCGCCTCACACGCGGCCGTGAGGCGGTCGCGCGAGGCGTTTTGGGGATAGGCCTTGCTGACGAGGAACAGCGTGTCGCGGACATCGTGGAGCGCATCACCGATCAGCGTCTCGGCGGCGCCGTCGCCATACATCTCCGCCGTGTCGATCAGCGTCATCCCGCACTCGACGCCTGCGCGCAACGCTGCGGTCTCGGCCTCGCGACGATCGGCGCGCTCGCCCATCATCCAGCTTCCCTGGCCCAGGGCTGGCACCGTCTCGCCGCCCGGGAGAATCACCGATTTCATCGTCTGCCCCAATCGCTCTGGTCGTCAGGGGTCAACGCCGGTCGGACGCGCGGGATGCGTGCCGCGAGGGTTATATTGCAAATAGTGTATCGGGGGATCTTGCCGCGGTCTGACGCGGGACGTCTCGACAGAAGCGAGATTTCGCGGCTTGAAAATGGCTCCCTGAGTAGGATTCGAACCTACGGCCACTCGATTAACAGTCGAGAGCTCTACCGCTGAGCTATCAGGGAACGTTGCCGGAGGCGGCTCTATAAACGGCCAGTTGGACGATGCAACCCGGTTTTTGTCGATTTCCGCAACAAATTGCGCCGGGGTCGGGGCTATGCTGCGAACTGTTCCATCGTGATGCGGTCGTCGAGCGCGTGCTCGGGATCGAAGAGCAGGGTAAGCTCGCGTGCACGGTCCATGCAGATGTCGACCTGTGCCACGTCGCGGATCTCGCGCTGGTCGGCGACCGCGGAGACGGGGCGCTTGCCGGGGTCGAGCACGCGGATGCCGATCCGGGCCTTGTCGGGCAGGATCGCACCGCGCCAGCGCCGCGGGCGGAACGGGCTGATCGGCGTCAGCGCGACCATGCCCGAACCGAGCGGCAGGATCGGGCCCTGCGCGGACAGGTTGTAGGCGGTCGATCCCGCGGGGGTCGCGACGAGGATGCCGTCACAGGCCAGTTCGGCGAGCACGACGCGGTCGTTGACCGTCACCTCGAGCTTGGCGGTCTGACGCGTCTCGCGAAGCAGCGAGACCTCGTTGATCGCGGGGAGGGTGAGGGTGCGTCCGTCGAGCCCGGTCGCGGTCATGCTGAGCGGCGTGACCTTGAAGGGCTTGGCGCGCGAAAGCCGGTCTTCGAGGCCGTGATGCCGCCACTCGTTCATCAGGAAGCCGACGGTACCCAGGTTCATTCCGAAGACCGGGACCGCGGGCTTGCGCCGTTCGAGCATCGCATGGAGCGTCTGCAACATGAACCCGTCACCGCCGAGCGCGATGACGACATCCGCCTCCTCGGGCTCGACCCAGTCGCCCAGATCGGCAAGCTGGGCGGCGGCGGCCTGTGCCGGCGGGGTGGCGGAGGCTACCAGCGCCCGGCGGACATAGTCGGTCACCCGCCGGTGACGCTCATGTGACGCGCGACAGCGGGGCCCTCGCCCTCGCCGATGCGGAAGTCGTGCCGCTTGGGTTTGGCGTAGAGGCCAGCGTCGATCGCCTCGTCGAGCCCGGCGATGCCGCCGTCGCGCAGCGCACCCTTGAGGTCGACCTGATCGTCATGCCCGAGGCACAGATACAGTTTGCCCTCGGTGGTGAGGCGGACGCGGTTGCAGCCTTCGCAGAAATTGGCGGTCAGCGGCGAGATGAGCCCAAGACGCGTCCCGGTACCGTCGACGTTCCAGTAGCGTGCCGGCCCGCCGGTCTTGTACGCGTCCCGTTCGAGCCGGAACCGGGTCTCGAGATCGCGGAACACGCCGGTTAGCGGGAGGAAGCGATCGGTGCGATCCTCGTCGATCGCGCCGAGCGGCATCGTCTCGATCAGGGACAGGTCGAAGCCCTCGTCGCGGCACCAGGCGAGCATCGGTGCGATCTCGTCCTCGTTGAAGCCCTTGAGCGCGACCATATTGATCTTGATCGCGAGCCCCGCATCGCGCGCTGCCATGATGCCGCCGATCACCTGCGCGACGTCGCCGTGCCGGGTGATGTAGCGGAATCTTTCGGGATCGCGGCTGTCCATGCTGACATTGACGCGTCGGATGCCCGCATCGACCATCGCCGGCGCATGCTCCGCCAGCCGCGTGCCGTTGGTGGTCATCGTCAGCTCCTCAAGCCCGCGGCCGAGATTGCCACCCAGTCGCTTGACGAGATCGCCGACGTCGCGGCGGACGAGCGGCTCGCCGCCCGATAGGCGGATCTTGGTCACGCCGCGCGCGATGAACCGCTCGGCGATGATCGCGATCTCTTCGAGGCTCAACAGCTTGGCGCGCGGCAGGAAGGTCATCGCCTCGGACATGCAATAGCGGCACCGCAGATCGCAGCGGTCGGTGACCGATATCCGCAGATATTTGATCGTCCGCTGATGCCGATCGACCAGCGGACGATCGACGGTTGCGGAGTGGCTCGAAGGGGAGTGAGACGCCATAGCAACAGAGCTAGGTGGTGCAGTGTCGAGCGGCAAGTGCGTTCCAGGATTGGCGACGGGCGATGGGGTGGCTAGGTTGTCGGCGATGACACCGGCCACACTGGATACAAAGGACATGCTGAACAGAACGATGCTGTTCGCATGCTCGTTCCGTCACTTCGCGGAGATCGCTGATATTGCGGTGGCTTGCGGCTGGGATGCGGTGGTCACTGCAACCGCCAGCGGTATCGACCCGGCCTATGTCGAAAGCGGCGCACCGGTCGTGCTGATCGATGCGCGCGGGGCGATCGCGCAGGGGCTGGCGGCGGCGCAGACGATCGCCCCCCGGGTCGCCGAGGATGGCGGGGCGCTGCTGTTCGTGCTGTCGCGCCGCGACTGTACGGCGCTCGACCGCGTGTTCGAGCTGGGGGCTACGCATTTCCTGATCGATCCGGCGAGCGACGGCGAACTGATCCAGTCGCTGCGCTTCGCGGCGCGTCATGTGACGCGCGCGCCAGGCAGGCCGGGCATCGTCGACCGCCGCGACGCGATGGCCGGCGCACGCTTCGGCCGCGATCCGAACCTGGCGCAGCAGTGGATCGCGGCGCGGATCGGCGACGCACAGCCGGTTTCCGTCGTGCTCGTCTCGCTGTCGCGGCTCGACATCGTCAACGCCGCGCATGGTCGGCCCGCGGTCGATTCGCTGATCGAGGTCGCCGTCGAGCGGGCGGAGGCGGTCGCGGCCGAGGCGATGGCGGGCGCGGCGCGCGTCGCGCGTCTCGGCGGCGCGGATCTCGCGCTCGTGGTCGGGGCCGGGGCCGCGGACATCGCCGCGCTGATCGCCGCGCTCGACGAGGCGCTGGCGCGGCCGTTCGCGGTCGCCAACGCGCTGGCGGTGCTCGGCTGCCGGTTCGGTGTCGCGAGCCACCAGCCGGGGGATCCCAGCGATCCGGCGGACGGTGCCGCGACTCTGATGCGGCGCGCGTTCGGTGCGCTCGCCAAGGCCAAGACCAGCGACGGCGCGATGCTGCAGATCGCATCGGCGGCGCACGACATGTCGCTCGATGCGCTGGCGATCGACCTGCACCACGCGATCGAGCTCGACGAGATCGACATCCGCTTCCAGCCGCAGGTCGAGATTGCGAGCGGACGGATCACGGGCGTCGAGGCGCTCGCGCGCTGGGATCACCGCAAGCTCGGGCCGCTGGGCGCGGATGCGCTGTTTGCGGCCGCGGACCGCGCCGATCTGGGGATCGCGCTGTCCGACCATATCCAGCGGCTGGTCCTGGCACGCGCGCTGGCATGGCCCGAGGCGCTGGCGACGCTGCGCGTGTCGCTCAACCTCACCGCGGCGGATATCGCGCGGCCCGGCTTCGCCACGCTGTTCCTCGCGCGGGTCGACGATAGCGGCTTTCCGCGCGGGCGCCTGACCGTGGAGATCACCGAGACCGGGCTGATCGCGGATCTCGCCAGCGCGTCGACGCTGCTCACCGAATTGCGCGGGGCGGGGTGCCGCGTCGCGATCGACGATTTCGGCACGGGCTATTCGAGCCTCGCTTATCTCAAGGACCTGCCGCTCGATTATGTGAAGATCGACAAGGCGCTGGTCCACGACATTGGCGGCAGCCCGCGCGACCGGGTCGTCGTCGCCGGCGCAATCACGATGGCGCGGTCGCTGGGCCTGTCCGTGATCGCCGAGGGGGTCGAGACACGCGAGCAGCTGGAGCTGCTCGCGGCGTGCGGGGCCAGCCTGTATCAGGGCTTCCTGCTGTCCGAACCGGTCGGCGACGCGGCCTTGCTCGAACTGGTGACCCGGACATGAGCCGGGCAGGATCCGCGATGATCGTCGCGGTTGCCGCAGCGACGGCCGTCACGCCCGTACTGGCCGCGCCCGACCGGGCACCCGCGTCGGTGGCGATCCGGGAGGCGATGGCGGCGAGCGCGGCGGGGTGGAATGCGGGCGACCTCGCCCGGTTCGTCGCGGTCTATGCCGAGGATGCGGTCTTCGTGACGCCCAAGGGTCTGGTACGCGGAAAGGCCGCGATAACAGCGCGCTATGCGCCGAGCTTCACGGGCGGTGGCAATACCCGGGGGCAGCTGAGCTTCGTCCCGGCCGAGCTGCGCGGGATCGATCCGACCCACGCCCTGCTGGTCGCGCGCTGGACGCTGACCGGCGCGACCTCGACCGAGACGGGGATGACGACCTTGCTGTTCGAGCGGCGCGGCGACGCATGGAAGATCGTCGCCGATCACAGCAGCTGAGCGCGGCGGCGCTCAGCCCGCCGCCTTTGCCAGCCCCTTCGACAATTGCAGCGCGCCGTGCAGCCGTGCCTTGGGATCGCCCCAGGCGCGCTGGAGCACCAGCTTGCTGTCGGGCCGCAGCCGCGCGACGCCGTTGAGCCGTTCGACATAGGCGAGCAGCTTGTCGATATTGGGCGGGGTGTCGTTGTGGAACGACACGAGCACGCCGCGCGGACCGACGTCGATCTTCGACACGCAGGCACGTTTCGCGTTCAGCTTTATCTCGATGACCTTGATCAGGTTCTCGGTCGCGTCGGGCAGCGGGCCGAAGCGATCGATCATCTCGGCGGCGAACGCCTCGATCTCCTGACCCTCCTCGAGCTCGTTCAGGCGGCGATACAGCCCCATGCGGAGGTCTAGATCGGGGACATACTCCTCGGGGATGAGGATCGGTGCGTCGACCGTGATCTGCGGCGAGAAGTCCTTCGGGCGTGCGGAGGCGAGACCGCCGGACTTGGCGTCCATGATCGCCTCCTCGAGCATCGCCTGGTAGAGTTCGAAGCCGACCTCCTTGATGTGCCCGGTCTGCTCGTCGCCGAGCATGTTGCCGGCCCCGCGGATATCGAGATCGTGGCTCGCCAGCTGGAACCCGGCGCCGAGCGAATCGAGATCGGACAGCACCTTCAGCCGCTTCTCGGCGGTCACTGTCATCTGCCGCTCGGGCGGGGTGACCAGATAGGCATAGGCGCGCGTCTTCGAGCGGCCGACGCGCCCGCGTAGCTGGTATAGCTGGGCGAGGCCGAAGCGGTCGGCGCGGTGGACGATCATCGTGTTGGCGGACGCGATGTCGATTCCGCTCTCGATGATCGTGGTCGAGACCAGCACCTCGAACTTTTTGTCGTAGAAGGCGGACATGCGCTCCTCGACCTCGGTCGGCGACATCTGGCCGTGCGCGACGACGAAACGGATCTCGGGCACCTGTTCGCGCAGGAACTCCTCGATCTCGGGCAGGTCGGCGACGCGCGGGGTGACGACGAAGCTCTGCCCGCCGCGATAATGTTCGCGCAGCAGCGCCTCGCGCAGGACGACGGGGTCGAACGGCATGATGTAGGTGCGCACCGCGAGGCGATCGACCGGCGGGGTCTGGATCACCGACAGCTCGCGGATGCCCGACATCGCCATCTGCAGCGTGCGCGGGATCGGCGTCGCGGTCAGCGTCAGCATGTGGACGTCGGCCCGGAGCGCCTTCAGCCGCTCCTTGTGCGTGACGCCGAACCGCTGCTCCTCGTCGACGACGACAAGGCCCAGCCGCTTGAAGTCGATATTCTTCGCCAGCAGCGCGTGCGTGCCGATGACGACGTCGATCGTGCCGTTCGCCAGCCCCTCCTTGGTCGCCTTCGCCTCGCTCGCGGTGACGAGCCGCGAGAGGCGGCCCATGTTCATCGGGAAGCCTTCGAACCGGCTGACGAAGTTGTTGTAATGCTGGCGCGCGAGCAATGTCGTCGGGCAGACGATCGCGACCTGCTTGCCGCCCATCGCCGCGACGAACGCGGCGCGCAGCGCGACCTCGGTCTTGCCGAAGCCGACATCGCCGACGACGAGCCGGTCCATCGGCTTGCCCGCGGACAGATCGGCGAGAACCTCCTCGATCGCGCGGTCCTGATCCTCGGTCTCCTCATAGGGGAAGCGATCGACGAAGCTGGGATAGCCGCTGGCGTCGGGTTCGAGCACGTCGCCGGGATGGAGCGCGCGCTCGGCGGCGGTCGCGATGAGCTCGCCCGCAATCTCGCAGATCCGCTCCTTCATCTTCGACTTGCGACGCTGCCAGCCTTCGCCGCCCAGCTTGTCGAGCGATGCGCCTTCCTCCGACGAGCCGTAGCGCGAGAGGACGTCGATATTCTCGACCGGCACGTAGAGCTTGTCGCCGCCGGCATAGCTCAGTGCGACGCAGTCGTGCGGGCTCTGGCCGACGGGGATCGAGGTCAGCCCCTCGTACCGGCCGATGCCGTGTTCGGTATGGACGACGAGATCGCCGGGCGTCAGCGTCGCCAGTTCGGCGAGGAACGCGTCGGCGGATTTCTTGCGCTTCTTGCGGTGGACGAGGCGGTCGCCGAGCATGTCCTGCTCGGTGAGGACGGCGACACCGGGCGCGGTGAAGCCGTGGTCGAGCGGGAGGACGACCAGCGCGACGCCGAAGCTTTTCGCGGTATCCGCGACGCCGAGCGCCTCCTGCCAGGTTTCGGCGTGCTTGCCGCCTTTCAGTCCGTGATCGGCGAGCAGGCTTCCCAGACGTTCGCGTGCGCCGATCGAGTAGCTGGCGAGGATCGGCTTGCGGCCCTGCTTGCGTAGTTTCTCGACGTGATCGGCGACGGCTTCGTAGATGTTCGCCTGTGCGGCGCGTTCGGGGCCGAAATCGCGCGGGCCGTCGACGTCGAAGTCGAGCACGGTGGCGCTGGTCGGCTCGTGAAAAGGCGTGACGACATGCGCGGTGGCGGCGTCGAGCGCGACGGACCAGTGCGGCGCGTCGAGATAGAGCGCGGTCGCACCCAGCGGGCGATAGCTGCCGGGCTGCGCGGCTTCGGCGCGCCGGCGATTCGCATAGTAATCGGTGATCGATTCGAACCGGCTCTCCGCCGCGGCGCCGACCCCGCTGTCGCGGACGACGACGTCGTCACCGCCGAGATGGTCGAACAGCGTCGCCATCTTGTCCTCGAACAGCGGCAGCCAATGCTCCATGCCGGCGATGCGGCGGCCGTCCGAGATCGCCTGATACATCGGATCGCCCGTCGCGGTCGCGCCGAACGCGTCGCGGTAGCGCGTGCGGAAGCGCTTGATCGACTCCTCGTCGAGCAAGGCTTCGGAGGCGGGGAGCAGGACGAAGCCGTCGATCCGGCCGGTGGTGCGCTGGTCGGCGGCGTCGAAGGTGCGGACGCTCTCGATCTCGTCGCCGAAGAAGTCGAGGCGCAGCGCATGGTCCTCGCCCGACGGGTAGAGATCGACGATCCCGCCGCGGACCGCATATTCGCCCTGGTCGTGGACGGTGTCGGTGCGGACATAGCCGTTCGCCTGAAGCAACGTGGCGAGCGTATCACGGCCGATCCGTTCGCCGGGCGCGAGGCGGGCGACGAGCTGGCGGACGCGGAACGGGGTCAGGACGCGCTGGGTCGCCGCGTTGACCGTGGTGAGCAGGAGTTGCGGGCCCTTGGGCTTGGCCTGCAGGCGGTGCAGCGCGGCGACTCGCTCGGCCATGATCCGCAGGGTCGGCGAGGCGCGGTCGTAGGGAAGGCAATCCCAGGCGGGGAAGCTCAGCACTTCGAGATCGGGCGCGAAATAGGCCGCGGTCGAGGCGATCGCGCGCATCGCCGCATCATCGGGCGCGATGAACACCGCGCGCGTCTTCGCGGCGCGGGCGAGGTCGGCGAGCAGCGACGGCTGGAACCCCGATGGCACGCCCGACAAGGTGAGCGGGGTGGTCGCGGAGAGGATCGTGTTCAGATCTGGCATATTCGCTTCTCGTTCCCCGGCGAAGGCCGGGGCCCAGTTGGGAAGGCAATCGTAAAACAGGTTTTGACGTCAATCATTGACGTCCCCCAACTGGGCCCCGGCCTTTGCCGGGGAACAGTGTCTCGGCGTTACTTCACGACCGTGACGTAGTTGATGTCGCGCATCGCCTGCATCATCGGGCCGTCCCATTCGGGCGGGCAGGGAATCGAGCCGATCGCCCAGCCCATGATGTCGACGTCCTGCTGTTCGAGCAGTGCCTCGAACCAGTCGAGCTGCTCGGGCGTCCAGCTGCGGCCATAGGTTTCGAAGAAGCCGCCGATCATCATGTCGGCTTCGCGCGTGCCGCGGTGCGAGCTGCGGAAGCCGAGGCGCTTGAGGCGGGTTTCGTGGTCCATCATATCTCCAACGCCGATTGACCGGCGACCCGCTGGCGGCGGGCGTCGGCTGGGCTATAGGGGGCAGATAGTCATGCGACCCGAAATCCTCAATCCGCTGTTCGCCGAAACCCTCGTCCTGAAAGGGGTGGGGCCTGCGCTCGCCAAGCCGCTCGACCGGCTCGGGCTCGCGCGTGTCGTCGACGTCGCCTTCCATCTGCCGACCGGCTATGTCGATCGGGTGCCCCGCACCGAGCTGATGTCGAGCGATGCCGGGCGGATCATCGTCATCACGCTGACCGCGCGCGAGTATCGCGTCAGCGCGGGGCGTGGCCCGACGCGGGTGCAGGCGACCGACGAGCATGGCAACTATGTCAGCCTCGTCTTTTTCGGCGGCAGTTCGGGCTGGGCGAAGAAGCTCCTCCCGATCGGCGAGGCGAAGCGCGTGTCGGGGCGGCTCGACGAATATGGCCAGGAACTGCAGATCGTCCATCCCGATATCGTCGAGCAGGACGAGGAGTTGCGCGAGCGCGAGCCGATCTATCCGCTGTCGGAGGGGCTGACATCGCGGCGGCTGGCGGCGCTGACGACGCAGGCGGTCGCGCGGGCGCCCGATCTGGCCGAGTGGATCGAGCCGGGGCTGAAGGCGAAACGCGAATGGCCGGGCTGGCACGAATCGCTCGCGCGGATCCACGCCGACCCGTCGGATGCCAAGGCGCGCGAGCGGCTGGCCTATGACGAGGTGTTCGCCAACCAGCTCGCGATGACGCTCGTCCGGGCTGATACCCGCAAGCGGCGGGGGCGTGCGCTGCATGGCGACGGGCGGCTGCGGGGCATGCTAAAGCTGCCCTACACGCTGACCGGCGCGCAATCGCGGACGGTGGGGGAGATCGAGGGTGATCTTGCGCAGACCGCGCCGATGCTGCGGCTGCTGCAGGGTGATGTCGGCTCCGGCAAGACTTTGGTCGCGGCGATGGCGATGCTGATCGCGGTCGAGGCGGGGGCGCAGGCGGCGATGCTCGCACCAACCGAGATTCTCGCGCGCCAGCATTACGAGACGCTCAGGAAGACGCTCGCCGGGCTGCCGATCGAGGTCGGCGTGCTGACCGGGCGCGACAAGGGGCGCGTGCGAGAGGCGACGCTGATGGCGCTGGCGAGCGGCGAGATCGATATCCTCGTCGGCACGCACGCGATCTTCCAGGATGCGGTCGCCTATAAGGACCTTGCGCTGGTGGTGGTCGACGAGCAGCATCGGTTCGGCGTCGCGCAACGGATGACGCTCCAGGCCAAGGGGATCGCGCCGCCGCATCTGCTGGCGATGACCGCGACGCCGATCCCGCGCACGCTGACGCTGGCGCAATATGGCGAAATGGACGTCAGCCGGCTCGACGAGATGCCGCCGGGCCGCCAGCCGATCGAGACACGGGTGATTTCGGAGGATCGGCTCGACGACGTGGTCAATGCGCTCGGCCGGCATCTCGCCGACGGCGGGCAGGCCTATTGGGTGTGTCCGCTGGTCGAGGAGAGCGAGAAGAGCGACCTCGCGGCCGCGGAGATGCGCGCGGAGACGCTGCGTGCGCGGTTCGGCGACAAGGTGGCGCTCGTCCATGGCCGGATGAAGCCCGCCGAGAAGGACGCGGTGATGGCCGAATTCTCCGCCGCGCGCACCGCCGTGCTGGTCGCTACGACGGTGATCGAGGTCGGCGTCGACGTGCCCAATGCGACGCTGATCGTGATCGAGCATGCCGACCGCTTCGGCCTGGCGCAGCTCCACCAGCTGCGCGGTCGGGTCGGGCGCGGGAGCGGGCGGTCGATCTGCCTGCTGATGCGTGGGAGCTCGCTCAGCGAGACGTCGCGCGCGCGGCTGGCTTTGATGCGCGAGACCAATGACGGGTTCCGGATCGCCGAGGAGGATCTGCGGTTGCGCGGCGCGGGCGAACTGCTCGGCACGAAGCAGTCGGGCGAGATGGCGTTCCGGCTCGCGACGCCCGACATGATGGCCGACCTGCTGCAATGCGCGCATGACGATGCGCGGCTGCTGATCGATCGCGACGGCGGGCTGGAGGGACCGCGGGGGCAGGCGGCACGCACCGCGCTGTACCTGTTCGACCGCGATGCCGGGGTCGCGTTGCTGCGATCGGGCTGACGGGCGGTCCGGTCAGCCGGTCCGGAGCATCGCCGCGAGCATGCCGTAATAGGCCTTGGGCGGGATCGTCCGGTCGAACGCGCAGCCGATCCGTCCGCCGAGCGACCAGCGGACGTGCGCAAGGATGTCACCGACGATCGGCATGCGGACGTGGAGCCGCTCGCCGGCGTCCAGATCGCCGTCGCAACGCGCCATGAGGCCGCTTGGCGAGACGTTGACCAACGTAAGCCTCAATTCGGTGCCTGCGCTGTCTGCCGCACGCGTGCGGTGCATCACTTCGTCGCGCGGCTCAGACCGCGTCTCGTGCCTAGACGTCGCTTGGTTCGGCATTGGTCAGTCCCCGCTGTGCCCCGGTCGAGGGCTAGGCCGACATCATGAAGCCCGTGCCACCAAGCATCCCTAACGCAGTGTTCATGACCGTGCCGGTCCGGCGGGTCAGCCGGGCAGCAGCATTCCGTGACGCTTCTTGCCGAGGCTGAGGCGGACCGGCGCGGCGACGGGGATCGTGGCGGCGGGGTCGCGCAGCGGTTCGCCGTCGACGCGTACCGCGCCTTCGCCGATCTTGCGTCGCGCCTCGCCATTCGATGCGACGAAGCCGAGCCCGACCAGCGCCTCGACGACGCCGATGCCGGTCCCGGTGCAGGTCAGGCTCGGCAGGGCGTCGCCCGACGCGCCTTCCGCGAAGGTCTTGCGCGCGGTCTCGGCCGCCTGCTCGGCGGCGTCGCGGCCGCGGCACATCGCGGTTGCCTCGTTGGCGAGCACGACCTTCGCGGCGTTGATCTCCGCGCCTTCGAGCGCCTCGAGACGCGCGATCTCGTCGAGCGGCAGGTCGGTGAACAGCCGCAGGAACCGGCCGACGTCGCGGTCGTCGGTGTTGCGCCAGAACTGCCAGTAATCGAAATGCGGCAGCTGATCCTCGTGCAGCCAGACCGCGCCCGACATCGTCTTGCCCATCTTGCCGCCGTCCGCGGTCGTGATCAGCGGGGTGGTGACGCCGTACACTTCGGTGCTGTCCATCCGGCGCGAGAGCTCGATGCCGTTGACGATGTTGCCCCACTGGTCCGAGCCGCCCATCTGCAGCCGGCATCCGGCGCGGCGCGACAGTTCGAGAAAGTCGTAGGCCTGGAGGATCATGTAGTTGAATTCGAGGAAGCTCAGCGACTGTTCGCGGTCGAGGCGGAGCTTCACCGAATCGAAGGCGAGCATCCGGTTGACCGAGAAATGCTGGCCGACGTCGCGCAGGAACGGGATATATTCGAGCGCGTCGAGCCACTCGGCATTGTCGAGCATCACCGCGTCCGTGGGGCCGTCGCCGAACGTCAGGAAGCGTTCGAAGATGCGGCGGATCGAGGCAACGTTGGCCTTGATGCCGTCTTCGCCGAGCAGCTTGCGCGCCTCGTCCTTGAAGCTCGGATCGCCGATTTTGCCGGTGCCGCCGCCCATCAGGACGATTGGCTTGTGGCCGGTCTGCTGAAGCCGGCGGAGCAGCATGATTTGGACGAGGCTGCCGACGTGCAGCGACGGCGCGGTCGGGTCGAAGCCGATATAGCCAGGTACGACCTGCTTGCCCGCGAGCGCGTCGAGCGCGGCGGCGTCGGTCATCTGGTGGACATAACCGCGCGCGGTCAGCGTGGTGAGCAGGTCGGACTGGTAGGTCATGGAGGAGCCACTAGCAGCGGTTGTGCGGTCCGTCATCCCGGCTGCGCGGTCGTCGTCACGGCCCGACGTCATCGCATTCTCAACCGTCATCCTGACGAAAGTCAGGATCCAGGGTTACAGGTCCTGGCGCTCATGGCTCTGGATCCTGACTTTCGTCAGGATGACGGATTTTGGCACGGTAAGTCCGTGGCAACGTACGCGCCGATTACATCCGCGGCAGTTGCGACGACGGGTCGACCGGGGTGCGGCCCTTGCGGAGTTCGAAATGGAGTTCGGGCCGGTCGGCGAATCCGGTGTCGCCTGAGAGCGCGATCGTCTGGCCGCGCTTCACGCTCTGGCCGCGCTGGACCAGGAGTTTCGAGGCATGGCCATAGACGCTGGTCCAGCCGCCGCCATGCTTGACGATCACCAGCCCGCCAAGCGCGGCAATGCCGTCGCCGACATAGGCGACGACGCCGTCGGCGGTGGCGCGGATCGGGGTCGAAACGGGAATGGCGATCTTGATGCCGTCGTTGCGTTCGCCGCTGGCGCCGTGACCGAACCGCTTCACGACGCGGCCATCGACCGGCCAGAGGAAACCGCCGCCCGCGAGCCGTACCGGGGCGGTGACGACCGCGCTTGGCGGCAGGACGCGTCGCGGGGTCGGGGTCGGGCGGACCGGCGCCTGGTTGCTCGCAAGCGCAGGCTCGCCGCCGGTCAGGATGTCGTCGACGTCGAGCGTGAACGCCGCCGCCCGATCGGCAAGGCTGGTGCCGCCTTCGGTGTCGGGGATGACGATGCGCTGGCCCGCACGCAGCACATAGGGTTCGAGCAGCGCGTTGACGGTGACGATGCGCGACCAGGCGACCCCATAGGCGCGGGCGATCGCGATTCCGGTCTCGCCGCGCCGGACCAGGTGATAGCGGCCTGCCGGGATGGTCAGTCGCTGTCCCGCCTGGATCGTGAAGGGCGGTTCGATCGCGTTGGCGCGTGCGATCGCCTCGCTGCTCGCCCCCGAGCGTTCGGCGATGGCGAGCAGCGTATCGCCGGGGCGGACCGTATAGAGTGATTGATCGACGCGTTGCGCATCCGCTGCGACCGGGCGCTCCTCCCAGGCGGGGCGCGGCGCCGGCAGCGTCGAGACGGGCACGGGGGTGCGATCGGCGCGCCGGACGGGTGAGGGGGCAGGGCTGGCGTCCTGCCGCTCCACGCGGCGCGGATAGGTGCGCCGACGCGGCGGAGCGTCATAGGTGTCGGATCGGGCGGCGATGCTGCGATCGCGCGCGTCGTTCGCGGAGCGGTCCTGCGGGTCGGCGGGTGGGAGGCGCTGGATCCGTTCGAGCGACTGTGGCGGCGGCCCGCGGTCGGACCGGACCGGCGTGTCGACGCTCGGGATGCACCCGGCGAGAGCCAGCGCCGCGCCCAGGATCGCGGCGGCGCGCGTCACGCGTAGGCGCGTCCCAGCATGTCCAGCGACTCGGCATGCGTCAGATCGAGATGCAGCGGTGTGACCGAAATATAGCCGTCCGCAATCGCCTCCAGATCGGTCGAGTGAAGCGGCGTCTCGACCGCGCCGCTCAGCGCGAACCAGTGATACTCATAGCCGCGCGGGTCGGTGTTGGTGACGATCTGCAACCGGCCATAGTCGCGCAGGCCCTGGCCGACGACGCGAATGCCGCGCACCGCATCGGCCGCACCGACGGGGAAGTTGACGTTGACGAGCGTCCGGGGGGCGAGCGGCGCGTCGAGCAGCGGGCGCAGGACGCGTTCGCCCCAGGCGGCGGCGACCTCGAACGGGACCGAATCGCCCATGCCTTCGCGGCTATAGACCTGGCTCAGCGCGATCGACCGGACCCCGGCCAGCGCACCCTCCATCGCGGCGGAGACGGTGCCCGAATAGGTCACGTCCTCGGCGAGGTTGGCGCCGCGATTGACCCCCGAGAGGATTAGGTCGGGGGGGCTGTCCTTCATGATGCGGGCAAGCGCCATCATCACCGCATCGGTCGGCGTGCCAGCGACGGCATAGCGCTTCTCGGCGAACTTGCGCACGCGCAGCGGTCGCGACAGCGTCAGCGAATGGCCCGCGCCCGACTGTTCCTCCGCCGGCGCCACCACCCAGACATCGTCGGACAGCGTCGCGGCGATCGCCTCGAGCACCTTCAGCCCGCGCGCATGATAACCGTCGTCATTGGTCAGCAGGATCCGCATCAGGCAGCGGGCTCGAGCAGGGTGAGGCCGCCCAGATAGGGCTGGAGCGCGGTTGGTACCGCGACCGCGCCATCCGCCTGCTGATAATTCTCGATCACCGCGACGAGCGTGCGACCGACCGCGAGGCTGGAACCGTTGAGCGTGTGGACGAACCGAGTCGCCTTCTCCCCCTCGGGGCGATAGCGCGCGTTCATGCGACGCGCCTGGAAATCGGTACAGGTCGAGATGCTGGAGATCTCGCGATACTGCGCCTGGCCGGGGAGCCAGACTTCCAGATCATAGGTGCGCGCCGCGGTGAAGCCCATATCGCCACCGCATAGGAGCATCCGCCTGAACGGAAGCTGCAACGCGTCGAGCACGCCCTCGGCGCACTGCGTCATCCGCTCGTGCTCGGCCTCCGACTCATCCGGCGTGACGATCGCGACCATCTCGACCTTGTCGAACTGGTGCTGGCGGATATAGCCGCGGGTGTCGCGACCGGCCGACCCGGCCTCCGAGCGGAAACACGGCGTCAGCGCCGCAAAGCGGAGCGGCAGTTCGCCGTCGGTCAGGATCCGTTCGCGCACGATGTTGGTCAGGCTGACCTCTGCGGTCGGGATCAGCCAGCGGCCGTCGGTGGTGCGGAACAGGTCCTCGGCAAACTTGGGCAGCTGGCCCGTGCCGAACACCGCCTCGTCGCGCACCAGCAGCGGCGGCGCGACTTCCTCGAAACCGTGATCGCGCGTCAGCCGGTCGAGCATGAACTGACCGAGCGCGCGTTGCAGCCGGGCGGCGGGGCCGCGGACCAGCGTGAAACGCGCACCGGACATCGCAACGCCCGTCTCGAAATCGAGCCCGATCGCCGGGCCGACGACGTCATGCTCGCGCGGGGCGAAGGCGAAGTCGGGCTTCGTCCCGCGTGCATGGACGAGCACATTCCCGCTCTCGTCGACGCCCGCAGGGACGTCCGATGCGGGCAGATTGGGGATCGCCGCGAGCGCCGCATCGAGCTCGGCGGTCAGCGCCGCCTCGTCGGCCTCGAGCGTCGGCAGCGCGGCCTTCAGCGCGGCAACTTCCGCCATCAACGCCTGCGCGCGCGGTTCGTCCTTCTGCGCCTTGGCCTGGCCGATCGCCTTGGACAGCTCGTTGCGGCGGGTCTGCGCGGCCTGCGCTTCGGCGATCGTCGTACGGCGGCGCTCGTCGAGGGCGACGAGCCGATCGCTGGCGGGGGCAGCGCCGCGGCGGGCGAGAGCTGCGTCGAACGCGGCGGGGTTTTCACGGATCAGACGGATATCATGCATGGCGCTAGGCTATGCCGAGGCCGGCAAGCGCGCGCAACCCGGTGCGCCTGCGGGACGTTGGGGAGGGCAGAGGCACAGATCAAAGAGGAGAAAGCCCGTGGATCTTCCGCACAAGTCCGTCGTCATGGTCGCCGATGGCCGCAAGATGCTGTTCCTGCGCAATGAGGGCGATGCCGCCTTTCCGAACCTCGTCGTCGAAGAGGCGGTCGAGCAGGAGAACCCCGCGACGCGTGACCAGGCGACCGACTCGGCCGGCCGCGCCTCGTCCCCGCAGGGTGCCGCGCAGAGCTCGGTCGAACCCACCGATTTCCATCAGATCGAGGAAGACCGGTTCGCGGCCGACGCGGCCGAGCTGCTCAAGACGCGTGCGTTGAAGAACGATTTCGATTCGCTCGTCATCGTCGCGCCGCCTAGGACGCTGGGGGAGATGCGCAAACATTATCACAAGGCGGTCAGCAGCAGGCTCGCGGGTGAGCTCGCAAAGGATCTCACCGGGCATCCGATTGCCGACATCGAGACGGCGCTCAAGAACGCCTGATCGTTGCCACGCGATAGTTGAAAAGGCCCGCAACCCGTTGTTGCGGGCCTTTTTTCATGTCCGAGATTTATGCAGGATCAGTCGGCGGCGCGCTTCGCGAACCGCCGGCGGGCAACGAGGGCCGCGGCCGCAGCGCCGAACAGCAGCACCATCGGGGGTGCCGGAACGGGGGCGGGTGGCCCGCCGCTCGAGCCGGTGCTGCCATTGCCGCCGCCATTCGAGCCATGCCAGCCGCCGTTCGAGCTCCAGCCGCCGTTGCTGCTCCAGCCTGCGCTGCTCGATCCATAGCTCGACGACGAGGTCGAACTTGATCCGCTGCTGGTCGACGACACGTTGCCGCCCGAGCTGGTGCTGGTCGACGACGAAACGTTGCCGCTTGACGAGGAGGAGATGTTCCCGCTCGACGACGACGATACGTTGCCACTGGACGAGGAGGACACGTTACCGCTGGACGACGACGATACGTTACCGCTCGACGAGGACGATACGTTACCGCTGCTCCCGCCGCTGGCGGACGACGAGGTGCTCGACACCGACGCGCCGCCGGTGCTGGACGACGATCCGCCGGTCGACGAGGTGGTGCTGACGCCACCGCTCGAGGTCGAGCCGCCACTCGTGCTCGATGAACCGCCGCTCGTGCTCGACGAGCCTCCGCTTGAGGTCGACGAGATGACGATGCTGCCGCCAGAGCCGCCGCCGCCGAAGAAACCGCCGCCAAAGCCGCCGCCGCCAAAGCCGCCACCCGGGCCACCGCCGCCGAAAAAGCCGCCGCCGCTGTTTACCGGCACGGCGGTCGGGCTGCCGGCGCCGCCCACGAACGGGTCGGCGAACCCCACGGGGACCGGGGGCGCGTTGGCGACCGTCACCATGGCTGGCGCGCAGGCGGTGGTGCGTGTGGTGACGACGCGACGGATGCGGGGACGGGCGACGGCGCCGATCTGGCGGGGGACAACGCGCTTGGTCATCGTCTTGGTCTGGATCGCGCGCTTCGGACGCTCGGCGACATGGACGGCGCCGCCTCCGATGATCGCGCCTCCGCAGGCACACGCGCATAATTTGGCCAAGGCCATCCGCACCGACATACTCAAAGTCTCTCTCGTTGCCGACGCGCAGACGACGTCGGATCGCGTTCACGGCACTCGGACGCCGTGTTCGCACAAAGCGCAAAACAAAGCGTTAAGCGCAAGCGCCCATGACGTGATCTGGTGGTCATTCTTACAATATCGCGACGGGCGGGGCGCTCAATACGCAGACCGTGCCGTGGCGGGACAGTTGTCGCATCCAGGATCATGGCGACGGGCCCGTTCGCGGGACTCGCTTAGGCCGTCGGCGGGCGGTGTAACCCGGATGCATCGGTACGCAAGAATGTGTCTTCATTATCGATCCAAGCGCAAGTCTGCTCGCTTGTGGTCCGGAACACGTAAGACTATAGGCCCTTTCACCATTTGGGGGTGGCTTCGAGACGCGGCTTTTCGCGCCGACCGGCCAGAGGGAGAGTGGTATGGCAACGGTAATGAATCGCGTAGACGAGCACGGTACCAATCTTGCAGCAGCCAATGATGCCGATGGCTATCGACCGACGGCCGACGAGCCGTTCATGAGCCTGCGTCAGCAGGCCTATTTCCGGCAAAAGCTGCAGCAATGGAAGGACGCTATCCTGCGGGAATCGCAGGAAACCTTATCGCAGCTCCAGATCGATTCGCTGCGCGAGGCGGATCTGACCGACCGGGCGTCGAGCGAAACCGACTGGTCGATCGAACTGCGGACCCGGGATCGCCAGCGCAAGCTCGTCTCGAAGATCGAGGCGGCGATCCGCCGCATCGACGATGGCGAATATGGCTATTGCGAAGTCACGGGCGAACCGATCAGCCTGGCACGCCTCGAGGCGCGGCCGATCGCGACGATGACCGTGGAGGCGCAGGAACGCCACGAGCGCAACGAAAAAATCTCCCGCGAGGACTGATACCGGGGCGGCGAACAGCGCATAGGCACGTGGTCCGCCTTCTGATATATGCGACGCATATCTCGACGTCGGGACACAGGAACACGGATGGACATGAGAAACCAAGGGTCGTTGGGCGCCGAGGGTGCGGCAGGGGCCGGCGCCGGGGAGTCCGTCGAGGATAGCGCAGACCTGGGCCAGAACCGGCCGGTCCGTGACAGTCTGCTGATGATCGCTCGGTTCAGCTATGCCGACGGTGCGGGTGTGTACGAGGTGCGGGTCCGCAACCTGTCCGAAGGCGGGCTGATGATCGAGTTCGATCGGCCGCTCGCCGTCGATACGCCGGTCACGATCGACCTGCGCGGGATTGGTGAAGTTACCGGACGGGTGGCGTGGTGCACGCAGGGCCGTCTGGGAATCGCGCTCGACGAGACGATCGACCCGATGAAGGCGCGCAAGTCGGTCGGGCAGGGGCAGACGACGCCGACCTTCGCCAAGCCGATCGTGTTCCGGGAGCCGCGATCGCGGTGACGTCGTCCGGTAGAGCGGGGCAGCGTTAGGTTGTCGGTGACGGTTGAATAGAGGGGCTGACTGAAGAGGCGGTGGTGGCGTGGCCGGCACCCCGCCAGTCCGGCTTTCCCGAGGGGGAAGGAATCGGAAAAGCCGGAACCGCGTGACGACAGGCCGATCGCCCGCCGCCACGAACGGCGTGGGGTCTAAAGGTTGGCGAGTTCTTCCTTCAGGCGAAGCTTCTGCTTCTTCAATCCTGCGAGCGCCAGCGCGTCGGGCATGGGCCGGTGTACCTCTTCGGAAATCCGGCGGTCGAGCATTTGATGCTTGGTTTCCAGCGCAGCCTGGTGCGTCGTTTGCATGGTGGAAAAACTCCTTCTGCATTCGTGTTGGGGTCCCGAGTAAACCATCGCCCCACCAAAAAGTCTTTAACGAAGATTGGTGAATCGACCGGGCGAGCCGTCGCGTGCGACGGGCCGAGTCCTGTGGCCCCCGACGGCGCGCGCCGGGTAGTTTTTGGTGCTCGCGCAATGCCATGCATTTGCTAAGGACCGCGTAGCAGGGGTGGGCGAAGGGCATGATGGTGGACGAGGCACAGATCAGGGTCCGGCTGGACGAAATCCGGACCGAGCATCGCGACCTCGATTCGGCGATCGCCGCGCTCTGGTCACTCACCGTTCCCGACCAATTGCAGATCGCCCGGCTCAAGAAGCGCAAGCTGCGGTTGCGCGACGAAATCGCCGCGTTCGAGGACCAGTTGATCCCCGACATCATCGCCTGATACGTCCGGGCAGGCACGAATGCGGGGCGTGATTTCGGACAGCGCCTTCAAATCACGACATAATATTGATCAAGCGGTCGATCGGAGCGGCGCGTTTCGGGACACATCCCGGCGCATCGGTGCGTTTTCGCGATGGGCGCGGCGTTGCGGCTATGGCAGTCGAGCAGAATGATTGGACGACCGCCCGAACTGCCCCTGCAAGACCGCATGATCGGTGCACTGTACCGTGAGGCGATGCGGCTGGCCGAAGAGGCGCGGAACTATTTCGACGATACGGGACGGACCGACCGGGACGGGCTCGAACCGCTCGTCCGCGTCAGCCTGAGCTGTGAATCGCTCAAGGTCACGACCCGGTTGCTCCATGTCCTCGCGTGGTTGCTGACGCAGCGCGCGGTCCAGGCGGGTGAACTCACGCGGGGCGAGGCGCTGGATCCGGCGCGGCGGCTCGGCGAGGCGCCGGTGACCGATGACGCGATGCTGGCGGCGTTTCCGCCCAGCGCGAGGGCGTTGATCACCGCGAGCATGCACCTACACCGGCGCGTCGCGCTGCTCGACGCCGCGCTCGATGCGCCACGGCCCGCCGCGAGCCCCGCCTTGTCGATGCAGGATCGCCTCGCCCGCGTGCTCTAGCGCCGCTGGCGGGGCGTCCCGCTATGCGGGCCCGGCCTAGGCGAGGCCGAGCCGGGTGCGTGCCGCGCGATATTCGCGCTCGAGCCGGTCGACCCGGTCGGCGACGCTCTCGACCGCGGTGACCGCGCCGATCCCCTGGCCCGATCCCCAGATATCCTTCCACGCCTTGGGCTTCGATCCACCCTCGGCATTGGCGCCGGCCCCGAAGTTCATCGTCTTCAGATCACCCTCGGGCAGCGCATCGGGATCCATCCCCGCCGCGACGATCGACGCGCGCAGGTAATTGCCGTGCACGCCGGTGAACAGGTTCGAATAGACGATGTCCGCCGCGCGCCCCGCGACGATGCCGTCCTTATAGGCCTGGTCGGCATTCGCCTCGACGGTCGCGATGAAGGGCGAGCCGATATAGCCGAAGTTCGCCCCCATTGCCTGCGCCGCGAGCACCGCGTCGCCGGTCGCGATCGCGCCCGACAGCGCGAGCGGACCGTCGAACCACTGGCGAATCTCCTGGATGATCGCAAAGGGCGACAGTCGTCCGGCATGGCCGCCGGCGCCCGCGGCGACAGCGATCAGGCCATCGGCACCCTTTTCGATCGCCTTGCGCGCGAACCGGTCGTCGATGACGTCGTGCAGCGTGATCCCGCCCCAGCCATGCACCGCGGTGTTCAGATCCTCACGCGCGCCGAGCGAGGTGATCACGATCGGCACCTGCCATTTGGCACAGGTTTCGAGATCGCGTTCGAGCCGGTCGTTCGACTTGTGGACGATCTGATTGACGGCGAACGGTGCCGCCGGACGGTCGGGATTGGCGCGGTTGTGCGCGCTCAGTTCCTCGGTGATCCGGTGGAGCCATTCGTCGAGCATCGCCTGCGGTCGCGCATTGAGCGCCGGGAAGGATCCGACGATGCCCGCCTTGCACTGGGCGATCACCAGATCGGGTCCGGAAATGATGAACAGCGGCGACCCGATCACGGGCAGGCGCAGGCTCTTTAGAATAGCGGGTACGGTCATGGCGCGTTTCATAGCGCAGCCGAAACGGCTGCGCCAGCACTCTGGTTAGAGCGGCAGTCACGTGTGATTGCCATGTGACCGCAAATGCTTAGAGCGGTCGGCATAGAATGTTCCGGAGATGTGCCGCCATGAAGTTTGCCGTTGCCGCCTTGCTGGCGCTGTCCGTGTCTGCGCCCGCGCTTGCCGCAGGGCAGTTGCCGCGCAGTGTCGTGCCGATCCTGTACGATATCCAGGTACGCCCGGATGCGAAGGCGATGACGTTCAGCGGGACCGAGACGGTGACCATCGACGTCAAGCAGGCGACCCGGACGATCCAGTTGAACGCGGCGGATTTGAACATCACGTCGGCGACGTTCGACGGCCGCCCCGCCACCGTAAAGGCGGACGCCGCAGCACAGCTGCTTACGGTGACGCTGCCCGCGGCGGTGAGCGTCGGGCGGCACAGCCTGGCCTTTGCCTGGACGGGCAAGATCAACCAGTCCGCGTCCGGGCTGTTCGCGATCGACTATGCCAATGCCGACGGGTCGTCGTCGCGGATGCTCGCGACCCAGTTCGAGGCCCCCGACGCGCGCCGGTTCGCACCGATGTGGGACGAGCCCGCGTTCAAGGCGAAGTTCCGCCTGTCCGCGGTCGCGCCGGGCGCTCAGCTGGCCTTCTCGAACATGCCTGCCACGGCGATCACGAAGCAGGCGGACGGCACGCAGCTCTACAAGTTCGGCGAGACGCCGCTGATGTCGAGTTATCTGCTGTTCCTCGGCATGGGGGACATGGAGCGCAAGACGCTGATGGCGGGCAAGACCGAGATCGGCATCATCAGCCGCAAGGGAGTCGTCGATCAGGGCGACTATGCGCTCGCCGCCGCGAAGGACCTGCTTGCCTATTACAACGACTATTTCGGCCAGCCCTATCCGCTGCCCAAGATGGACATGATCGCGGGGCCGGGATCGAGCCAGTTTTTCGGCGCGATGGAGAATTGGGGCGCGATCTTCTATTTCGAGAACGAATTGCTGTTCGACCCGAAGCGCGCGACCGAAAGCGCGAAGCAGCGCATTTATACCGTTGTCGCGCATGAAATGGCGCACCAGTGGTTCGGCGACCTCGTCACCATGGCGTGGTGGGACGATCTGTGGCTGAACGAGGGGTTCGCCTCGTGGATGGAGGGCAAGTCGAGCGGCGTACTCGTGCCAGCGTGGAAATCCGAGGCGGCCGCGGTGTCGGGCGAGCGCGAGGGGGCGATGGGGATCGACGCAACGTCCGCGACGCACCCGATCATCCGCAAGGTCGAGACCGTCGACCAGATTGGCGAAGCGTTCGACGGCATCACCTATTCGAAGGGGCAGGCCGTGATTGGCATGCTCGAATCGACGCTCGGCCCCGACGTGTTCCGCAAGGGCATCCGCAGCTACATGGCCAAGTATAAATACGGCAACACGGTCACCGAACAGCTCTGGGCCGAATTGTCCGCAGCCGCGGGCAAGCCGGTCGCAGAGATCGCGCACGACTTCACCTTGCAGGGCGGCGTGCCGCTGGTGACGATGACGGGCGCGACCTGCAACGGCGGCGTTACCACCGCCATGCTGACGCAGGGCCGGTTCGGGCTGGATGCGGCATCGAAGACGCCGCAGACCTGGCACGTGCCGCTGGTCGTGGGCAATCTCGGCGGTGCGCAGACGGCGACGATCGTCACGGGCGCAGCGCCGTCGCGAGTCACGATCCGGGGATGCGGTACGGTCGTCCTCAACCGCGGCAAGGGCAGCTATACCCGCGTGATGTACGACGATGCGGGCCATGCCGCGATCGTCCGCGACTATGCCAGACTAGACCTCGCCGACCGGCTGGGCACGCTGGGCGATGATTTCGCACTGGCGGCGGGCGGCTATCAGGACCTGTCGCGTTATTTCGCGGTGATGGACAAGGTCGGGCCGGACGCCGATCCGCTCGAATGGTCGTCGGTCGCAGGCGCGCTCGGCCGGATCACCGGGCTGTACGACGACACCCCGCTCGAGGCGCCGCTGCGCGCGCGGTCGGTCGCGATCCTTGGCCCCGTGCTCGCGCGGATCGGCTTCGAGGCTAAACCGGGCGAATCGCCGCTGACGAGCAATTTGCGCGAGACGCTGGTCGGGCGGCTCGGCACCAATGGCGATACGGGCGTCGCGGACCGTGCGCGGCGCTATGTCGCGGCGCTGGCGACCGATCCGACCGCGATCCCGCCGGCGATCCGCCAGCCGATCCTGTCGACCTATGCCGTCAACGCGACCCCGGCGGAATGGGACGCGCTGCTTGCGCTCGCCAAGGCGGAGAAGAGCCCGGTTGCCAAGAACCGGTTCGTGACGCTGCTCGGGGCCGCGCGCGACCCCGCAACTGCGGGGCGGGCGCTCGCGCTGCTCAAGACCGACACAATCTCCGCGCCGCAAAAGGCCGGGCTGCTCCGCGCCGTCGCGGGGGCGCATCCCGACCTGGCGTTCGACTGGGCAGTCGCGAACCGTGAGCTGGTCGAGAGCTTCCTCGAGGCGAGCACGCGATCGGGTTATATCGTCGGGCTCGGCGCGGGCTCGAACGATCCGGCGATGCCGGGCAAGATCAGCGCCTTTGCGGACAAATATCTGCCCGCCTCGTCGCGAGGCGGCGTGACGCGGTCGCTGTCGACGATCGCGGTCCGCAAGGCCGCCGCCGACCAGCTGCGTCCCGCCGTCACCAAGTGGGTCGCCGGCTGACACAACGGCGCCGTTTCCCGGGCGATGTCCCGGGGTCCGGCGCGCATGGCTAGTCGATACGGGTCAGTCCGGTTGCGCAGGCGCGGGCCTTCTCGACATAATGCTGGGCGGAAATGCGGAGCGCCGCGATCGCCTGTTCATCGAGCTGCCGGACCGCACGCGCCGGGCTGCCGATGATCAGGCTGCCCGCGGGAAAGGTCTTGCCCTCGGTGACGAGCGCGCCGGCGCCGACGATGCAGTCATCCGGGATCACCGCATGGTTGAGCAGGATCGCCCCCATGCCGATCAGCGACCGGTCGCCGACCGTGCAGCCGTGGAGGATGGCGTGATGGCCGATCGTGCAATCCTCGCCGATCCGAAGCGGCGCGCCGGGATCCGAATGGAGCATCGCGCCCTCCTGGATGTTGCTGCGCGCGCCGATGACGATCGGCGTATTGTCCGCGCGGACGACCGCACCGAACCACACGCTCGCCGCCTCGCCCAGCTGGACATCGGCGATCAGATCGGCGCTTGGCGCGACCCAGGCGGTCGGGTGGCAGGTGGGGCGTTTGTCGCCCAGGGCATAAAGCGGCATCGCAAGGTCTCTCCGTCGAACCCGCGGGCTGCGACGAAGCCCGAAACGACACCGCCGCACCGCAGATCATCGGTTCGATGTCTGCGATACGGCGGGATCGTCTGCAAGGGCGGCAGGACAGGCCGTCAGGCGACGGTATTTCAGGCGACGGGCGGCATGCCCTTGATCACCTTGTCGAGCGTCAGCGGATATTCGCGGATCCGGACGCCGCAGGCATTGTAGACCGCATTCGCGACCGCGGCGCCGACGCCGCAGATGCCGAGCTCGCCGACGCCCTTGGCCTTCATCGGCGACGACTTGGCGTCGGTCTCGTCCATGAAGAACACGTCCTGATAGGGGACGTCGGCATGCACCGGGACATGATATTCGGCCATGTCGTGATTGACGAAATAGCCGAACCTTTTGTCGACGACCGCGTCTTCCATCAGCGCCGCACCGACGCCCATGGTCATCGCGCCGATGACCTGGCTGCGCGCCGACTTGGGGTTAAGGATTCGCCCGGCGGCAAACGCACCGCTCATCCGGCGTACCCGAACCTCGCCGGTCGCCGAATCAACCGCGACCTCGACGAAATGGGCGCCGAAGGTCGACTGCGCATAAGTCTTGGTCAGATCGCCGAACTCGATCGAGTCCTCCGCCGACAGGCCCGCATCGCCCGCCGCCTCGGCGAGCGATACGCTGCGGTTGCCCGACTTCACCTTGCCGTCCTCGAAGACGATGTCGGTCGGGTCGAAGCCGAGCTTGCGTGCGACGCTGTCGCGCAGTGCCGAACAGGCCGCATAGACGCCCGCGGTCGAGCTGTTGCCGCCCCATTGGCCGCCCGAACCGGACGAGACGGGGAAGCTGCTGTCACCGAGCAGGACGATCACCTTGTCGAGCGGCACGCCCATCATCTCGGCCGCGGTCTGCGCGATGATCGTGTAGCTGCCGGTGCCGATGTCGGTCATGTCGGTGGCGACGGTGACGACGCCTTTCTTGTCGATCCCGACGCGCGCGCCGGACTTCATCGTGACATTGTCGCGGAAGGCGGACGCCATGCCCATGCCGATGAGCCAGCGGCCTTCGCGGACCTGGCCCGGCACGGGATTGCGCTTGTTCCAGCCGAACCGCTCCGCGCCCGTCCTGAGACAGCCGACGAGATCGCGGTGCGAGAAGGCGCGCTTGGGCGATTCGGGATCGACCTGCGTATCGTTGACGATGCGCAGCTGGACCGGATCCATTTTCAGCGTCTCGGCAAGCTCGTCCATCGCCGCCTCGAGCGCGAGCAGCCCGACCGCCTCGCCGGGGGCGCGCATCGCGTTGCCCTCAGGAAGGTCGAGCGTCGCGAGCCGCGTCGCGGTCATCCGGTTCGCGCCCGCATAGAGCAGCCGGGTGACGTTCGGCGCGGTCTCGGGTCCGCCACCGGGGAGATCGCCCGACCAGCTTTCATGCGCGATCGCGGTGATCGTGCCGTCCTTGCGCGCGCCGATCCGGAGCCGCTGGATCGTCGCCGGACGGTGCGTGGTGTTGTTCATGATCTGCGGACGGGTCAGCGCGACCTTGACCGGCTTGCCGCCGATCGCCCGCGAGGCGAGCGCGGCCATCACCGCATCGCTGCGGATCCAGAGCTTCGACCCGAAGCCGCCGCCGACGAAGGGCGACAAGACGTGGATGTCCTCCTTGGGAATGCCGAGCGTCTCGCTCATGTCGCGCACCGCCCAGTTGAGCATCTGGTTCGAGGTCCACAGCGTCAGCTTCGACCCCGTCCACGCAGCGGTCGTCGCGTGCGGCTCCATCATCGCATGGCTCTGATCGGGCGTGGTATAGGTCTGGTCGAGCTTGACCGGGGCCTTGGCAAAGGCGCCGGCGAAGTCGCCGATCGCGGTATCGGGCTTGCCGTCCTTCGGCTTCACCGCGGCGGATTTCTCCGCGGCGAGGTCGAATTTCCCGGCGCTGCGGGCATAGGTGACGCGGACCAGCTTCGCCGCTGCGCGCGCCTGTTCGAATGTCGATGCGACCACGATCGCGACCGCCTGATCGAAATGCTGGACGTCGGGGCCCGCGAGCATGCGGGCGGTATGCGCCTGCGCCTTGGCCACCGTACCGGCATTTTCATGCGTGACGACGGCGAGGACGCCTGGTGCAGCCTTGGCTTCGGCGAAATCGATCCGCTCGATCCGGCCCTTGGCGATCGCCGCGCCGACGATATAGCCATAGACCGCGCTCGGTGCGGCGTCGTTGCGTTCATAGGCATAGCGCGCGGTTCCGGTGGTCTTGCGCTTGCCGTCGATGCGGTCGACCGGTTGGCCGACGACCTTCATGCGGTCGATCGGGTTGGTCGTTGCGGGAGTGTCGAACTTCATGGCGATCAGGCCTTCGCTTCTTCGAGCACTGCGTGGATCGTGCGTTCGATCAGCGGCAGCTTGAATGCATTTTGCGACGTCGTGCGGGCACCAGCCAGAACGGCCGCGGCCGTGGCCTTGGCGCCCTTGGGCAGTTGCGCCTCGGCAGCTTCGACCCGCCACGGCTTGTGCGCGAGGCCGCCAAAGGCAAGGCGCCCGCGGCCATCGGGCTGGATGACCGCCGCGACCGACACCAAAGCGAACGCGTAGGAGGCACGGTCACGCACCTTCTGGTAGATGTGCGTGCCGCCAATCGGCTTTGGCAACGTGACCGCGGTGATCAGCTCACCCGCGGCGAGCGCGGTCTCGATATGCGGCGTCGTGCCCGGCAGCCGGTGGAAGTCGGCGATCGGGATGGCGCGTGTCTGGCCGGCCGAATTGACCGTCTCTACGGTCGCATCGAGCACTCGCATCGCGACCGCCATGTCGCTCGGGTGCGTCGCGATGCACGCATCGCTGGTCCCCATGACCGCGAGATTGCGGTTGAAGCCGCCGATCGCCGCGCAGCCGCTGCCCGGCTGGCGTTTGTTGCAGGGCTTGGTGGTATCGTAGAAATAGGGGCAGCGGGTCCGTTGCAGCAGATTGCCCGCGGTGGTCGCCTTGTTGCGCAACTGGCCGGACGCGCCTGACACGAGTGCCCGGCTGAGCACGCCGTAGTCCTTGCGGACGCGGGCGTCGGCGGCGAGGTCGGTGTTGCGAACCAGCGCACCGATCCGCAGGCCGCCGTCGCTGGTTGGTGCGATCGTATCGAGATCGAGGCCGTTGACGTCGATCAGATGCTGCGGCGTCTCGATCTGCAGCTTCATCAGGTCGAGCAGGTTGGTCCCGCCCGCGATGAACTTGGCGCCAGGCGTACGGACCGCCGCTGCCGCGGCGGCGCTCGCGGTCTTGGCGCGTTCGAAGGTAAAGGCCTTCATGCCATGCGCTCCGTGCCGGCGACGTCGTGGATCGCGTCGATGATGTTCGAATAGGCGCCACAGCGACAGATATTGCCGCTCATCCGCTCCTGAAGTTCGGCGGTCGTCACCTTCGGCTTGGCGGCGATGTCGCCGGTGGCATGGCTGGGGATGCCTTCCTTGATCTCGTTGAGCGTCGCGACCGCGGAGCAGATCTGGCCTGGCGTGCAATAGCCGCACTGATAGCCGTCATGCTTGACGAAGGCGGCCTGCATCGCGTGCAGCTTCTCCGGCGTGCCCAGACCCTCAATCGTGGTGATCGAGTCGCCCTCGTGCATCACTGCGAGCGTCAGACAGCTGTTGATCCGCCGGCCTTCGACGATGACCGTGCAGGCGCCGCACTGGCCGTGATCGCAGCCCTTCTTCGTGCCCGTCAGCTTCATCGTCTCGCGCAGCGCGTCGAGCAGGGTCGTCCGCGTATCGACCTCGATCAGGGTATTGCGGCCATTGACCTTGAGCGTCACCGGCATCGTCGTCGGCGGGGTCTGTTGCGGTGCCGCCACCTGCGCACCCACCGGGGTCCCGGTCAGGGTCGCGGTCGCTACGCCACCCGCGATCACGCCACGGCGCGATACGGGAAATCCGTCATTGCTGTTCATAAAGATCTAAAGCTCCCTGATCCGCTAACGAACGGATCGCCACGGAACCGGTTGCGTCGCCACGCCGGAATCCGCCCTAACTCGGAAAAAATAGGTATCAGGCGGCTGCCGCGCCATAGGGCGGGACCGAGATAATTGACGGTCTAAGCCAAAAGTCCCAATCCGACACCGTCATTGACCCTTCAAATCGCACGCAATTCTGATATCGTCATGATCACGATCAAGGGATTGAGCGATGCAGAGTTACGCGCAGACGGTTGCTCGACTGAGGTCGATGGCTTTCCTCCTTGAGGAGGCGTTGCGCATCGCTGACGAGGGCGGCAACGCGCTGGTCGGGGCGAAGATCAGCGATTGTGTCGACTGGATCGAACAGGAGCTGACGTCGGTCAACGTGCGCGCCGCGCTCCATCCGATCACCGAACAGGGCAGCGCGGACCCCGCCTGAGGGGCTGGCGCTCGGCGAGTCGAAACCACGTCAGTCGTGGCGCCGGGGAAAGGTCCCGTTCTAGAGGATCGCCAGCTGGACCGTCCGGGCATGATCCGTCTCGGCGTTCGATCCGCTCGCGCGCGGCCGATGCCAGTTAAGGCGGCCGATAACGGCGGCGATCCGTGAACAGCGTCGCTCGCCCTGACTGTACGCGCTGCCGGTTGCCGCAGCGCGCGCGCAGTCCGCATCCTCGCGCTTTCATCGGTGCCGCGACTCGACGTCAAAAAAAGTCGGAGGTGGAGCGATGGACAGTCTGCGCCCCCTGTGCTCGGATCTGTGCAGAGGGGAACAGCATGAGACCGGTTTTCAGATCTAAAATGGCGCTGACCGCGGTCGCCGTGACGATGGCTTTTGGCATGACCCCAGGGGTGGCTCGCGCCCAGGTCGCAGATCCCCTAGCGATGACGACCGATCCCGCAGATCGCGAGGTGATGGCGGAGGCAGCGTCGGCGATTGCCGGACGATCGCCCGACATCGCCCGGCTCGATGCGGTCCTTGCCAAACTGCCGCGGCCGACGCCGCTGCGCGGCATGGTGCAGACGGTGCGGGCCGGTGTTCTCGCAAGCGCGCAGGCGACCGGCCCCGCGGTCGCGGCGATCGAGGAGGCGCTGCGGCTTCTGCCGGATGATCCGCGGCCGAAACTCGTCGCGACGGGAATCTATACGTTTTCCGGTTCGCCGCAGCGCGCCGCGGATCTCCTCCTCCAGGCCAGCCGGCTTGCGCCGGAGATGACGCGGCATTTCGACCGCTACGTCGTCATGGCGTTGACGGGGCGTTTGACCGAGATCGGCGACCGGAGCCGGGCAGACCGGCTCAACGCCCGGCTTGGCGAGATCGGCTTCAGTTCGGGGCTCGCGCCCGAACGCTCGACCGCAGCCTTGTCCCGCACGCGCGAGGCGATGCGGATGTCGACAGGCGCATCGACTGACGAGGCGGCAAACCTCGTCACGACGATCGGCGATCCGGACGATCTGCTCACACTCTATATCGACCGACGCTATGCGCCGCTCTGGCCGCGGATCGCGGAATGGGCCGGGGCCGATCTCGCTGCCCAGTCGCGGCGCTACCTCGACGAGCTGCGCGGCGACTGGGCGGCGGCTGCCGATTTCGACACCGCTACGCCCTATGCGCGTCGCCTTTCCCGCCTCGAGGCGTATCCCGCGGTGCTCGGCCTGTTCCTGCCAATGTTCGACGGGATCGACACCGGAGCGGCGGTGCCAGTGGAGGCGCGTGCCGCGGGCGCGCCGCGGGGCGAGGGCGTGTTCCTCGCGCCGATCGTCGCCAGGGCGCTGGCGCATCAGGGGCGCTATGACGAGGCGCAGGCATTGCTGGCCAGGGTCGCGACGACCGTGCCGGCCGACGACCAGGGCAATGGCCTCAATCTCGACGGCGCCTATCTGCAGCTGGCGGCGATGGAGACCGACTGGCCGCAGGTCCTCACGCGCGCCGACGTCTTTCTCGATCGGGCGAAACGATACGGGAGCAACGTCAACCGCGCGTCCGTCCTGCTCGTCAAAGCCTGGCAGGCCTGTGCGCTCGCCCGGACTGGACAGAGCGCTGCCGCCGAACCCGTCACCGCAGAGGTGCTGTTGGACGAAGCGCTGGTGCCGGGCGCCGCGATGCAGATGTATGTCTGTCGGGGCGACCAGGCCGCGGCGCGCGCGCTCGTCATCCGCCGGCTCGCTGACGAGACGACCCGCGACTGGGCGCTGCGCTATGTCCAGCCGACCGGCTCCGCAACGACGACGCCGCTCGACCGGTTGACGGACCCGGTCGACGACGCGGTCCGGACCGCGCCCGACGTCGTCGCCGCGGCGACGCGGGTAGGGCGGATCCTGCCGAATCCCGTCAGCGTCGGGCTGCCGCAGGGGTTCGATCCGTTCCGCCTCCAACCGCGGACGACGCCGCTGGACGCGAACGCCGTCTAGGCGGCCGCGACGCCGATCGACCTCAGTCGCCGCACTGGGTCATCGGCACCGGCGCCGAATCGATCCTCACGTCGGATACCGACACCCCAAGCGCGCCGTCGGTCGCGAGCACGAAGGGTGCGGTGACATCCGCCATGTCGACACCGCGCTTGGCAAAGCATTGCAGCGGCACGACGACCTGGCGCCATTCGCCCGGCGTACCGGTCGCGAGCGTCCTGGTGATCGGGACGCTCACCACGGCACCGTCATGGCTGACCATGCCGATCGTGACGGGTGCGCTGGCGGCGCGATCGACGCGCAGGTCGACGACGAGGCTCAACTCGCCATTGCTCTCCCGCGTGAGATCGAGCGGACGATCCGCCTCGATGCGTGCCTCGGCCGCACCGCCCGACCAGACGAGGCTGCGTGCATCCTCCTGGCGGCGGCGGTCGACCGCCGAGGCGGTGAGCCGCCGGTTCGTCGTCGTCGCATTGACGCCAAGGAGGCGGACCTTCGACTGTCCCTGTTCGGCGAGGACGAGCGACCAGCCTTCGGGGACGCGACCCTTGCCGAACACGATGCCGCTCGATGCCACGGCGAGTCCGGCGGGGCGCGTCTCGTCGAGCTTCGGGACGGTGCCCGGCTTCGCGTAGCTCAACCCATAGCCATAGGCGAACAGCGGATCATAGCCGGGGTCCGCGCGGTTGAGCACATATTGATCGGGGCGTTTGGGCCAGGAGAAGCTGAGCTTGCCGCGAAAGTCGTTCGCGATGCGCCCGTCCTTGGTGCGGAACAGCACGTCGGCGACGCCGCCGCCCTCGCTGCCCGGCAGGAACGCCGCGACGAACGCATCGGCGGCGTTGAGCTCGGCGTTCACCCAGAGCGGCCGGCCGGAGAGGAATACCGCCACCACCGGCACGCCCGCCGCCTTGAGCTTGCGCAGCAGCGCGAGATCGGCCTTGTCGTCGGGGCTATAGTCGAGCGTCGGGCGGTCGCCCTTGAACTCGGCATAGGGCTGTTCGCCGAACACGACGATCGCCGCATCGGGTTTCTTCGCGAAGCCGCCGTTCGCCGACAGCGTCGCGGTGCCGCCCGCCGCCTTGACCGCCGCGTCGATGCCCGACCAGATCGACTGGGCATTGGGGAAGTTCGCATTGGTGAGGCCGCTACCCTGCCAGGTCAGCGACCAGCCGCCCGCCTGTTGCGCGATATCGTCGGCACCGCCGCCCGCGACCAGGATGTTGGCCGAGGGCTTGAGCGGCAACAGCCCGCCTTGGTTCTTGAGCAGTACCAGCGATTCGCGCACCGCCCGCCGTGCGATCGCACGATGGTCGGCCGCGCCGATCCGCTCCATCTTGCCCGCGAGCGCGCGTGACGACGGGCGACCGCGATCAAATGTGCCGGCGCGCAGCTTGACGCGGAGGATGCGGCGGACCGCGTCGTCGAGCCGAGCGGCGGAGATCTCGCCCGACTGCGCCTGTTTCAGCGTGTTGGCGTAGAGCGTCTTCCAGCCGCTGCCCGAATACATGAACATGTCGAGCCCCGCGTTGATCGCAGCGGCGCAGCTCTCGTTCGAACAGCCCTCGACTTGGCCGTGGCCGTTCCAGTCACCGACGACGAAGCCGTCGAAATGGAGCCGGTCCTTGAGCACGCCGGTCAGCAGGCTCTTGTTGCCGTGCATCTTGGCGCCGTTCCAGCTCGAGAAGCTCGCCATCACCGACTGGGTGCCGGCCTCGATCGCGGCGGGGTAGCCACCGAGATGGATGTCGCGCAACGCCGTTTCGGGGATCAGCGCATCGCCCTGGTCGCGCCCGCCGGTGCCGCCGTCGCCGAGGAAATGCTTGGTCGTCGCGATCACGCGGTCGGGGGCAAGGAAATCCCTGGTACCGACCTTGCCCTGCACGCCCTCGATCACCGCGCCGGCGTAATCGGCCTGGACCGCAGGCTCTTCCGAATAGCTTTCATAGGTGCGGCCCCAGCGATCGTCGCGAACCACCGCGAGCGTCGGCGCGAAGGTCCAGTCGATCCCGGCTGCGGCGGTCTCGATCGCGGTCACATGGCCGATCTCGCGCATCAGGTCACGGTCGCGCGTCGCACCGAGGCCGATATTGTGCGGGAAGAGCGTCGCACCGGGGATGTTGTTGTTGCCGTGCACCGCGTCGGTGCCCCAGATCACCGGAATGGCGGGCCGACCGTCGCTTCGCGCCATCGACGCATCGTAAAAGGCATCCGCGAGCTTCAGCCACTCGATCGGCGGCGCAAGATCGTCGCCGTTCGGCCCCGAATTGCCCCCGTTAAGAATCGAGCCGAGCTTGTAGGTGCGCAGGTCGGCGGGGGTGATGCTGGCGATGTCGACCTGGATCAGCTGGCCGACCTTGTCCTCGATCGACATGCGCGCGACGATCGCGTCGAGCCGCGCTTCGATCTTCGCGTCGCGCAAAGGCATGGCCTTGGCGGTCGGCCAGAGATCTGGATTCGCGACCGCCGAAAGCGGCGTGGATGTCTGGCTCCCGCCCGGCGCGGCAGATATTGGGGCAGATGTCGGGGCAGGGGCAGGGGGCGGCGAGGCCGGCGGTCGCGACGCGATCGGCGCGGCCGCGGTCTGTAGCAGCAGTGCGATCGTCACCGATGAGAAACCCGTCGACATCTTTATCTCCCTGATCCCGGTTCGAAGCTCTCCGACTGATGCCGACGCCCCCGGGCATTGCCACCCTGCTATCGCCGCAGCGGGGCGTCGGGCAAATCATTTACGTTACAAGCAAGTGAAGGATCGAGCTCACATCCGAACTCCGGTGCTGTCTGCCACCGTTCGGAAAGCCGGCTATAAGCGTCACGGGGGCGCAGAACGCGCCAGTTCGCAAAAATTGCCATAAAAGTGAAATTTGCGTTTGACGGGATT
>NZ_JACYTY010000006.1:0-243023 GCF_014841445.1 Sphingomonas sp. CFBP 8765 | reverse complement strand
CAGCCCGGTAGCTCGTCAGGCTCATAACCTGAAGGTCACAGGTTCAAATCCTGTCCCCGCAACCAAATCCTACGACAGCCCCGAAGCGAAAGCTTCGGGGCTGTCGTCGTTTCTAGCCCTCTTTTACTGCGCGCCTGACCCCATGACGAGGACGCGTAACCTAGCGTGTCTGTAAGATGGGCCCGGATGCGCCCGCTCGGCATCAAGGCGGCTGTTGCTGCACGGGGCGCACGCTATTCCTGGTATCGGTCGAGTACAGGCCCTCGGGGCCGTGGACGGATCCAGACGGTGAAGGGGCAGGCCGGTGACCGACCTGCCCCTGTGCTCGTTCAGAAGCGCATCGTCCCGCCGAACGCGACGGTCCGGCCGCTGACGGTATTGGTCATCACCCGCTTGGCGGTACCGTCGGCATATTGGACGATCGGCTCGTCGGTGATGTTGATCACGTCGAGCGTCAGCTTGAACCGCGGCGTCAGATTGACATAGGCCGAGGCGTCGAGGTTCGTGGTGCCCTTGATATACTCGCCGATATTGCCGTTGCCGCCATCGCTCCAGCGATAGCGCGAGCGTGTCGCGATCGAGCCGCGCGCGCCCCAGCGATCGGTGTCGTAATAGAGCGTCGCGTTCGACGAGAATTTGGACAGCGTCGGCAGCGGCAGGCGGACCGGCACGCCCGCATAGAAGACGTCGGTCGATCCGCTGGCGACCGTGACGTTGCCGAGTATGCCGAGCTTGTCGAACGGTGCGGGCAGGAAGTCGAAGTCGCGCTTCGCGGCGACCTCGATCCCCTTGATCGACGCGCCGGGGCCGTTGATCGGGCGCGTATAGTTCACCAGCACCGCAGGGTCGACGCCGACGGGCAGCAGCGCCGCCGGATAGCCGGTCGAGGCGTAGGACACGAGCCGCGTCTCCGACGTGATGTACGAGTCCATGTGCTTGTAGAAGGCGCCGATCGCGAGCGATCCGCGCGTGCCGTCATAATATTCGAGCGACGTCTCGATCGAATCGGCGATGAACGGCTTCAGATTGGGGTTGCCGGCCGCAATCGTGCCGCCGAACGAGGCGAGGTTGAGCGTCCCGGCCGCGCGCATGTCGCTGAGCGCAGGGCGGCTCAGATTGCGATTGCCGCTCAGCCGGAAGACGACCGACCGGCTGAGGTCGAAGGCGAGGTTCGCCGCGGGCAGGAAACCGTCATAGCGGTTGGTCACGCTGACCGGGACGAGCGCGCTGCCGACCAGCGCGGTTCCGGCGGATCCCAGATCGGTATGGTAATAGCGCACGCCGACATTGGCGCGCAGGCCGATCGCGCCGAGCCGGGTGGCGAGGTCATATTGCAGATAGGCGCCATAGGTCCGTTCGGTCAGGTCATAGGCGGTGCCGGCGACGGTGCTGTTCGCGTCGACGGTCATACTCTGGCCGAGCAGCGCATAGGTGCCGGCGACATCGCCGATCACATAGGGGGCGAGCGTGCTGTCGGTCAGGACGCTGGTCGGGACGTCGGGCACGCCCGGCTTGTTCTCGTAGCTGGGCGCGACCTTGCGCTGCCAGCCGCCATTGGTGAAGCGCTTGAACCCCGCGCCCGCCTTGATCGTCGACCCCGTGGCGACCGTCCAGGCAAGCTCTGCCTTGCTGTTGTAGAATTCGCTCTCGATCCGGTCGGCGCGGGTCTCGAGGCCCTGCAAATCCCATTGCGACGCGTCGGTGGTGTCGAAGCCATAGTCGGTCCGCGGCGAGGCGGTGTTCAGCCCCGAAAAGGAATAGCTCTTGCCGACCGCCTCGAGATAGACCTGGGCATAGCGCGATGCGAAGGTCGATCGCGACCAGCCGCCCAGGACGTTGAGCGTCAGGTTGCTGGCGAGATCGGTATGCGCGTTGAGCGCGGCCTGCCAGAAGGTCGTCTGGTCATGCGTCACCTTGGATTCGGTGCGCATGTCGACACGGTCGAACGACGCGCCGACGATGTCGTTGAAATCGTCGAAGGTGACGCCGGTCAGCAGCTGCGTGCCGGTCACGTTGTTCGCGGCGACGCCGTTGGTCCCCGCGGCGCCGATCACGCCCGAGCGCCGGTCGTTGTTCAGCCGGCCATAGAGCAGGTCGAGCGAGACGTCGGTGCGGTCGTCGGGATGATATTGCAGTGCGGTGGTGACGCCGAGGCGTTCGCGCTTGTTGAAGAACGTGGCGTAAGTCTGCGCACGGCTGTTCCAGACGCGTGCGGCACCCGTCGCGCCCACCAGGAGCGCGCGGTCCGCCGCGGAGACGGCGGGCCCGACATTGGCCGCGCCGAAATTGATCTGCGACCAGTTCCAGTTGCGATAGCCGAACTCGACGGTCTCGGCCGTGCTGTACGCGACCGAGGCGAGGACACCGAAATCCCCCCAGCGATCGGATATCAGCCCGACGAGGCGCGGTGTTACCGTCTTGGTGTATTGGTTCGCCTGGCCGCGGGCGGAGGCGACGACGGTGAGGCCGTCATAGTCGAACGGCTTGGCGGTGTGCAGCCCGACGGTGCCGCCGATGCCGCCCTCGTCCTGCTGCGCCGCATAGGATTTCTCGACGACGACCTTGTTGAACAGCTCGGACGCGAAGATGCTGTAGTCGAACGCGCGCGACCGGCTGACCGACGAACGGCTGTCCAGCCCCGACGAGGTATTGGTGAGCACCTCCATGCCGTTCAGCTGCGTGCGGGTGAAATCCGCGCCGAGGCCGCGTAGCGAGATCTGGCGACCCTCACCGCTGTCGCGGGTGATTGCGACGCCGGGGATGCGCTGAAGCGCCTCGGCGAGGTTCTGGTCGGGAAACGCGGCGATGTCCTGCGCCAGGATCACCTCCTGCGACCCGGTTGCGGCCTTCTTGATCTGCTGCGCCTTGGCGACGCTCTGGCGGTAGCCCCGGACGACGATGTCGGCACCGTCATCGGCGAGGGGGTCAGGCTGCGTGGCCTGCGCGATTCCCTGGGCTTCGGTCCCGCCGGGGGACGCGGCAGGCGCATATGCCGTCGTCACAGGCCCCATGTGCCGCGCGACGGTGACCGTGCCGCCGACGATCCTGCCGTCGACCGCGCTGCCCGCGGTGATCCGCGCGAGCGCCTGTTCCGCGGTCATCCGGCCGCGCAGGCGCTGGCTGCGTGCGCCCTGCAGCAGCGACGGCGACGTCGCGAGCTGCAGCCCGGTCAGCCGCGAGAAGGCGAGGAGCGCGTCGGCGAGACCCTGTGCGGGAACGTCGAAGCTGAACTGGCGTGGTGCCGGTGGTGCGGTCTGCGCGATCGCAGGCGCGCAGACAAAGCCGGACAGTGCGACGGACGCAAGCAGACGCCGCGCCAGACGAATTCTATGAAACATGATTTCCCCCCGAGATGGTTCGAGGGCAAGACGGGCAGGCGCCCGGAAACCCGACAAAGTATTTGGTTTCAGTTATATGACAGCGAAGTCTCCTGCAGGTCGGTGTTTATACTGACGGTGGTGCTGCGCAATTTGGGGGATCGGGCGGCGTCAGCGCGAACTCCTTGTCGCACCCTCTCCGAAATTGTCACAAACGCGGCCTAGGTCGCCGGGATCAACAACCCGGACGAGCCATGCCAGCGACGCTTCCCCAGATCGACACCCGCGTGGGCGAGCCCGCGGTCGAGGACTGGCGCGCGATCGCGGCGACGCTGAGCCGCTATGTCCGCGCGCGCACCAGCCGTGTCGATGTCGTCGAGGACGTCGTGCAGGAGACGCTGTCGCGGCTGGTGCACCAGGGGCGCGTGCAGAAGCTGGTCAGCATCTATGCGCTGGGCTTTCGGATCGCCGCGAACCTGCTGGTCGACCATCATCGCAGGGACCGCCGCTATGTCGCCGAACGCGCGGAGGAGCCCGTCAGCCAGGCGCCCCTGCCCGATCGGGTGCTGGTCGGCCGCGAGGCGGTCGCGATCCTCCGGGACGCACTCGACGCCATGCCGCCGCTGCGCCGCGACGTGCTTGTCCGCCGCCGTTTGCAGGGGCAAAGCTGCGCGGCGATAGCGAGGGATCTGGGGTTGAGCCCGAAGGCAGTCGAGAAACACATCACCCGCGGCCTGGCAGACCTTCACAAGGCGATGCCGGGAGAGGCGATCGCATGCGGACGCGGGCGATGAGCCGCGAGAGCCAGATCGCCGATGATGCCGCCGCGTGGATCGACCGGCTCAACCAGCCGGCGTTCGATGCCGCGGCGGGGCCGGACTTCGATGCGTGGATGGCAGCGTCACCGCGGCACCGCGCGGTCTTCGCCGAGATGCAGGCGCTCTGGCAATCGGAGGCGCTGGTCGAGGCGCTCGGGACCGCGGCACGCGTCCCCGCGGCCGCGATCCCGCCGGCCCCGCGGGACGATCGCGCGCGCCGGGGGCGGCGATCGATGCCGCGGCTGGCCGCTGCTGCCTGCGCGATGCTGGTTGCGATTCTGTTGCTCGTGCCGATGCTGGCGACGACGCGCTATCGCACCGGCCCTGGCGAGAGCCGCACCGTCGTGCTCGCGGACGGGTCGCGCGTCGACCTGAGCGGCGACACCGAGCTGCGCGTGCGAATTCTGCCGTGGCACCGCGGTGCCGAGCTCGTCCGCGGCGAGGCCTATTTCGATATCCGCCACGAACGCAGCCGGATGTTCCGGGTCGCGAGCGGCACCACGTCCGTCCGCGTGCTGGGCACCGCGTTCAACGTCGATCGCCAGTCGCCGACGCGCACCGCCGTGGTCGTCTACCGCGGTGCGGTCGAGGTCGGCGTCGCCGGGGAAGCGGATCTGGTGCTGCACAAGGGCGACGGTGCGCGCGTCGTCGACGGGCAGGTCACGGCGCAACCGCGTATCGCGGCCAGCGCGCCCGAGTGGAAGTCGGGGTGGTTCGAGGCGTCCGACGTTCCGCTCGCGGTGCTGATCGGCAAGGTGCAGCGTTACTCGGCGCGGCCGATCCTGTTGGAGGATCGCGGCCTGCAGGCGCTTCCGATCAGCGGCCGCTTTCATATTTCCGACACCGACCGCGCATTGCAGGCGGTGGAGGCGGCCTATCAGGTCGATGTCGCTTACGGGAAAGACGCGATCGCCATCCGCCCGGCGGGCGGGCCCGGAAATCCGTAGGATCGCCGCCGCCCGTTCTTTTGTCTGTCGGGTTTTGCCCGGCTGCTCCGTCTTTCCGGCATAGCAGGTCGCGCTGCGACGCCGGTCGGGCGCAGCAGGCGCGCGCTGCCGCAGGGAGTGTCCTTATGGCTCAGTTCGATCGCCGCAATCTGGTCAAGGCCGGCCTCTCGCTCGCGGTGCTGGGCGGGGCGGGGGCGCCGCGGTTGCTGGCGAAGGCGACGTTCACGCGCGATCCGTTCACGCTCGGTGTCGCCTCCGGAGACCCCTGGCCCGACGGGTTCGTGATCTGGACCCGGCTGGCGCCCGAGCCGCAGACCCCGGACGGCGGCATGCCGCCGCATGATGTTCCGGTCCGCTGGGACATCGCCGAGGACCCCGGTTTCCGCAAGATCGTCCGGACGGGATCGGCGGTCGCCGACGCGACGCTTGCGCATTCGGTCCATGTCGAGGTCGACGGGCTGCGATCGCACCGCCCCTATTGGTATCGCTTCCTCGTCCAGGGTGCCGGATCGAGCCCGGTGGGGACAGCGCGCACCGCGCCTGCGGCGGGCGCGTCGCTCGATCGGCTGCGGCTGGCGATGCTGGGGTGCCAGGATTTCGAGACGGGCTTCTTCACCGCCTATGCGCATGTCGCGCGCGAGCCCGATCTCGACGCGGTCTTCCATTATGGCGACTATATCTACGAGATGGCGACCCGGGCCGAGCCCAGTCCGCGCAAGCACCTCGGCGCCGAGACCTATACGCTCGACCAGTATCGTCGCCGCTATGCGCAGTACAAGGCGGATCCCGACCTGCAGGCGGCGCACGCGGCGGTCGCGTTCATCATGTCGTTCGACGATCACGAGATCGACGACAATTGGGCGGGCGAATTCGACAAGGACGGCAACCCGCCGCCGGTGTTCGCCGCGCGCAAGGCCGCGGCGTTGCAGGCCTGGTACGAGCATGTCCCCGTCCGCCGCGCGCAACGGCCCGGGACCGGGCGCGCCTATCGCCGGTTCGATTACGGCACGCTGGCGCGGATGCACGTGCTCGACACGCGCTCGGCCCGCAGCGACCAGCTTTGCGAGCGGCCCGGGATCGCGCGGGGCGAACTCGACGCCTGCGTGCCGGTCGACCGGCCGGGGCGCACGATGCTGGGGGCCGCGCAGGAGCGCTGGCTGGACGACGGGCTCGCCAATGACGCCCGGTGGAACTTCATCGCGCAGCAGGTGCTGTTCATGCCCTATGACGCGCGCAAGGACGGCGCGACGACGCCGGTGGTCGGCAAGGATAATTGGAACGGCTATCCGCTGGCGCGGCAGCGGCTCGTCGACGGCATCGCGCGGCGCGGGCTGACTAATGTCGTGATCGGCAGCGGTGACCTGCACCAGAATGTCGTCGGTTCGGTCCCGCGCGACGCGAACGACCTTGGCGGTCCCGCGATCGCGACCGAGTTCCTCGCGACCTCGATCTCGTCGGGCGGCACCGGCGGTGCGCGCTATGCGGGCGAGACGCGCGCGCTCGACCATAATCCGAACGTCAGCCTGCTCAACAACCAGCGCGGCTATCAGCTGTTCACCGTGACGCCGGACCGCTGGCTTGCCGAGGTGAAGGTGATGGACCAGGTCGATCGGCCGGGCGGGTCGATCTCCACCTTCGCCAAGTTCGTGGTGGATCCGAAACAGCCCGGGCCACAGCCGGCCTGACCCGGCCGCGCGACCCCGTGGCGACGCTCAGGGGTTTTCGATCGAGGCCTGCGTGTCGGTATGCGGCGCCTCGAACGTCGCCCATTCGCCTTCGCCATCCGGGTCGGGCCGGGGCGGTGGCCCCGAAATGCCGTCGTGATCGGGGCGGTCGCCGGTCCGCGCGCGGTGGAGATGGACCTTGGCGATCATGTTCGCTGAAATCGGTGCGGTGATGAACAGGAACAGCGAGATCAGCAGCTCGTGCGCGGTCCAGACGCCGAGCCGGACCTGGAAGAACACCACCGACGCCAGCAGCAGCCCGCCGAGCCCGAGCGTCGTCGCCTTGGTCGGGCCGTGCAGCCGCTCCATCGTCGAGGGCAGGCGGACCAGCCCCCAGCTACCGATCAGCACGAACGCCGCGCCGAGCAGGATCAGTCCGGCGATGACGATCTCGACGATGCCGCTCATTCGACGATGTCCCCGCGCAGGAGGAACTTGCAATAGGCGATGGTGCTGACGAACCCGACCATCGCCAGCAGCAGCGCGGCCTCGAAATAGGTGTCGTTGCCGCCCATCATGCCGATCACGACGATCACCGCGATGACGTTGATCACCATCGTGTCGAGCGCGAGGATCCGGTCGGCGAGCGCGGGCCCGCGGTATAGCCGCCAGCCGTTGAGCAGTAGCGCGAGCGCGATGGCGATGGCGGCGATCTGCAAGGCTATGGCGATCATGGGAAGATCCTCAGCAGCGGCGCCTCGTAGCGGGTCTTGATCCGCGCGATCTCGGCGGCCGCGTCCGCGACGTCGAGCGCGTGGACCAGCAGGAAGCGCCCGTCGGCGGACACGTCGGACGAGACCGTCCCCGGCGTCAGGCTGATCGTCGCGGCGAGCACGGTGATCGCCTCGGGCGACGACAGCGCGACGGGCACGACCAGCCAGCGCGAGCGGAGATCGCGGTTGCGCCGGAACAGGATCAGCCGCGCGACCTCGAAATTGGCGACGACGATGTCGTAGAGCACGAGGCCGACATAGCCGAGCAGCGCGCGGCCGAAGCGGACGCGGGGGCGATCGGGCCAGAAGGGCTCGGTGAACTTGGGCAGGACGATCCCGAAGACCATACCGAGCAGGATCCCGCCGACCGTGATGCTGTTCGCCATCAGCAGCCAGACGACGACCAGCATCGCGGTCAGCGCGGGGTGGGGAAGGAGGCGCTTGATCATCGCGTCGCCTCCGTCAGGACCGCTGCCGCATAGCGATCGGGGGCATAGATCTGCGCGGCGGTCGCCTCGGCCTGCGCGGTGGCCCAGCCGGCACCGAGCGTCAGCAGCGCGAGCAGCACGATCAGAGTCGCCGGCGCGATCAGTTCGGCGCGCGACCGGTCCGCGCCCGCGATCGGGTTGGCATCGTCGGCCGCCTTCCAGAACAGCGTGCTGCCGCTGCGGGCAAAGCCGACCACGCCGATCAGCGTGGTGCCCAGCACTGTCGCCCAGATCAGCGGCCATGGCGCGGCCGTGACGCTGGTCTGGAGGATGAACAGCTTGGCGACGAACCCCGACAGCGGCGGCAGGCCGACTGCGGCGATAGTCGCGGCGAGGAACAGCAGCCCCGTCGCCTGCTGGCCGCCAAAGCGCGGGCTGGGGACGATCGCGTCGCCATATTGGCCGCGTCGGCGCAGCGTCACGTCGGCGACGAGGAACAGCGCCGCGCCCGCCAGCGTCGCGTGGACGAGATAGAACAACGCGGCCGCGGTCGTCGCCTGTGTCCAGCACGATACCGCGAGCAGCAGCGTCCCGGTCGAGCCGAGGATCGCGAACGCCGCCTGTTCGCGCATCGCGCGCGCCGCCAGCACGCCGACAAAGCCGATGATCGCGGTCAGCACGGCGGCGGGCAGCAGCCAGGGCGCCGGCACCCAGGCGGCGGCGCCCGCGGCATCGCCAAAGATCAGCGGCACGACCCGGATCATCGCATAGACGCCGACCTTGGTCATGATCGCGAACAGCGCGGCGACGACCGGCGCGGTCGCGGCATAGGTGCGCGGCAGCCACAGGTGCAGCGGCACGACCGCCGCCTTCAGCGCGAACACCGCGAGCAGCAACAGCCCGGCGAGCCGGATCAGCCCCTGGTCCTGTGCGCCCAGTGCGGCGATGCGCTGGCCGAGATCGGCCATGTTGAGCGTCCCGGTCAGCCCGTAGAGCAGCCCCAGCGCGATCAGGAACAGCGCCGAGCCGACGATGTTGACGACGACATAGGCGACCCCCGCCTTCAGCCGCGCCGCGCCCTGACCGTGGAGCATCAGCCCGTAGGAGGCGATCAGCAGCACCTCGAAGAACACGAACAGGTTGAACAGGTCCCCGGTCAGGAACGCGCCGTTCAGTCCGAGCAGCTGGAACTGGAACAGGGGATGGAAATGCCAGCCCTTGCGATCGACCGCGGTGACGACCGCGTGGAGCATCACCACCAGCGCCAGCACCGCCGCGAGCACCAGCATCATGGCGGACAGCCGGTCGAGCACCAGCACGATCCCGAACGGGGCCGGCCAGCCGCCGAGCGGATAGGCGCGGATCGCATCGTCCTGCGCGATGCCGAACAGCGCGAGCGCGACGACCAGCATCGCGACGCAGCCGGCCAGCGACAGCGCGACGCCGACATGCCGCCGCCGCCGCATCACCATCAGCGTCAGCGGCGCGATGATCGCGGGGATCACGACCGGCGCGATCACGAGATGGTCGAGCAGCGTCATGCGCGATCCTGCTCCGGGCCGGGGACGGCGTCGGCGATGCCGTCGACCTGGTCCGATCCGCTTTCGAGGAAGCTGCGCAGCGACAGGATGACGACCAGCGCGGTCATCCCGAAGGTGATCACGATCGCGGTCAGCACCAGCGCCTGGGGCAGCGGATCGGCATGGTCGGTCACGCCCTTGGCGAACAGCGGCGGGCGGTCGACGACGAGCCGGCCGATCGCGAACAGGAACAGGTTCACCGCGTAGGACAGCAAGGTCAGCCCGAGCACGACCTGAAAGGTGCGGCCGCGCAGCGCGAGATAGACGCCGCCTGCGGTCAGCACCGCGATTCCGCTGGCGATCAGGAATTCCAGGCTCATGCCGATGTCTCCTCGTCGGCCTGATCGCGGTTGCGCGCCGCGCGCTGCGCGACGTGGCTGAGCTGGGCGAGCGCCATCATCACCGCGCCGACGACGACGCAAGCGACGCCCGTATCGAAGAACATCGCGGTCGCCAGTTCGACCTCGCCAACCAGCGGAATGTGGAAATAGCCGAAGCTGCTCGTCAGGAACCGCGCGCCGAAGACGAGCGAGCCGAGCCCCGTCGCGGTCGCGATCAGCACGCCGACCGCGATCAGCGGATGTTCGCCGATCCGGCGGCGGTCGTCGGTCCAGTCGAAGCCCGAGGCGAGATATTGCAGCAGGATCGCGATCGAAACGACCAGCGCGGCGATGAACCCGCCGCCGGGCTGGTTATGCCCGCGCAGGAAGATGTAGAGGCCGACCAGCAGCGCGAGCGGCAGCAGCAGCCGCGTCGCCATCACGAACATCATCGGGTGGCGCTCGGGCGAATGGGGCATGTCGTGCCGCCATTCGCGCAACCGCCGCCCCGCCGTGCCGCGCGCCGCGGGCTCGAGCAGCGCATAGATGGCCAGCCCCGCGATCCCGAGCACGATGATCTCGCCCAAGGTGTCGAATGCGCGGAAATCGACCAGGGTCACGTTGACGACATTGGTCCCGCCGCCGCCCGGATAGCTGTTCGCCCAGTGGAACGACGAGACCGTGTCGCGCAGGTCGCGCGTCATCACCGCCCAGGCCGCCCAGCCGGTGCCGATCCCGGCGACCGCCGCCAGCAGCGCATCGCGGCTGCGGCGCGGCAGGCTCGAGAGTTGCGGCGGAACCTTGGGCAGCAGGTGCAGCGCGAGCAGCATCAGCAGGATCGTCACGACCTCGACCGCGATCTGGGTCAGCGCCAGGTCTGGGGCGGAAAGATGGACGAAGGCGAGCGCGATGACGAGGCCGATGACGCTGATGAAGACCAGCGCGAGGAAGCGCTGGCGTTGCATCGCCACGACGATGCCGGTCGCGACGACCAGCGCGAACCAGGCGACGACCGCGACCGGCGACGCGGGCAGCGTCGCGCGCGTCCCCGCGGGCAGCCCGCCGGGCGTCAGCGCGGCGTCGATCCCGAACAGCACCGCCACCACGAACAGCATGAACAGATAGCGTTGCAGCGATGGCGCATGGATGGCGAGCGAGGCATCGCGACTGCGCGCGACGATCGCCGCCATCGCGCCGTCGAACAGCCGCTTGGCATCGAGCGTCCGCCGCCCGTCCAGCCAGCGCGCGACCGGCGTGCGACGCCACAGCAGCAGCGCACCGATCACGACCGCGAGCGCACTCATCCCCAGGGCGGGGTTGATCCCGTGCCACAGCGCCAGATCCAGCGCGGGCGGCGTGCCACCGATCACCGCCCCCGTCGCGGCGCGCACCAGCGGCCCGGCGATCGTCATCGGCAACAACCCGAAGCCGAGCGCGACGAGCACGAGCACGATCGACGGTCCGATCATCGCCATGCCGGGATCATGCGGCGCGGCGACATCCCCCGTCGCGCGAGGCCCGAAAAACTGTGCGGTGGCGTAGCGCAGGGAATAGGCGACCGACAGCGTCGCCGCGATCGTCGCGAGCAGGGGCACGAGCCAGGACCGGCCATCGTGCGCGGCATGCAGGCTCTGTTCGAGCATCATCTCCTTGGAGATGAACCCGCCGAGCGGTGGCAGCCCCGCCATCGCCGCGACCGCGAGCGTGCCGAGCGTCGCGGTCAGCGGCATCAGCGCGGCGAGCCCGCCGAGGCGACGGATATCGCGCGTCCCCGTCTCGTGATCGACCATGCCCGCGTTCATGAACAGCGCCGCCTTGAACGCGGCATGGTTGAGGATGTGGAATACTGCCGCCGTGGCGGCCGCGGGCGTGCCGAAACCGAGCAGCATCACCATCAGCCCGAGCTGGCTGATCGTCGAATAGGCGAGGATAGCCTTCAGATCGTTGCGGAACAGCGCGACGCCCGCGCCGAAGATCATCGTCACGAGGCCGGTCGAGGCGACCAGATAAAACCACAAGTCGCTGCCCGCGAGCACCGGCCACAGGCGGGCGAGCAGGAAGACGCCCGCCTTCACCATCGTCGCGGAATGGAGATAGGCGCTGACCGGCGTGGGTGCTGCCATCGCGTGCGGCAGCCAGAAATGGAACGGGAACTGCGCCGACTTGGTGAACGCGCCGAGCAGGACGAGCGTCAGGATCGCAGGATAGAGCGGCGACGCCTGGACGACGGCGCCGCGCGTCAGGATCGTTGCGAGCTCATAGGATCCCGCCGCCTGGCCGAGCAACAGCATCCCCGCGATCAGCGCGAGCCCGCCGCCGCCCGTCACCGCGAGCGCCATCCGCGCGCCCTGCCGCGCGTCCGCGCGGTCGCGCCAGAAGCCGATCAGCAGGAACGACGACAGGCTGGTCAGTTCCCAGAATATCAGCATCAGCAGGATGTTGTTCGACAGCGCGATACCGATCATCGCGCCCTGGAACAGCATCAGGAACGACAGGAACCGCCCGGTCGGCTCAGCCTTGGCGAGATAGCCCTGCGCATAGATCACGACGAGCAGGCCGATGCCGAGGATCAGCCCGGCGAACAGCAGCCCGAGCGGATCGAGCCACAGGCTGAGATCGAGCCCGAGCGCCGGGATCCACGCGATCCGCGCGGTCAGCGGGGTTCCCGCGAGGACCGCGGGCGCGGCCAGAAGCAGCAGCGCGAGCCCCGCCGCGCTCGCACCGGCGGCGATCCCGACATGCATGCGACGGCCGGCACGTGCGCCGAGCGCCAGCATCAGCGCCGCCGCGAACGGCAGCACCATCAGGAGCATCAGGGGCATGGCAGATCGTTTCCCGGCGACGTCACGAGACTTGCCATCGCACGATATGGCTTCCGGGTCGACCGGACTACGCCCAGCGGCCCTGACGATATCCCGGGGGCATCGACCCGCGATGCGCGTTGGTGCCGCATCGGGACTCACGCAGACCCGGAATAGCGGAGCGACCATGCGCACGATCGACTTCAGTTCCTGGCAGACCACGTTGCTGACGTTGTTCGGGCTCGCGCTGGTGACGGCGATCGGTGTCGGCATCCGCCTCGTCACGATGATGACGATCCAGCAGCGCCGCGAACGGATCAACCGGCAGATCAACGAACGGCTGCGCACGCTGATCGCGGCCTACAAGACCTTGGGCGGCTCGTTCACGGGCACGCTGACGGTCGACCCCGCGCATCGCCGCGACCTGCGTCGCCGGGGCGAGGCGGTGCCTGCCGATGCGGCGGATGTCGCGATCGACACCGGATCGGACCGCGGCCGGCGGATCCGCGACGCGGTCGAGGCGGCGCTGTCGGACATCATCCTGCTCGGCACCGACGAGCAGGTCCGGCTGGCCGCACAGGCCGCGGGCGAACTCGCGGCGGGCCGCCCGGTCCCGACGCACGCGCTGGTCGTGTCATTGCGCGATTTCGTGCGCGCCGCACTCGATCTGGCGCCCGTCCCGACCGACCTCGTCCTGCCCGCGCAGGGCCCGACGCGGCCGGCCGCGGGCGGCGGACGCGGCAAGGGCGAGCGCGACGGCGCCTCTGCCGCCCGGGGATCGGGCGGGGGCGGTGGTGGACAGGGCGGCGGCGGTGGTGGCGACACGGTTGCAGCGGGGGAGGACGCTCCGGCTCCCGGTACCCGCGCGTAACGCCGTTACGGCGCGACCTTTGCCCCATAAGCGCGCGTGAACAGATCGAGCGCGCGCGCCGCCTGCTGGCGCGCTTCCTCGGGACCGGGCATGCCGACCACTCCCCAGAGCCGCAGATTCTGTTGCGTCTGGGCGAGCAGCAGCAGGTGCATCGCCGCCTGCACCGGATCATCGGCGCGCAGGTCGCCGGCGTCCATCCGCCCGCGCAGATAGAGTGAAAGCTGCTCGATCACGATCTGCGGGCCGCGGGCATAGAAGATGCGACCGATCTCGGGAAACCGCCCGCCTTCGCCGACGATCAGCCGGTGCAGCCGGATATTGTCGGGATGCAGCAGCTTGCCCTGGAAGCGTTCGAGGAAATCGAGCAGCGTCGTCGCACAGTCGCGCCCCGGGCGCAGCGCATCCTCGAGGCTCTGGCGGAAGTTCGACGTGACATCGTCGAGCACCGCGCTGAACAGATCCTCCTTGGAGGGGAAATAGGCCCAGAGCGTCCCCTTCGACCCGCCGAGCTGCACGGCGATCGTCGACATCGAGGTGGCGGCATAGCCATGGTCGAGAAACGCCTCGCGCGCGGTCGCCACGATCGTCTCGCGACGGGCTTCGCGGTTCAGATCGCGGCGGGTTTTCGGCTCGGACATAGCCGTACTATACGGTACGATTATTTATTGACAAGTCCACGACCCGGGACCATCTGCCGAGCGTACGCAGGAGTACGATGATTCAATGCGACTGATTCGATTCGCCGGCTGCACCGCAATCGCAGCCGGGCTTGCCGGCTGCGCGGTGCCCGATCTGGGGCCGCCGCCCGTCCTGGCATCCGCGGACACCTATGCATCGCGCAACAGCCTCGCGTCGAACGGCCCGGCGTCGAATGCGGCGTGGCCGGCGGCGCAGTGGTGGCGGGGCTACGGCGATGCGCAGCTTGACACGCTGATCACCGAAGCGCTGGCGGGATCGCCCGACATCGCGATCGCGGCGGCCCGCGTGCGGACCGCGCGCGGCGCGGTGCAGCAGGCGGGTGCCGCCAACCAGCCGCGGCTCGACGCCGAGGGCACGGTCGGGCTCAACAAGCAGAGCTACAATAACGGCATCCCCGCGGAATTCATTCCGAAGGGCTGGAACGACACGGGCCGGCTGGCACTCGACGCAGGTCTCGATCTCGACCTGTTCGGGCGCAACCGTGCGGCACTGGTCGCGGCGACGTCGGAGGCGGAGGCCGCGCGGCTCGACGGCGAGCAGGCGGCGCTGACGCTCGCGACCGATATCGCCGCGCGCTATGCCGATCTTGCGCGGCTCTATGCCGAACAGGACGTGCTGCAGCGGGCGAATGCGGTGCGCAGCGCGAGCGAGCGGCTGGTGAACGAGCGTGTCGCGATCGGGCTCGATACGCAGGCCGAGCTCAAACAGGCGCGTTCCGCGGTGCCGGCGTCGCGGGTCGACCTGGCCAGCAACGCCGAACAGATCGCGCTCGCCAAGAACGCGATCGCCGCGCTGCTCGGGGCCGGGCCCGATCGCGCACTGACGATCACCCGGCCTGCGGTCCCCGTGCTCGCCACCGAACTGCCCGCCGACGCGGCGATCGGCCTGATCGGCCGGCGTCCCGACGTCGCCGCCGCCCGCGCCCGCGCCGAAGCGGCGGCGAGCCGGATCAAGGTCGCCCGCGCCGATTTCTACCCCAATCTCAGCCTGTCGGGGCTGATCGGGCTGCAATCGCTCGGCCTCGACAACCTGTTCAAGGGCGGATCGAGCATCGGCAATGTCGGCCCGGCGATCAGCCTGCCGATCTTTCGCGGCGGCGCGCTGCAGGGCCAGTATCGGCAGGCGCGCGGCCAGTATGACGAGGCGGTCGGCAGCTATGACCGCATCGTGATCAACGCGCTGCGCGAGGTCGCGGATGTCGTGACCAGCCGGCGCCAGGTCGCCGCACAGATGCGCGATGCGCGCGCGTCGCTGGTCGATGCCGAAGGCGCGTATCAGGTGGCGCAGCTGCGCTATCGCGGCGGCCTGTCGACCTTTCTCAACGTGCTGAGCGCCGAGGAAGCGGTGCTGACCGCGCGGCGTTCGGTCGCGGCGATCGATTCGCGCCGGTTCGCGCTCGACGTGCAGTTGGTGCGCGCGCTCGGCGGCGGCTTCCAACCCCTTATCCAGACCAGCGGGACACGATGATGGACACCCCATCCCACGACAGCGACCAGACTCCTGCCGAGGAGCCCAAGGCCGATCCCAAGGACAGCCCCAAGGTCGACACCGCCAACCCGGGCAAGCGCAAGCGGCTGCTGCTGATCTTCGCGGCCGTGCTGGTCGTGATCGCCATCCTGTATTTCGTCTACGATGCGCTCGTGCTGTCGAAGCGCGTGACGACCGACAACGCCTATGTCGCCGCCGAAACCGCGCAGGTCATGCCGCTGGTCAGCGGGCAGGTGATCGCGGTCACGGTGAGCAACACACAGACCGTCAAGCGCGGGCAGGTGTTGATGCGGCTCGACGATGCCGACCTGCAGATCGCGGTCGCGCAGGCCGAAGCCGATCTGGCAGGCGCCGAGCGCCGCTATGGCCAGACCGCGGCGACGGGCGATGCGCTCCAGGCGCAGGCCAATGCGCGCGGTGCCGATATCGGTGCCGCCCGCGCGCAGCTGCTGCTCGCCCAGGGCAATCTCGACCGCGCGCAGATCGATTATCAGCGTCGCCAGGCGCTGGTCGCGGCGGGCGCGGTATCGGGTGACGAGGTGACCGCAGCGACGAACGCGCTACGCACCGCACGCGCCAATGTCGCGATCGCGCAGGCGGGGATCGCGCAGGCGACCGCGACGCGCGCCTCCGCGCTCGAGGATCGCGCCGCCAACACCGCGCTGACCCGCGGCACGACGCGCGACAACGCCCCCGAGGTCCTCGCCGCGCGCGCCAAGCTGCGCCAGGCCCGGCTCGACCTGTCGCGTGCGGTCGTCCGTGCGCCGATCGACGGCGTGATCTCGCAGCGCAACGTCCAGATCGGCCAGCGGCTCGCGCCCGGCACCGCGGCGATGGTGATCGTGCCGGTCGACCAGCTCTATGTCGACGCCAACTACAAGGAGGGCCAGTTGCAGCATGTTCGCGTCGGCCAGCATGCGACGCTGATCTCCGACCTGCATGGCGACGACGTCGTCTATCACGGCCGCGTCGTCGGGCTCGCCGGCGGGACCGGCGCGTCGTCCGCGCTGATCCCCGCGCAGAACGCGACCGGCAACTGGATCAAGGTGGTCCAGCGTCTGCCGGTACGCATCGCGCTCGACCCCAAGGAACTGCGCGATCATCCGTTGCGCGTCGGGCTGTCGATGGACGCCGAGATCGACATCTCGGGCGATCGCTAGGAACGGATCGATGGCCGCCGACACGTCCGCGCCGGTGCTGACCGGCCCGCGCCTCATCCTTGCGGGCTTCGTGCTGGCGCTGACCAACTTCATGGTGGTGCTCGACACGACCATCGCCAATGTGTCGGTGCCGCATATCTCGGGCGGGCTCGGCGTGTCGCCGACTCAGGGGACCTGGGTCGTCACCTCCTATTCGGTCGCCGAGGCGATCTGCGTGCCGCTGACCGGGTGGCTGGTCCGGCGGTTCGGGACGATCCGCGTCTTCATGGCGGCGATGATCGGCTTTGCGGTCTTCTCCGCCTTGTGCGGCCTCGCCTCGTCGCTCGGCGCGATGGTCGCGTTCCGGATCGGGCAGGGCTTTTGCGGCGGCCCGCTGATGCCGCTGACGCAGACGCTGCTGCTGACCATCTTTCCCCCGCAGAAGCGCGCGGCGGCGATGGGCGCCTGGGCGATGACGACGGTCACCGCGCCGATCCTCGGGCCGATCCTGGGCGGGACGATCAGCGACAACTGGTCCTGGCCGTGGATCTTCTACATCAACCTGCCGATCGCGATCTTCTGCATCGTCGGCGTCTTCACGCTGTTGCGCAAGTCGGAGACCAAGACCGAGATCGTGCCGATCGACCGTTTCGGCCTGTTCCTGATGGTCGTGTGGATCGCGGCGTTGCAGATCATGCTCGATCTGGGGCGTGAGCATGACTGGCTGGGGTCGAGCTTCATCGTCGGTTGCGCGATCATCGCGGCGATCGGCTTCGTCACCTTCCTGATCTGGGAGCTGACCGCGGGCAACCCGATCGTCGACCTGCGCGTGTTCCGGCACCGCGGGTTCACCGTCGCGGTGACCGCGCTCGCCTTCAGCTTCGGGACGTTCTTCGCCTCGGTCGTGATCATCCCGCAATGGCTGCAGTCGACGATGGGCTATACCGCGAGCGATGCGGGCTATGTGACCGCGTTCAACGGCGTGCTCGCGGTGATCTTCTCGCCGATCGTCGCCAAGCTGAGCAACAAGGTCGATCCGCGCGCGCTGGTGTGTTTCGGGATCTTCTGGCTCGGGCTGACGTCGGTGCTGCGGACCTTCTGGTTCAGCGGCGCGGATTTCTGGATCCTGGCGGCGCCGCAGCTCGTCCAGGGGCTGGGCATGCCGTTCTTCTTCATCCCGCTGACGATCATCGCGCTGGGTGCGGTCAATCCCGAGGAGACCGCGTCGGCGGCGGGCGTGATGAGCTTCCTGCGCACGCTGGCGGCGGCGATCGGCACCTCGATCGGCAGTACCATGTGGCAGAACAACGCGCAGACGAACCGCGCCGAGCTGACCAACATCCTCAACAATGGCGATCAGGTGATCGCCAACGCGCAGCAGCACGGACTGAGCGCGGAACAGGGGCGCGGGCTGATCGAGCGGGTGGTCGAGCAGGAGAGCTTCGCACTGGCGACGAACCACCTGTTCGCCTTTGCCGCGCTGATCTTCTTCGTGTCCGCCGCGATCATCTGGCTGGCGCCGCGGCCCGCCCGGCCGGTCGACCCCGCCGCTGCGCACTGATCCGGTGGTGAGATGACGGGGGGCACCGCGGCGCCCCCCGCCCGGTCTCAGTATTTCACGCGCAGACGCGTATAGTAGAAGCCGCCGTTGAAGCCGAACGGCCCGCCGTTGCGCGGATAGACCTGGCCGTCCGACGTGCCGCCGGTCAGCGGATAGATCTGCACGGTCGAGGTCGGCTTGAGCCGATCGGGATGCTCGTCGGTGAAGTTCTGCGCGCCGACCGCGACCGTGAAATGCTCGGCGAAGGTGTAGCTGAGCTCCAGATCGGTGACGAACTTGCCGCTGAACACCTGATTCGGCACGCCGTTGGTCTGGCCGTAATCCTGCGCGCTGGTGAACGAGCTGTAGTAATTCTCGCGCACGTTCAGGCTCAGATTGTCGAGCGTCCAGCCGGCGTTGAAGACGACGCGGTGCTTTGGCGCGAGATTCTCCGCGTCGATCAGCTGCGCGGTGCCGACCACCCGGGCATCGAACTCGGTAACCTTGGTGTCGTTGTAGTTATACGCCAGCGAGAAGTTCAGCTCCGCCTCGCTGAACCGCGTGCGGTAGGTGCCGACGACGTCGATGCCCTGGGTGCGCGTCTTGAAGCCGTTGGTGAAATACTGGACCTGGCCGCCGACACCGACCGGCAGCAGCGCCGGCTGCGCGGCAAGGTCCGCCGCGGTGACGATGAAGGGCGAGGTCAGGCCGATCCGGTTGCGCAGGTTGATCCGGTAGCCATCGACCGTGACCGTCATCCCGCGGACCGGTTCGAGGATGAAGCCGAGTCCGTAATTGGTCGATTTTTCCGGGGTCAGGTTGCTCGCGCCATAATATTGCGCGACCGCAGTGTTGGTCGGGTAGGTGCCCGCCTGGAACGCGACGCCGTTGTTGAACGAGGTCGTGACGATCGAGACGTTCGACTGGCCCGGCGACGGTGCGTGGAAGCCCGTGCCGAAGCTGCCGCGGACCGAGAAGGCGTCGGCGAACTTGTACAGCGCGTTCACCTTGCCGACCCAGGCATCGCCGAATGTGTTGTAATGTTCGTACCGGCCCGCCGCGCCGACCGTCAGCGCGTCGGTCAGATCGGTTTCGAGCCCGACATAGGCGGCATAGGCCTTCTGGCTGAACTTGCCTGCGGTGGCGGGGCTGGTGCCCGCATAGCCGCTCGCGCCGACGCCCTGCGCCGCGGTCGTGCCGGAGGCGACGTACACGCCCGGCGCGGTCTGGGTGAAGAGCTGTTGCGCGATCGCATAGGGTCCCGCGGCATAGGATTGCGTGTCGCCCGCGGTCTGTTCGTAGGTTTCCTTGCGGAACTCCCCGCCCGCCGAGATGGTCAGCGGTGCGGCGAGACCGAGGTCGGCGGCATAGGTGAAGTCGGCGTTGAAGTTGGTTTCCTTCTGGATCAGGTCGCCAAAGTCGAAGCTGGTCTGCGTCGCCGGGCCGTAGGAGAAATTGGCCGAGTCATACATCGACAGCGACAGCTTGTTGCGCGCCAGCGTGCCGGACAGGTCATAGCTGAAGGCGCCGGACGTGCCCTTGTAGCCGAGCACCCCGTACACTTCCTGCGTCTTGCCGACGAAGCGCGGCGTGAAGCCGGCGGGGTAGAGCGTGCCGAAGCGGAAGGTGTTGCCGTCGCGAACGAAGCCGCCGCTCGGGCAGGTCGCGTTGCCGGTCGGGCAGGGGGTGAGGAAGAAGGTGTTGTTGAACGCGCCGTTCGCGCCCTGATTGCGGACCACCCCGTTCGTGTCGACCGCGGTGCTCGACACCGAGGCGCGGTAGTTGAAGCTCTGATTGCCCTTGCTCTGCGCATAATTGGCAAAGACGTAGATCTTGCTGCTGTCGGTGACGTTGATCGCCGAGTTGTAGACCGACTTGAAGCCGTGCGAGGGGGAATTGCCCCAGATCTGCACGGGCAGCGGATAATTGGGGAGCTGGTTCGCGAGCGCCGGGAAATTCTGCGCGAAATTGGCGGCCGACGGGCGGGTGCGGCCGCGGCTGGTCTGGCCTTCGTCGACATATTCGCCGGTGACGTTGATGAAGCCCCAGTCGCCCTTCACGCCCGCGTTGCCCGCGATCTGATAGCTTTCGCCGTCGCCCGCATAATATTGGCCGGCGCGACCGACCAGCTCGATCCCCTGATCCTCGCGCAGGCCATAATTGAGCACGCCGGCGATCGCGTCGGAGCCATATTGCGCGGTCGCGCCCTCGCGCAGCACCTGCAGATTGCCGATCGCGAGCGACGGGATCGCCGAGATGTCGGGCCCCTGCGCACCGCGGCCGAGCCCGGTGTCGCTGCCGCCATAGACCTGGACGAGCGCCGAGCGATTATAGCGTTTGCCGTTGATCATCACGAGCACCTGATCGCCCGACAGGCCGCGCAGCGACGGCGAGCGGACGAAGGTCGAGGCGTCGGAGATCGAATTCTGCCCGGCGTAGAAGGACGGCACGATATTCTTGAGCGCGTCGATCATGTTGGCGGCGGGCTGCGACGTCAGTTCGGCCGAACTGATCACGTCGACCGGCGACGGCGACGTGGCGAGCGTGCGATCGGTGCGGCGCGTGCCCAGCACGACGATGTCGTTCGACGGCTCGGGGGTCGCGCTGGCGGCGTCGGGTACGCTTTCCTGCACGGCGCTGGCCGGTACGGGTGTGGGCGCGGCGCCATCCTGTCCGCTGCCGGGCGTCGCTGCGAAGGCGGCGGACCCGGCAAGAAGTGCGACCGCCAGTGCGACGGTCGAGGTCGTGTATCTGATCATCCTAAGCCCCCTTTGAAAAGTGGCTCTCAGGATCCTCCCCCATCATCGCCGTTCCAGACCGCCGATTCCCCTTGGCGCGCCTGCGGAAATTGCCCTGTCACACGCAAGGACGGCCGCCTGTCCGGCTTCGTCTCTGACCTGTCTTGGCAACAAACGGCCATAGCGGTCCCGTCTTTGCAACCGAAAATACGCACGACTTTCATATGGACGTCATAATGTTGCAGAATTGACGCAATCGATTGTCCCGGTTCCAGCCAGACAAGGGGCGGCGGACGTGGTGGGCCGGGCAGCGCCACCGGGGCCAAAGCCGGGTCGCGGCGGATCGGCGGCGTGCGACCGGCGGAACCCGAAACGCGGCAGACGTGGCAGCTTTCGGGTTCCGCGCAGCGCTCAGCGCGCTAAGCAGCGGACAAGGGGAACTTATCGTGTCAATTTCAGTGTCTCATCGCCTCGCCGGGATCCTTGCCGCGGTCACCAGCCTGGGCGCGTGCGTCCCCGCGGGGCGCCAGCCGATGCGCCCCGCACCGCCGCCGTTGACCGTCACGACCGTGGCGCCGGCGCCCCGGCCATCGTCGCCGACGCGGCCGTCGCCGAGGCCCCAGCCCGCGGCGGACCTGCTCAACGCGGTGCAGGCGCTCGGCGCGAGCTTCAAGGGACAGGTGGGCATCACCGTGCGCGACATCGACGAGGGCTGGGTGGTGGCCTGGGACGGCGACACGCGGCGTCCGCAGCAAAGCGTCAGCAAGCTGTGGGTGGCGATCGCGGTGATGGACGCCGTCGACCGCGGGCAGATTTCGCTGTCCGACCGCGTCACGCTGACGCGTGCCGACCTGACGCTGTTCCATCAGCCGATCCGCACGCTGATCGGCCCGGACGGTTATACGACGACGATCGACGAGCTGTTACGCGGCGCGATGACGCGCAGCGACAATACCTGCAACGACGTGCTGTTGTGGCGCGTCGGCGGGCCCGCGGCGATCAACCGGATGCTCGACGCCAAGGGTGTCGAGGGCGTGACCTTCGGCCCGGGCGAACGGGTGCTGCAGGCGAAGACCGCGGGGCTCGAATGGCGGCCCGAATGGGCGGGGGGCTGGGGCTTTCTCCAGGCGCGCGCGGCGATGACCTACGAGGCGCGGGCGAAGGCGCTGAACCGCTATCTCGCGGCGCCCTACGACGGTGCGTCCGCCAATGGCGTGACGCTCGGCCTGTCGCTGCTCGCGCAGGGCAAGCTGTTGAGCGCGCGTTCGACCGCGTCGCTGCTGACGCTGATGCGGTCGAGCAAGACCGGGCCGCTGCGACTGAAATCGGGGCTGCGGCCGGGCTGGTCGCTGGCGCACAAAACCGGCACCGGGCAGGACCTGGGCAGCCTGTCGACCGGCTATAACGATATCGGGCTGCTCGTCGCGCCGAACGGCCATCGCTATGCGGTCGCGGTGATGATCGCCAGCACGCGCGAGCCGATTCCGGTGCGGATGCGGTTGATGGGCGACGTGACCCGGGCCGTGGTCGCCTCGGCGGGCAATTGATCGTGCCGGCCGGGCAAGGGGCCCTATCAAGCCGTTTCGGTTATAACTTTCTTTAATAAATTCATGCGATTGGGAGTTACGTCCTGAGAGCAAAGATCGTGGTCCCCCTTTTCAATCTTCATTTCGAGCATTCGGGGTCGCTGGTCGCCGTCGCGGTCGGAATCTGCCTGACCGCGAGCTGGTCGGTGGCGATGCTCGCGATCGATCTCGACCGGACCGCGGCGCAGCCCGGCGAGCCGCTCGGCTGGCGGCACGCCGCGCTTGCGCTCGCCGCGGGGCTCGGCGTCTGGGCGACGCATTTCATCGCGATCCTCGCCTATCGTCCCGACCTTCTGCTGCGCTACGACGTGCCGATCACGATCCTGTCGGCGCTGGTCGGCATCGCGCTGGTCGGCGTGCCGCTGGTCGCGGTCACCCGCCTGCGCCGCCGCGTCGCGCGGATCGCCGCGGCGACGATCGCGGGCGCGGGCATCTGGTGCATGCATGCGGTCGGGCTGACGGGCATGACCGATTGCGTCCACGTGTTTTCCTGGCCGACGAACATCACCGGGCTGGTGCTCGGGACGGTGCTGATGGCGACGTGGCAGCTCCACCGCGGCTGGGCGCGGTCGCGCACCGCCGCCTGCATGCTGTTCGCGCTCGCGATCTGCACGACGCATTTCGTCGCGCTGTCGGGCGATATCGTGATCGGCAGCATCGGCGACGTGCGCGGCAGCCTGTTGTCGCCGGGCCTCGTCGCCGCCTGCATGGCGTTTGGCGTGTCGGTCACCTGCCTCGCCAGCCTGCTGACCTTCGAGCGGTTCAGGACGACGCGCGAGGAAGAGGGGCACACGCTGAGAGCGGTGCTCGAAAGCATGTCGGACGGGCTGGTGTTCATCGACGGCAATGCCCGGCTGCAGCATTTCAACCACCGGTTCCTCGAGATGTACGCGATCCCGGACGGGGCGATCGCGCCGGGTATGACGATCACCGCCTGTATCGACATTGTCGCGCGGCATCGCGGCTGGCTGCCCGAGCGGCGCGCCGAGATCCGCGCGGCGATGCAGCAATGGATCCGGACCGACGCGACGTTCGACCGCGAATGGGCGATGGACGATGGCTGCGTCTATCGGATGCAGTGTCGTCCGATGCAGTCCAAGGGCGTGGTGCTGACCTTCAACGACGTCAGCGCGGAGCGGCAGGCGCTGCGCAACCTGACGCACCTGGCCTATCATGATCCGCTGACCGGGCTGGGGAACCGCCGGTCGCTGCGCGAGCAGAAGGAGGCGAGGATCCGGATCGGCACGCCCTTCTCGCTGCTGATGATCGACCTCGACGATTTCAAGCGGATCAACGATGCCTTTGGTCACGCGGTCGGCGACCAGCTGCTGGTCCATGTCGCGGCCGAGCTGACGCGGCTGCTGCCCCAGGACAGCTTCATCGCGCGGATGGGCGGCGACGAGCTCGCGATCCTCGCCAGCGAAACGGGTGACGCGGCGGCGGCGCTCGCCGATTCGATCGTCGCGCAATTGAGCGGCGCGGTCGTCATCAACGGTTGCCGGCTGCTGCCGAGCTGCAGCATCGGCATTTCCCACTTTTCGGGCGCCTGTTCCGCCGACGACCTGATGAAGCGCGCGGACATGGCGCTGTACGAGGCCAAGCGTCTCGGACGGCGGCGCGCGCAGGCCTATCTGCCCGGGCTCGCCGAACGGCTCGCCGAACGTCAGGGGATCGTCGACGACCTGCACGAGGCGGTCCAGACGGGCGGCTTCGCGCTCGCCTTCCAGCCGGTCGTCGATCTGCTGACCGGGGGCACGACGGGCTATGAGGCGCTGATCCGCTGGAACCACCCGGAGCGCGGCTGGATCCCGCCGGGCGTCTTCATCCCGATCGCCGAGCAATGCGGACTGGTCGAGGATATCGGCCGCTGGGTGATGATGGAGGCGTGCCGCCACCTCGCGGGCTGGTCGCCGCATCTCAACGTCGCGATCAACATTTCCGCCGCGCAGCTGAAGTCGGAAGGGCTGCTGCACAGCCTGACCCAGGCGATCCTGATCCACGGCGTCGCCCCCGAGCGGGTCGAGATCGAGATCACCGAGACCGCGCTGATCGACGATGCGGGCCGGACCGCGGTGATGCTCGACCGGATCCGCAAGCTCGGCATCAAGGTGTCGCTCGACGATTTCGGCACCGGGCAATCGTCGCTCGCGCATTTGCGCGACTTCCGTTTCGACCGGATCAAGATCGACCGCAGCTTCGTCGCCGAGGCGGCGAATGATCCGCGCTGCATGGCGGTGCTGCGCGCGACCGTCGCGATCGGCAAGGAACTGGGCGTGCTGACGCATGCCGAGGGGGTCGAGACGCGCGAACAGCTCGACGTGCTGCACGATATCGGCTGCGACGTGGCGCAGGGCTATCTGCTCGGCCGCCCGGTCGTCCCGTTCACCGATGCGACGGCGGACTTCGCCGAGCTGCCGGGGGACACGATCATCGGCGCACCCGGCGACACCGACCCGCAATCCTCGGGGGTGACGGTTACCCGGCTCGCCGCCTGAGCGTCAGACCAGCGGCGGCCCGAACACCGACCAGCCGGTCCGGTGCGCGATCATCTCGAGCGCGCGGATGCCGAGGATGCTGTTGCCGTGCTGGTCGAGATTGGGCGACCAGACCGCGATCGCCGCCCGGTCGGGCACGATCGCGAGAATGCCGCCGCCGACGCCGCTCTTGGCGGGCAAGCCGACCCGCACCGCGAAATCCCCCGACCCGTCATAATGGCCGCAGGTGATCATCAGGCCGAGCACCGTACGGTGGCGTTTGGCCACCGCGTCGGCCTCAGGATCATCGGGCGTCCGCCGCGTCGCCGCGAGATACGCGCCTGCTTTGGCAAGGCCACGGCAATCCAGCGCGATCGCGCAGTTGCGGACATAGGCGGCCATCACCGCATCGGGATCGGCATGGAGATTGCCGTGATGCCGCATGAAGCTCATCATCGCGCGGTTGAGATCGCCGCCCTCCTGCTCGGACGCCATCACGTCCTCGTCGAACGTGACGCTATCGGACCCGGTCTCGCGCCCGATCAGCCGGGCGACCGCCGGATCGTCGCCGTCCTCGGGCCGGTGTTCGACCAGGATATCGACGACCGCCAGCGCGCCTGCGTTGATGAACGGGTTGCGCGGCACGCCCTTGGTCCGCTCGAGATCGACGATCGAGTTGAATGGGTCGCCCGACGGCTCTTTCCCGACGCGCGCAAAGACGTCGTCGCCGATCGCCGCGAGCGCGAGGTCGAGCGCGAACAGCTTCGAGATGCTCTGGATCGGGAACGCCGTCGTCGCCGCACCCGCGGTCAGCAGCGTGCCCGTCGTCAGCGCGACCGCGATGCCGATCGGCCCGGGCGCGGCCTCCTCCTTGCGGTCCGCCGACGCCTCGATCCGCGCGGCGTCGTCGGTGATCTCGGCGGCGATCTCGGTGATGATCTGCGCGATCGTGCTGGGCATGCGGCTCTCCTGGTGAACAGGGTCAACTCGCAGGCGGCGCGCATGATCCGTGGGCAGGGGCGCGGCGGCCTAGTCCAGTCGCGTCGACGTCCGCGCCGCCTGTCCCGCGGTCAGCAGGTCGCCGATCGCGCCCGCCGGTCCCGCCGCGGACAGCGCGGTCATCGCGGAATCGAGCCGCGCCGGGTCGAAGCCTCCGACCGGCGCGGTCAGCATCGCGAACACCGGCGCGGTGGGCAGCGCGGCGAAGGCGCGGGCATAGCGCCGGTTGAGCCGCGCCAGCGCGGCTTCCTGTCCGAGCATCGCATGGGCGATCGCCTGGCGCAGGACGATCGCCTGGCCCTCCGCGGACAGGCCACCGCGCGCTCCGGGGGCGGGCAGCAGCGCGGTGCCGCTGGCGGCTAAGCCCGACCAGTCGCGCGCGTGCCAGTCGAATTCGGCGCGGATCGGCGTCGCGTCGCGGATGTCGGCGAGCGTCGCCACCGCTTCGGCGTGGCGGCCGAGCAGTTCGAGCGCGACCGCCTGGAGCCGGCGGCGCTCGTCCTGGATCGTGTCGGGATAGGGGATCATCGCGGTCTCGCGCAGCACGCGGACCGCGGCGTCGGGCGCCCCCGCCAGGATCCGCAGCGTCGCGACGCGGATCGACAGGGGGCCCTGTTCGACGTCGCGCTGCGTGGTGGACAGCCGGCGTTCGAGCAGTTCGGCGGCGCGGCGATAGAGCCCGGCCTGTTGCAGCCGGTCGGCGAGCATCCACACCACGCGGTCGCCGTCCGCGCCCGTCGGCATCAGGTCGCGATAGTCCCAGAGCAGACCGGCGGCGGTGCCGAGCGGCATGGTCGATTGCGGCGCCACCAGTGCGACGAGATGCGCCTGGACGGTCGCCGACAGCGGCGCGGCGTCGGCGCCGACATTGCCGTAGCGCAAGAGTGCGGCGGCCGCCGCCAGCAATGCGGGTTCGTCGCCGCGGCGGGTGGCGAGGCTCATCGCCAGCGTCAGCCCGCGGCGTTCGACCATGCCCCCCCGCCAGCGGAACAGCAGCGCCGCCAGCCGGCGCGCCGCGGCCGGCGGGGCGAGCGTGCGTGCGGCCAGATCGGTCTCGATCGTGCCGAGCGTGGCCGCGGCGCGCTGTTAGGGATCACCGGTGCGCGCGGCCAGATCGAACCAGCGACGGCTCGTCGCGGCGGCGCCGAGCGCGCGGTCGGCCTCGCCGTGCAGCACCGCGGCCGCCGCGTCGGTTGCCGGGAGGCGATCGAGCCAGTCGCGCGCCGGGCCGGGCCTCCCTGCGTCGATCGCCGCGCGCGCGGCGGCGAGGATGAAGGGGCGGCGCGCCTTGGCGCCACGCGCGTTCAGCGCGGGCATCGCACAGCCGAGCACGCCCAGCGCCGGCGCCGCACGACCCGCCTCCGCCAGGATCCGCATCCGCCACAGACAGGTCTCGGGATCGGTCGCGAGCGCAGGGTCGTCGAGCGCCGCGATCGCCGGATCGGTCCGCCCGAGGCGCCCGAGCGCGACGCCGCGCGCGCGTCGCCACGCGGCGACCTTTGCTAGCCCGGTATCGTCGGCCGCCATCACGTCGAGCACGCCGAGCGCCTCGCCGGCGCGGTCGCGCGCGATCAGGGCGAGCGCATAGCGCCAGCGTGTCGCCTGCCGCGTCGCGGGCGTGGCGGTCGCAAGCGCCGCCCAGGCCGCCTGCTCGCTCATCGCGGTCCAGGCGGTGCGCGCCGGCGGCAGCGGCTGCGCGGCGAGCTCGGCGGCAAAGGGTACAGGCGCCGGGCGGGCGGGGGCGGGTGGCGACGGTTGCGCGGGCGTCGTGCTTGGGTGCGGCGTGCTCGGGTGCGGCGCGCTCGGATGCGACGGTTCGGCAGCGCGCGCGGCATGCGGTCCGGCCAGCCCCGCGCCGATCGCCAGCGCGATGGCGAGGCGGATCATGCGAAGGCCAAGGTCACCGCGACCGCGGCAGCGGCGGCGGCGCCAAGGAACAGCAGCGCGAGGACGATCGTCGCGACCCTGTTGCCTGCAGCGGCATGATGACCATCGACTGGTCCGGTGGTCGGCATCGGCGCGATCGCCGTTGCATCGCCGCGCCGACGGGCGTCCGTCGCGGCGCCGTTCGCGACGATCCTGACGCGCGCGGGTTTCTGATCGTGGCTCACTTGCGCTCCATCCCTCCGCTATCCTCCTATTATAGAGGCAAAGACCTGCGGATCGTCGGCGTGGGCCGGCATTCGGGGCGACGTCCCGACGAAACCACAAACCGGAGCCCGAGCGATGCGCACCCGCCCTTCACCCAAGCAGATCGCGCTGCTGATCGCGGCGCTGCTGACCGCGCCGGTCATGGCGCCGGGCGCGGCGGCGTCCGAAGGGGGCGGGGCGGAAGGAGGCGGGGCGGAAGGTGAATCCGTACGGCCGTCGCCGCTGTTCGTGATGCTCGATCCACTCGACGTGCCAATCGTCGAGGGCGATCGCGCGGACGGACGGCTGAAGGTCAAGCTGGTGCTCCAGGCCGCGGATGTCGCGGGCGCGGGGGCGATCGAGACGCGTCGGCCCGAACTGCGCGAGGCGGCGCTGGTCGCGTCGATCGAATTCGCGCGGTTGCATGCCTCCGCGTCGACGCCGGTCGATGCACGACGACTGGCGCAGGACGTCTCCACGGCCCTGCGCCGGGTCGATCCGACGATCGCGGCGGTGTTGCTGGTCGAGGTGGCCGCGCGCCGCGCCTGATCGCGCTGGAGCCCGCGCGCTGCGCCGAACCCCGGCCCGGCGTGTCTCAGGCGTTGGCGTTCAGGCCGTGCCGCGTCGCGCGGGGGCGGGTCGGCAACGGGGTGACGTCGGCCACGCGCTCGGGCCTGCCGGCGCGACGGCAGGCGAAGTCTTCGATCCGCGCCCCGGTGATCCGCGGCGACAGCAGTAGCAGGGCGATGCAGTCGGCGATGTCGGGATCATGCTCGCTGCCGATCGTCTCGATCACGTCGTCGAGCGTCATGCCCGGCGCGGTCAGCGCACAGGCCGCCGCGGCGGACCACAGCGCATGCGGGTCGGTGACCGAGAGCGACAGCGAAACGCGGTAGTCCATGACCTCATCCTCTCCGGCCGTTCGTGGCTGGTCCGCCCGCCGGTTCGCTCGACCCTAGTCGAACCGCGCCGCACGGCTATTAAGGGATTACCCGTATCGAGGCGCGCCGGCGCCTGAAAACAGGCATGAAAAAACCGGGATGGCCGATCGGCCACCCCGGTTTCCACGACCCCCCGCCGATGTGCTTGGGGGACTTGGCGGGATCGTGTCTCGTACCGGCTTACCGGAACAGCGACGTGATCGTCTGCGGTGCCTGGTTGGCGATCGACAGAGCCTGAACGCCAAGCTGCTGCTTGACCTGCAGTGCCTGCAGCTTTGCCGATTCCTTGGCCAGATCCGCGTCGACCAGCTTGCCGACGCCGCTTTCGATCGCGTCCGACAGCTTGCTGGTGAACGTCATCTGTGCGTCGATCTTGCGCGAACCCGAGCCGAGATCGCTCAGCTTGGTGTTGAGCGAGCTGCCCAGCGTGTCCAGGGTATCGACCATCGCCTTGGCCTTGGCAGCCGTGTCGATTTCCGAATCCTGGCCGAGCACGCCGGTACCCACGCCCGCGGACGCGGTTTCCGTCGCCGGCAGGTCGATTTCCTGGTTGGCGATGGAGAGCGTATCGGGATCGTAGGTGTCGGTGCCGGTTGCCTTGTTGGTCAGCGACTGCAACGCACTCACGGTGCCGCCGCCGGTCTTGAGCAGGTTCGTACCGTTGAACTCGGACGAATCGACGATCGTGCTGATCTGGTCGCGAAGGGCCGTGAAGTCCTTGTTGTACGCAGCGCGGCTCTCGTCGCTGATGCCATCGTCCGACGCCTGCTTGGCGAGCGTCTTCATCTGGTTGACGACGTCCGAGATCTGCTCTGCGCCTGCGACCGCAACGTCGGCCACGCTCTTCGCCCGGCTGAGCGAGGAGTTGACCGCCTTGAGGCCACCCAGATCGCCGCGAAGGCCCTGGGCGATCGTGAAGGCTGCCGAATCGTCCTTGGTCGATGCGACGTTCAGGCCGCTGTTGATGCGGCTCTGGACGACGGACAGACCCTTGCTGGTCTCGTTGAGGGCCTGAAGGGCCGCCATCGCGCCAACATTGGTGTTAACGGACATTCCCATGATATTCTTCCTTCTGGAATAGTCGGTCGCTTCTGCGTCCTTGAGCCGTACGGCGGCTCGCCGACGGAGCGGTCAGATCCGACCCGCTCCTTATTCTGGGAAGAAATCCGGATAGTTGGTCGCGCCGCGCGGATTATTTGCAGCGCGGGCGCGCGCCTCAGAACGGAAAGAGCGCGTCGTAGATCTGCTGGCCCCAGCGCGCCTGCTGCGCCTGCGTCAGCTGGCCGCGGCCGCCATAGCTGATCCGCGCCTCGGCGATCTGCGTGTGGCGGATGCTGTTGTCGCGGCTGATGTCCTGCGGGCGGACCATGCCGGTCACGATCAGCTCGCGCAGCTCGTAATTGACGCGGATCTCCTGGCGGCCGCGGATCATCAGATTGCCGTTGGGCAGCACGTCGGTGACGATCGCCGACATCGTCATGTTGATCGTCTCGGACCGGCTGATATTGCCCGATCCGTTGAACTGCGACTTCGAATTGCCGGCGATCAGCGGGTCGGGCGTCGCGACGCCGAGCCCGAGCGCGGCGGTCAGTCCGGCATTCTCGGAGCCGCCGCGTGTGCGCGCGGTCGTGTTGCCGACCTCGGCGCGATCCGCCACGTTGATCCGCACGGTCAGGATGTCGCCCTTGCCCGCGGCGCGCTGGTCGCCGAGAAACGCACCCGCGCCCGCGCGGAACAGCGATGCGTCGGGGGGCGCCAGCGCCAGTGGCGGCGCGGCCGGGCGACGGCTTGGCTGGCCAAGCGAATCCTCGGTCAGCGGGGTGTCGACCGCGGTCATCTCGCTGAGTTTCGGCGCCTTGCCGATCGTCTTGAGCTGGCCGACCGTGCCGCAGCCCGACAGGGCGGTCGCGCCGGCAAGAATCAAGAACATCGTCGCGGGTCTGGTCATTGCATGTCTCCTCATTGCGCGGCGACGCGTACGTTGCCCGCGCCCGTGACGACGCCATCGACGCTGTGGTTGGTGGACAGCGCGACGACGCGGACGACATCGCCCATGCCGCCCGCCGCCAGCGCCCGCGCGGCGGTGGTGATCGCAAACCCGCGCCCCTGGAGCGACAGCGTCACCGCCTCGCCGCGGCGCACCAGCCGGGGCGCGACGAGATCGCCGGCGCGGACCATCGTGCCGGCGGGCAGCGCGCGTACCGCCTCGCGTCCGCTCGCCGCGTCGGCCGCCAGCACGCCGCGCGCGGCGACCGCGGCGCGCGGCTGCAGTTCGAAATCGGCCGCGCTCAGGATGTCGCCGCGCGCGATCGCGCGGGTGAGCACCGCGACGGGCGTCTCGACGGGATCCGCCGCCTGCGCCGGGAGCGCAGCCCCCGATGCCAGCAGCAGCGCGACGGCGATTGACACGCGGCTCACCGGAGCTGGCTCGAGGTCGCGAGCATCTCGTCCGCGGTCTTCACCACGCGGCTGTTCATCTCATAGGCGCGCTGCGCGGTGATCAGCGCGGTGATCTCGGACACCGGGTTGACGTTCGACGCCTCGACAAAGCCCTGCAGCGTGTCGCCAAAGCCCGGCTGGCCCGGCGCGGCGACGGTCGGCTGCCCCGACGAGGCGGTTTCGAGGAAGAGGTTGCCGCCCTGCGCCTCGAGCCCCGCCTCGTTGACGAAGGTCGCGAGCTGGATCTGGCCGACGGTCTGCAGCGCGGGATCGTTGGCGAGCTTGACCTGGACCTCGCCGGTCTTCGAGATCGCGACGTCGACCGCCTCGGGCGGGATGACGATCGCGGGTTCGACGCGGAAGCCGTCCGCGGTGACCAGCTCGCCCTGTTCGGATAGCTGGAACGATCCGTCGCGGGTGAAGCCGATCTGCCCCGAGGGCAACGTCACCTGGAAATAGCCGCGCCCCTGGATCGCGATGTCATAGCGGTTGCCGGTCTGGTTGGGCGCACCCTGTTCGGTGATGCGGTAGACGCCACCGGTCTTCACGCCCGCGCCGATCTGGATCCCGGTCGGCACCTTGGCCTGGCCGTCGCCGCCTGCCGCCGAACCCGGGCGCGTCTCCTGCTGATAGAGCAGGTCCTGGAACGCCGCGCGCTGGCGCTTGAACCCGGTGGTGTTCATGTTGGCGAACGTCAACACGCCGGGCTATGCGCGCGAGACGGTCGCATTGCAGACGGGGGTCACCGCGGGCCGCGTCAACGGCGTGGTGGTCGGCGAACCCGGCCGCGTCGCGGACAAGTTCCTCGAAGCGACCGTCTATGGCCGCAGCGGCGATGCGGGCCGTGCGGAGGTCGAGGCGGGCTATCTCGACCGGTTGCAGTCGCTGCTCGGCGCGACCGGGTCCGAATCCGCGCTGCCCGCCCGGCTCGACGCGATCGCCGCGACCGCGACCGCGATGGCCGGCGCCAATGGCCGCTCCGCGGTCACCGCGCCCTTTGTCGGCATGGTCGAGGACGCGATCGGATCGATGCGCCAGCTCGGTCGCGACGTCGACGTGCTGCGCGGCGATATCGAGGGCGAGGTCGGTGACACGGTCGAGCGGGTCAACGCGCTGCTGCGCACGGTCGACACGCTCAACGATTCGATCTCGCGGCTGCAGGGGCTGGGGCGCAGCGCGTCGGGACCCGCCGACCGCCGCACGACAGCGCTCGAGGAGCTCAGCGCGCTGATCGGCATCACCGCGCGCGAACAGCCGAGCGGGCGGGTGACGATCGATACCGCCTCGGGCGTCCCGCTGCTCGACCAGCGGCTGCGCCAGCTCTCCTATCCCGCCAGCGGGGTCGGCAGCGCGCAGCCGGTCTATCCGACGATCGACGTGCGGTTCGCCGAGGCGGACGGCACGCTCGGCGCGGCGACCGGGACGACGCTCGACACGCCGGCGATGGGCGGGCGGCTCGGCGGGCTGCTCGACCTGCGCGACCGGCAATTGCCCGCCTTTTCGGCGCGGGTCGAAACGCTGTTCGCGGGGCTCGCCCGGACGATCAACGCCGCGTCAAACACCGGGTCGGCGGTGCCGCCGCCGGCGACGCTCACCGGTCGCGCGACCGCGCTGACCGGTGGCGACCGGCTGGGGTTCACCGGCGCGGCGCTGATCGCGGTGACGCGCTCGGACGGCACGATGGTCGCCGGCACCACGCTCGACTTCGATGCGCTCGGCGCGGCCGCGACGGTCGACGATGCGATCGCGGCGATCAATACCGGCCTGGGCGGTGCGGCGACCGCGTCGTTCGCCAACGGCACGCTCACCATCGCCGCGAGCGGCCCAGGCACCGGCGTCGCGGTCGCGCAGGACACGGCGCGGCCGAGCGCGCGGGCCGGCATCGGCCTGTCGCACTATTTCGGGCTGAACGACATCGTCCGCAGTGACACGAGCATGCTGGTGCCATCGGGGTTCACCACCGCCGATCCGCATCGCTTCGCCGCCGGCGAGGCGGTCGATTTCGCCTTGCGCGATTCGTCGGGCCGGCTGGTCGCGCGCTATGCGCTGACGGGGGCGACGGGGCCGAGCTATGGCGACCTGATCGACGAGCTCAACGCCAGTCCGCTCGGCGGTTATGGCCAGTTCGCGCTCGACGACGCCGGGCGCCTGCGGTTCTCGGCCACCCGCGCCGAATCGGGGGCGATGCTCTCGGTCCTGTCCGACACGACCGACCGCGGCGGCACCGGACGCGGGTTTGCGGCGATCACCGGGCTGGGCGCGGCGGGGGCGGGGCTCGACAGCGCCGGGGTTCGCCGCGACGTGCTCGCCGATCCGACCCGCCTGCCGCTCGCCCGGCTCCAGCCCGTCGCGGTGGGGACGAAGGCGCTGGGGCCGAGCGACCGGCGCGGTGCGACCGCGCTGGTCGATGCGCTGGCGAGCGCGGTCGATCTCGGCGATGCGGGGACGATGACGATCGCGCGCTTTTCCGCGGTCGTGCTGGGCGATGCGGGATCCGCCGCGTCGCGCGCCACCGATCGCGCGGACCAGATGGGCGCACGCCGCGACGACGCGATCAACCGCCGCGACAGCGTCTCGGGCGTCAATATCGACGAGGAGCTCGGCCAGATGGTCGTGCTCCAGAACAGCTATGCCGCCGCCGCGCGCGTCATGACCACCGCGAGCGAGATGTACGACACGCTTCTCGGCATGATCAGATAGGACCAGCATCGATGACCCGCATCGCCACCATCCCGCTCCAGCGGACGCTGACCGACGCGGTCCAGAAGGCGCAGCAGCGGCTCGCGCAGACGCAGCTGCAGCTCAATTCGGGCAAGAAGGCGAAGGACCTCGCCGATCTCGGCAGCGCCGCGGTCCGCACGTTGTCGGCGCGCAGTGCGCTGTCGATGCAGGCGGCGCAGAGCGCGGCGACGACCCGGCTCGGCACGACCTTGTCGCTGTACGAGGCCAATATCACCGCGATCGACACGATCGCCGGCGATCTCCGGACACAGCTGATGACCGCGGTCGGCACCGGCGCGACGCCCGCGCTCGGCAGCGCGATCGAAAGCGCCTTCAGCCAGTTCCGCTCCGCGCTCAACGCGACCGACGGCAGCGAGCCGCTGTTCGCCGGCGCGCAGGGCGACGCGATCCCGTTCAAGCCCGCGACGCTCGCCGAGACCGCGGGCACGACGACGCAGGCCGCATTCGGCAATGACGATGTCCGCGCCTCGGCGTCGATCGGTGGCGGCGCGACACTCACCTACGGCGTCACCGCGAGCGAGCTCGGCGACGGCGTGCTCGCCGCGTTCCGGACGCTGGCCGAGGCCGGGCCGATCGGCGCCAGCCCCAGCGCGGGCCAGGCCGCGGCGCTCAAGACCGCGATCGCGCAGCTCGACGCCGCCTTGCCGCAGGTCCGCGGCCTCAACGCCGCCAACGGCCTCCGCCAGGCGCAGATCGAGACGCTCGGCGCGCGCGCGGCCGACCGTGCCGCGCTGCTCGAGAAGATCGTCTCGGACAATGAGGATGCGGATTACGGCCAGATCTCGATGGACCTGATGCAGCGCAAGACGATGCTCGAGGCGAGCTATTCAGTGTTCGGCAAGGTCGCCGGCCTCAGCCTCGTCGCCTATCTGCGCTGACGCCGGCGGCTCGGGCACCCGGCGCCGCAGCGGTTGCGCCTGCCGCCTGCGCGAATTACGGCGAGCTTTTCCCGTTCGGTCCGGAGACCTCCCCTTGAGCACGCCTACCTATGACGTCGTCGCGATCGGCAATGCCATCGTCGACATTCTGAGCACCGCCGACGACGCCTTCATCGCCGAGATCGGTGTCGCCAAGGGCTCGATGCAGCTGATGTTCTCGTCCGAAGAAGCCGATGCGCTCTACGCCAAGATGGGGCCGGGCATGGAAATCTCGGGCGGATCGGCCGCCAACACCGTCGCCGGCGTCGCTGCGCTCGGCGGCAAGTGCGGTTTCATCGGCCAGGTCGCCGACGACCAGCTCGGCCAGGTCTTCGCGCATGACGTCCGCAGCATCGGCATCGAGTTCGCGACCCCGGTCCGCGCCGGCGACCCGACCACCGGCCGCTGCCTGATCTTCGTGACGCCCGATGGCCAGCGGACGATGAACACCTTCCTCGGCGCAGGGCAGTTCCTCCCCGCCGCGGCGATCGACACCGCGATGATCGCCGACAGCGCGATCCTGTATCTCGAGGGCTATCTCTGGGATCCCGAAGAGCCGCGCGCCGCGATGCGCGCCGCGATCGATTGCGCGCGCGGGGCAGGGCGCAAGGTCGCCTTCACGCTCAGCGACGTGTTCTGCATCTCGCGCCACGGCGGCGATTTCCGCCAGCTGCTGTCGGACGGCCTGATCGACATCCTGTTCGCCAATGAGAGCGAACTCGCGGCGCTTGCCGAGACCGAGGATTTCGACGCGGCGGTCGCGAAGATCTCGGCCCAGGTCCCGACCCTGGTCGTCACCCGCGGCGAACACGGTGCCTGCGCGATCCAGAACGGCACGCGCGCCGAAGTGAAGGCCGAGCCGATCGCCAAGGTCGTCGACACGACCGGCGCGGGCGACCTGTTCGCGGCGGGCTTCCTCCACGGCCAGGCACAGGGCCACGACCTCCACGCCTCGCTCAAGCTCGGTGCGGTCTGCGCGGCCGAGATCATCAGCCATGTCGGCNCATTCCCGCGCAGGCGGGGATGACGCGTCCGGTATCACGCACAAAAAAAGGGCCGCGGGAGTTTCCTCCCGCGGCCCTTTTTGCTGCGTCCTGTCTCAGTGGCTGCCCGGGGGCGCCATGTCGATCGGCTCGCCGCCATCGGCCATGCCGCGCCCGAGATAGCTCTTGCGGTAGCCATAGAGGAAATAGATCACGAGGCCGACCGCGCCCCAGATCGGCAGTACCGCCATCGCCTCATAGGGAAGCGAGAAGTACAGCCCGATGCAGCCGACGATCGTCAGCGGCGCGACGATCCAGGCCGCCGGCGTGCGGAACGGACGATGCCGGTTCGGCTCGCGCTTGCGCAGGATCAGCAGCGCGATCGCGACCATCATGAACGCGTAGAGCGTGCCCGCATTGGCGATGTCCGCGAGCTGCCCGACCGGCAGGAACGCGGCGGCGAACGCGACGAACACGCCGGTGATCGCGGTGACGATATGCGGCGTCTTCCACTTGGGATGCACGCGGCTCAGCACTTCGGGCAGCAGGCCGTCGCGGCTCATCACGAAGAAGATGCGCGTCTGGCCGAACATCAGGATCAGGATCACCGACGGCAGCGCGAGACCGGCGGCATAGCCCATCCAGTTGCCGACATTGGCATAGCCGACCTGACGCAGGACATGCGCCAGCGCCTCGTTCGAGCAGACCAGCGCCTGCGCGTTGGCGGGGATCAGGCAGGCGCGGGCGAGCTCGGCCGACCCGGTGGTGAACGGCACGCCGTCGGGGCCGAACAGCGGCTGCCCGCCGATCGTGCCGATCGCGCCCGCTGCGACCAGCATGTAGAACACGGTGCAGATGCCGAGCGAGGCGATCAGCCCGATCGGCACGTTGCGCTGCGGGTCCTTGGTCTCCTCGGCCGCGGTCGAGACCGCGTCGAAGCCGACATAGGCGAAGAAGATCGTCGCCGCCGCGCCGACCACGCCCAGCCCGTTGCTGCCGAGGATGCCGGTGGGGAGGAACGGCTCGAAATTGCTGCCATGCGTCTTGGGCAGCGTCAGCGCGACGAACGCGGTCAGCGCGACGACCTTGATCGTCACCAGCACCGCGTTGACGCGCGCGCTCTCGGTCGTGCCGATCATCAGCAGCCAGGTGATCAGCAGCGAGATGACGACCGCGGGCAGGTTGATGAACCCGCCCGGCATGTACGGCCCGTGCGACAGCCAGGTCGGGAGTGTTATCCCGAACGTCTCGTGCAATATCGAGCCCGCGAAATAGCCGGACCAGCCGACCGACACGGCGCTCGCGGCCACCGCATATTCGAGGATCAGCGCCCATCCGACCGTCCAGGCGAGCAGCTCGCCCATGACCGAATAGGTGTAGGTGTAGGCGGAGCCCGCGACCGGGGCCATCGCCGCGATCTCGGCATAGCAGAGCGCGGCGACGACGCAGACCGCGCCGGCGACGACGAAGCTCAGGATCATGCCCGGCCCGGCCTTCTGCGCGGCGGCGGAGGTCAGCACGAAGATGCCCGTGCCGATCACGCAACCGATGCCGAGCATGGTTAGCTGGAACGCGCCCAGCGATCGGTGGAGCGATTTCTTCTCCGCCGTCGCCAGAATGGCGTCCAGTGACTTAACGCGACCAAAAATCAATTCGGTTCCCCCCGGGGGTTGTGAGGGCCGGTTCACTGGCCCCCTTGCTCAAGCCGGGAAGCCTAATGGCAATTTTATTACGCGCAATCCTTTAGTGGCGGAAAGCCGCGCTATCCGGCCAGCATCGGGCCAAGCGGACGCCCGCCGAAGACATGAACGTGCAGATGCGGCACCTCCTGATGCCCGTGCTGGCCGATGTTCGCGAGCAGGCGATAGCCCGGCTCGACCAGCCCCGCGGCGCGCGCGACCGTCCCGACCGCGCGGATGAACCCGGCGATCTCCGCATCGCCCGCACGCGCGGAGAAATCGTCCCACGAGACATAGGCGCCCTTGGGGATCACCAGCAGATGCGTCGGCGCCTGCGGATTGATGTCGTGGAACGCGATCGCATAGTCGTCGTCATAGACGCGGTTCGACGGAATCTCGCCGCGCAGGATCTTCGCGAAGATGTTCTGGTCGTCATAGGGCTGGGTGGCGTCGATCGGCATGGGGCTTGCTCCTTTTCAGGCATCCTACCAACCTTCGTCATCCCCGCGAAGGCGGGGATCCATATCGTCGGCCGTCAGCGATCCCGCGGCACGGCCAGCCAGTCCCGGTTCCCCGCCTTCGCAGGAATGACGGAGCTGGCGGGTCACCCCGTCCGCGCAGCCTTCTCGACCAACCCACCGACCCCCTCGCGCCGCTCAAGCTCGGCCCGCACATCGTCGAGGCTCAGCCCGGCGTCCGCCAGCAGCACCGCGAGATGGAACATCAGGTCGGCGGCCTCGGGGACGATGCTCGCCTCGTCGCCCGAACAGGCCGCGATCACCGTCTCGACCGCTTCCTCGCCGAGCTTCTGCGCGATCTTCGGGCGGCCACGCGCGAACAGGCTGGCGGTGTAGGAGGTGTCGGCGGGCGAATCGCGGCGCGCGCGGATGGTCGCCTCCAGGCGATCGAAAACGGGGTCTGCCATGCCGCGCGTGCTGACGCAGGCGCGCGGGCGGGTCAATCCTTTGCGCGCGGCGGCCGCTTCAGGAACCGCTTGCGCAGCGCGCGGCGGACCAGCCAGACGCCGATCGCGGCGACCGCGAACAGCGCGATGTCCGACGTTTCGGGGCCGGTGCGCGGATGCACCACGCCGCTATGCCCCGACTGCACCGCGACCAGCGGCAGCGTCGCCATGCCGGTCAGGCCGACCGCAGGGGGGTCCGCACCGGGATCCCCGCAGCCGCCAGCGCGGCATGCGCGTCGCCGATCGACGCCTGGCCGAAGTGGAAGATCGATGCGGCGAGTACCGCGCTCGCATGCCCGTCGCGGATCCCGGCGACCAGATCGTCGAGCCCGCCGACCCCGCCGCTTGCCACGACCGGCACCGCCACGCGGTCGGCGATCGCGCGGATCAGGTCGAGGTCATAGCCGCTGCGCGTCCCGTCGCGGTCCATCGAGGTGACGAGCAGCTCGCCCGCGCCGAGCTCGGCGAGCCTCACCGCATGCGCGATCGCGTCGATCCCGGTCGCGCGCCGGCCGCCATGCGTGAACACTTCCCAACCTTCGCCCGAGCGCCGCGCGTCGACGCTCGCGACGCAGCACTGGCTGCCGAAACGTTCGGCGATATCGGCGACGAGTTCGGGCCGCTCGACCGCGGCGGAATTGACCGCGACCTTGTCCGCGCCCGCCAGCAACAGCGCGCGCGCATCGTCCGCGGTCCGCACGCCGCCGCCGACCGTCAGCGGCATGAAGCACACCGCGGCGGTCCGCCGCACGACGTCGAGGATCGTGCCCCGGCCCTCATGGCTCGCGCCGATATCGAGAAAGCACAATTCGTCCGCCCCGGCGGCATCATAGGCGCGCGCCTGCTCGACCGGATCGCCCGCGTCGCGCAGCTCGACGAAGTTCACGCCCTTCACGACGCGGCCATCGGCGACGTCGAGACACGGGATCACGCGCGCGCGGACGGTCATGCGGCGTCTCGAAGAAGGGGTTCACGCGGAGACGCGGAGACGCGGAGCCGCGGCGAAGCCGCTAAGATTGACTCACGCGAAGGCGCAAAGGCGCGAAGAGAAAGGAGACTTCCTGCTCTGCCTTTCTCCCTCTTCGCGCCTTCGCGCCTTCGCGTGAACCCATATCTGCCTGCGGCGCCAAAAGACTCTCCGCGGCTCCGCGTCTCCGCGTGAACCCTCATGCCGCCTTCGCCACGCTCAACGCCGCCGCAAGATCGAGCCGCCCGTCGTACAACGCACGCCCCGTGATCACGCCCTCGACCCCATCACGAACATGCAAGGCCAGCACGTGGATCTCGGCGATCCCCTTCACCCCGCCGCTTGCGATCACCGGAATGTCGACCGAGCGCGCAAGGTCGACCGTCGCCTCGACGTTGCAGCCCTTCAGCATCCCGTCGCGCCCGACATCGGTGAATAGCAGCGACGCCACGCCCGCATCCTCGAACCGGCGCGCGAGATCGACCGCGCTGGTGGTCGAAACGTCGGCCCAGCCCTTGGTCGCGACCATGCCGTCCTTCGCATCGACCGCGACGACGATGCCGCCGGGGAAATCCTTCGCCACGCCGCGCACGAAGTCGGGATCCTCGAGCGCCGCGGTGCCGATCACGACCCGCGACACGCCCAGATCGAACCAGCCCTCGACATTGGCGCGCGTGCGGATCCCGCCGCCCAGCTGCACATGCCCCGGAAACTGCGAAACGATCGCGCGCACCGCGTCGCCATTGACCGAAGCCCCCGCAAACGCGCCGTCGAGATCGACGACGTGCAGATGCTCGGCGCCTGAGTTTGCGAACAGCATCGCCTGCGCCGCGGGATCATCGCCATAGACGGTCGCGCGGTCCATATCGCCCTCGGCAAGGCGGACGACTTGCCCAGCCTTGAGGTCGATCGCGGGGAAAACGATAAGGCTCACGGCCGCCACTCCAGAAAACGTTCGAGCAAGGCCAGGCCGTAGCGCTGGCTCTTCTCAGGATGAAATTGCACGCCGATCATCGTGTCGCGGCCGATCGCCGCGGTGACGGGGCCGGCATGATCGGTGGTCGCAAGCACGTCGGCGCCTTCGAAGGCGAAGCTGTGCAGGAAATACGCCTCGCCCGGTTCGATCAGCGGATGCGCGGTGGCCGGGACCACGTCGTTCCAGCCCATATGCGGCACCTTCGCGTCCATCGTCCCCGGCTCGAGCCGCCGCACGCGCCCCGGCACCCAGCCGAGCCCGGCATGCGTCCCCATTTCCTCGCCGGCCTCGGCCATCAGCTGCATGCCGACGCAGATGCCGAGGAACGGCGCGCCCTCGTCCCGCACGCGGCGGTTCAGCGCCTCGACCATCCCCGGCACCGCGCGCAACGCCGCCGCGCATGCGCCATACGCGCCGACGCCGGGCAGCACGATCCGGTCCGCTTTCGCGACGACGTCCGCGTCGGCGGTGACGATCAGGTCGCTACAGCCCGCGGTGCGCAGCGCGTTCTCGACCGAATGCAGGTTCCCCGCGCCGTAATCGATCAGCGCGAGCGTCACAGTATCCCCTTGGTCGACGGAATAGCGTCGGCCTTGCGCGGGTCGATCTCGATCGCGGTGCGCAGTGCGCGCGCGACGCCCTTGAACGCGGCCTCGGCGATGTGATGATTGTTGGTGCCGTACAGCGTCTCGACGTGCAGCGTGATGCCCGCGGCCTGCGCGAAGCTGTGGAAGAAATGCTCGAACATCTCGGTGTCCATGCCGCCCAGCCGCGTCTGCGAGAACAGGTCCTTCCAGACGAGCCAGGGCCGCCCGGAGATATCGAGCGCGACCCGCGTGAGAGTCTCGTCCATCGGCGACAGCGCGTCGCCGTAGCGCGCGATGCCGCGCTTGTCGCCGAGCGCCTGTGCAAACGCCTGGCCGATCGCGATGCCGGTGTCCTCGACGGTGTGATGCTCGTCTATATGCAGGTCGCCCTTGGTCCGGACGTGCAGGTCGATCAGCGAATGGCGCGAGAGCTGTTCGAGCATGTGGTCGAAGAAGCCGACGCCGGTCTCGACGTCGTACAGGCCGGTCCCGTCGAGGTTGATGGTGACGTCGATCGCCGTCTCGGCGGTGGAGCGGGAAATCGTGGCGGTGCGCATGCCACCTCCCATAACGTGCGCCACGACGCATGCAATCTTGACCGCCATCCGAATACCGCTACCCAGAGGGAATGAGTGATGGACTGCCCGATAGCCTGATTCCGTACGACGAGATCGTGCAAGAAGCCCTGCGTGCCGTCGTCGGCCGCGTGCTCGGTTCCGTGTCGGAGGCCGGCGGGCTTCCCGGCGAGCATCATTTCTACATCACCTTCAAGACGCAGGCGCCCGGCGTCGACATCCCCAAGCGGCTGATCGAACGTTTCCCGGACGAGATGACGATCGTCATGCAGAACCGCTACTGGGACCTCGTCGTCGACGACGAGCGCTTCTCGATCGGCCTGTCGTTCAACCAGGTCCCGTCGAAGCTGGTCATCCCCTATTCGGCGATCACCGCATTCCAGGATCCCGCGGTCAGCTTCGAACTGCGCTTCCAGGCGCAGGAAGGCGCGGACGAGTCGCTCGGCGAGCATGACCCCGCCGAGAATGACGGCCCGACCGCGGTGCCGATCGAAGACGGCTCGAACGTCGTCGCCGTGGATTTCAAACGGAAGAAGTGAGCTGGAGCGAGGCGAACCGCCGGCCACGCTCGTACCGATAGTCATTCCCGCGAAGGCGGGAACCCATACTGGCTGGTGTCACCTCAGGAGTGCACAACGCGGGGAATATGGATCCCCGCCTGCGCGGGGATGACGCTGATGTTGGGGCAATCGTCTCCAATACCGTCGGTTCGTCTACTCGTCCGCCTCGTCCCTTCCGCCAAACGCGCGGCAAGGTCTATACCGGAACAAGCCCGGCATGACGGCGTAGGTAGGCCATGACCAACACCCGCACAGAAACCGACTCGATCGGCCCGATCGAAGTCCCCGCTCAGGCCTATTGGGGCGCGCAGACCGAGCGATCGGTCGAGAATTTCCCGTTCGGTACCCGCGAACGCATGCCGATCGAGATCGTCCACGCCCTCGCGCTCGTCAAACAGGCCGCTGCCCGCGTGAACCGCGCGCACGGCCTCGACGCCACAATCGCCGACGCGATCGACGCCGCCGCGCAGGAGGTGATCGACGGCACGCTCGACGACCAGTTCCCGCTCGTCATCTGGCAGACCGGCAGCGGCACCCAGTCGAACATGAACGTCAACGAGGTCATCGCCGGCCGCGCCAACGAGGTCCTGACAGGCACGCGCGGCGGCAAGTCGCCGGTCCATCCCAACGACCATGTCAACATGAGCCAGTCGTCGAACGACAGCTTCCCGACCGCGCTCCACATCGCCGCCTCGCTCGCCGTGACGCGCCGGCTCTTTCCCGCGCTCGACCGGCTGCGGACCGCGCTGCAGGCGAAGGCGGATGCGTGGGACGACATCGTCAAGATCGGGCGCACGCACCTGCAGGACGCTACCCCGCTGACGCTCGGGCAGGAATTCGGTGCCTATGCCAATCAGGTCTATCGCTGTGGCCGCCGGATCGAGCCGGGCGTCACCAACGGCACCAACCGGCTCGCGCAGGGCGGCACCGCGGTCGGCACCGGGCTCAACGCGCCCAGGGGGTTCGCCGAGGATTTCTGCAAGGCGGTCTCCGACCTGACCGGCCATCCGTTCATCCCCGCCGAGAACAGCTTCGAGGCGCTCGCCTCGAACGACCCGCTCGTCCATCTGTCGGGCACGCTCAACACGCTCGCGGTCGCGCTGACCAAGATCGCCAACGACATCCGCCTGCTGGGCAGTGGCCCGCGCTGCGGCTTCGGCGAGATCGACCTGCCCGCGAACGAGCCCGGCAGCTCGATCATGCCCGGCAAGGTCAACCCCACCCAGTGCGAGATGCTGACGATGGTCGCAGGCCAGGTGATGGGCAACCATGTCGCGGCCACCATCGGCGGAATGCAGGGCCATCTCGAGCTGAATGTCTTCAAGCCGCTGATCGGCGCGAACGTGCTGCGCTCGATCGACCTGCTCGCGACCGCGATGGAGGGCTTTGCGGAGCGCTGCGTCGACGGCATCGAACCCAATCGCGATCGCATCGCCGACCTGCTCGACCGCTCGCTGATGCTCGTCACCGCGCTCGCGCCCGAGATCGGCTATGACGCGGCCGCGAAGATCGCCAAGCACGCGCATGCCGAGGGGCTGACGCTGAAAGAGGCCGGCCTCGCACTCGGGCTGGTCGATGCGGAAACCTTCGACCGGGTCGTGCGGCCCGAATCGATGCTCGGCCGCTAACGCCTCCCCCGACCCCGTTCGTGCTGAGCGAAGTCGAAGCACCGTCGCTTGCGGCACACCCTTCGACGTCGCTCAGGGCGAACGGACGGGGGAGGGGCGCACCTGCGGGAACCCAAACGCGGTTCGCGCGCTAACCCGCCACACGCGAAGGAGAAATTACGTGGGCGCAACGACCATAGGCGCGCTGATCGGCGCAGGCATCGACTCGCTCAGCGGCGATGACGGCAATGCGGACGGCGCGATCATCGGTGCGGTCACCGCCAACGTGCTCAAGATCGTCGTGCCGCTGGCCGTGACCTACGCGATCGGCTGGGCGGTGCTGCGCGGTGCAGCGGAACTCAAGGACCAGGTTTTCGGAGAGGTTAAGTCATGATCGGACGTATCATCAGTGCATTGGTTGGCCGCGAAATGGGCCGTCGTGACGGGTCGGGCGGCGCATCGGGCGCGGTCAAGGGCGTCGTCGCGATGAGCGTGCTGCGTCGCATGGGGCCGCTCGGCATGATCCTCGGCGGCGGCTATGCTGCCAAGAAGGCGTATGACCGTAACCGGGCACGCAAGTCGGGCTACTGATCCGCCGCCAGAATGACACGCGCGGGCTGTGCATGGGTTGACGCCCATGCGCAGTCCGCGGCAAGGGCGCGCATGCCCCACACACTTCCGTCCGACCCGCATGGTTTCCGTCGCCGCGGCGTCCTGTTCGTCCTGTCCTCGCCATCGGGCGCCGGCAAGTCGACGATCGCGCGCCGATTGCTCGCTGACGAGCATGAGCTGGAGATGTCGGTCTCGGTGACGACCCGTGCGATGCGACCGGGCGAAGTCGACGGCAAGGACTATCATTTCACCGATCTCGAGGGCTTTCGCGACATGGTCGCGAAGGACGAGTTCCTCGAGTGGGCGCATGTCTTCAACCATCGCTACGGCACCCCGCGCGCGCAGGTCGAGGAGATGCTGGCGGCCGGCAAGGACGTGCTGTTCGACATCGACTGGCAGGGCGCGCAGCAGCTGTTCCAGATCGCCGGCGGCGACGTCGTCCGCGTCTTCATCTTCCCGCCGTCGATGGAGGAACTCCACCGCCGCCTCACCAGCCGCGGCACCGACTCGACCGAAGTGATCGACGCGCGCATGTCGCGCGCCGCGAACGAGGTCAGCCACTGGGACGGCTATGATTACGTCCTGGTCAATGACGACGTCGACAGCTGCATCCGCGGCGTGAAGACGATCCTCGCCGCCGAACGCCTCAAGCGCTCGCGCCAGACCGGCCTGATCGGCTTCATCCGCCGCCTGACGCGCTGACCCCCCGTCATCCTGGATCCGGTCCAGGGTGACGAAAGCCTACAGCATCCCCAGAAACGCGACGCCACGCGCGAATTCCTGGCGCTTAAGCTCGCGCAGCTGCGCCGCCTGCCAGTCCTCGCCCCACATCTCGATCGACCAGTCCTCGTCGATCCCCGCCGCCGCCCACGCCGCATCGCCGTCGATCTCTCCCTCGACCAGCGCCAGCCCGATCACCAGCGACCCCGTCAGCGTGACGACCGGCGACAGCCCGGCAAGGTGGAAATCGTCATACGCCGCGACCGCCTCGCGCAGCCGCGCGATCGTCGCGGGGGCCTGCGCGACGTGCATCACCCCCGCCGTCACCGCGAACGTCACGTCGTACCGCGCGCGCGCCCAGTCGAGCAGCGGGTCCCAGCGTGCCGCCTGCCGCTCGACCAGCGGCGGCGGCCCGTCCGCGCGGTAGCAGAGCAGGTCGCTCTCGCCATAGGCCGCCAGCCGTGCGGCGAACTGCGCCGGGTCGTTCGCGATCGGATCGGTCGCGGCATTGGCAAGGCCCGTCAGCGGCATCGTCCGCGGATCGATCGTCTCGCCGACGCTGCGCCATTCCTCCGCCACCGCCTGCGCCAGCGCATCGGTCGGCAGCGCGAGCGGCCGTCGCCCGGGGGTGCGGACCGGCTTGCCGTCGAGCGTCACCACGCGATCCGCATCGATCGCGACGTCTGTCCAGAATCTCTTCATGCGTCCTGTCCGGTCATTCGGTGGGCGTGCGCCAGCGCTGCGCCAGGCTGCGCGGCACGATCGCGATCATCGCCATCGCCGACAGCACGATCGCGGTGCCGAGGATCTTCGGCCCCCAGCTATAGGCGCGCGCGATCAGCACGAGCCCGAGCACCGCGCCCGCCACGCCCGCAAGCCGCACGCCGACCAGCACGAACCAGCGCCGCTGCGCCAGGCGATCGGCCTCCGTCACGACGCGGTCACCAGATGACGCAGCGCCGGTACCGTCTCGGCGACGACGTCCGCGCCGGCCTCCGCCAGCTCGTCGACCGCGTGATAGCCCCAGGTGACGCCGACCGCGCGCGCGCCCGCCGCGCGTGCCATCGCCATGTCATAGCTCGTATCGCCGATCATCGCGGTCGTCGCCGGGGTCGCGCCCGCCTCCTTGATCGCCGCGAACAGCATCGCCGGGTCGGGTTTGGAGGGATGCCGGTCCGCGGTCTGCAGCGTCACGAACCGGTCGGCGATGCCGTGCGCGGTGAGGACATGCGCAAGCCCGCGGTCCGACTTGCCCGTCGCGACGCCCAGCATCCAGCCATCGTCGGCGAGCGTCGCCAGCACGTCGGCAATCCCCTCGAACAGCGGCTCCTCGATCAGCTCGCCGCTCGTCCGCATCGCATGGAACGCGGCCTTGTAGTCCGTCGCGAGCGTGCGGTGCAGCGCCTCGTCGCCCTGCGGCACTAGGATCTGCATCGCCTCGACCAGGCTGAGCCCGACGATCCGCCGAATCGCGGCGCGCGGCGGCGGGACGAGCCCGGCCGTCTCGAACGCCCGCTCGCACGCGACGCAGATATTCGCCTGACTGTCGACGAGCGTCCCGTCACAATCGAACACGGCGAGGCGGATCATGAGATTTTCCAGCGCATCCCCGTCTCGTAGATCAGCCGGGCGAACGAGGGAACGCCAAACCGGAACGCGCATCGTCATGTTCCCCCGCAAAGGCGGGGGACTCGGGCCCAAGCAGAGCTGTCGATCATGCCCCCTGGATCCCCGCCCCCGCGGGGGAATGGGCAGGGGGGCACCCCCACCACCACCACCCCGGCGAAGGCCGGGGTCCAGTTGGGGGACGGTGCTGACGAAGCGCAGCACCCGGTTACTGCAACCTCCCCAACTGGACCCCGGCCTTCGCCGGGGTGGTGTTAGGTATGGCGCGAGGTTAGTTCGCTAGATGACCGCGACCCCCGCCTCCGCGGGGGAACGGGCAGGCGGGCACCCCCACCACCACCACCCCGGCGAAGGCCGGGGTCCAGTTGGAGAACGGTGCTAACGGCGCGCAGCCCCCGGTTACTGCAACCTCTCCAACGGGACCCCGGCCTTCGCCGGGGTGGTAGTGGATATGGGCGAGGCCGACCCGCTAGATCACCGCGACCCCGGCCCGCTCCTAGGCCCGCTCGGCTTCCCCCCCGGACGCCCCCGGCCACCAGGCTTTGCACCCTCGACCCGCGGCCCACTCCTGGGCGCGCCGAACTTCGACCCCGCGCCCGTCCGCGAACCGCCCGTCTTCGGCCCCGCAGGCTTGCCCCCCGCGGTCTTCTCCTCGACCACCCCGCGCCCGCGCCGTTCGCCGCGACGCTCCTTGCGCACCGACTTCGCATGCGCCCTGGCGCGCGACTTGATCTCCTCGCGCGACGGCGCGGTCTTCTCGTCGAGCACCAGTGCATCGCCGAGCGACTCCTCGAAGCCCAGCTGCTTCAGGCTTTCCGCGAAATGCGTCGGCAGGTCGGCGGTCACGTCGATCGAGCCGCCATCGGGATGGTCCACCTTGATGCGCCGCGCATGGAGATGCATCTTGCGCGAGATGCCGCCGGTCAGGAACGCCGCCGCGCCGCCATATTTGCCGTCGCCGACGATCGGGTGGCCGATCGCCGCCATGTGGACGCGCAGCTGGTGCGTGCGGCCGGTAAAGGGCTGCAGCTCGACCCAGGCGGCGCGGTTGCCCGCGCGCTCGATCACGCGGTACCGGGTCCGCGCGGGCGCGCCCTCGGCCTCGTCGACATGCATCTTCTCGCCGCCGGTGCCCGGCTGCTTGCCGATCGGCAGCTCGATCATGCCGTCCTCGATCGACGGCACGTCGACTACCAGCGCCCAATACACCTTCCGCGCAGTGCGCCCCGAAAACGCCTTGGCGAAGAATGCCGCGGCCCGCGACGTCCGCGCCACCAGCAGCGCGCCCGACGTATCCTTGTCGAGCCGGTGGACCAGCTTCGGCCGGCCCTCATTGTCATATTGGAGCGCATCGAGCAGCCCGTCGACATGCTGCGTCGTCTTGGTGCCGCCCTGCGTCGCCAGGCCCGGCGGCTTGTTCAGCACGAAGGCCTGGAAATCCTTGTGGATGACCATCGCCTGCGCGGCTTCGGTCTCCTCGTCCGACAGGATCACGCGCTCGCGCACGCGCCGCGGCGCGTCGACGTCGGCGGTGGCCTTGTCGGCTTCGGGCGGCGGCACGCGCAGCATCTGGCCCGCCGCGATCCGGTCGCCCGGCGTCGCGCGCGCGCCGTCGACGCGCAGCTGGCCGGTCCGCGCCCACATCGCCACCGTCGTGAAGCTCGTTTCGGGCAGGTGCCGCTTGAACCACCGGTCCAGCCGGATGCCGTCATCGTCGAACCCGACGTTGAACTCGCGGAAATTCGTATCGCTATCGTGTTTGCCCGCAGTCATGCGACGGCCCTTACTGCGGAGAGACCCGCGAACAACGCGGCGATCGAACCGATCACCGACACCAGAACATAGCCGAGCGCGAGGCCCGGCGCGCCACGCTCGATCATCGTGACGACGTCGAGCGAGAAGGAGGAAAAGGTCGTGAACCCGCCGAGCACGCCGACGCCGAGCAGCAGTCGCCAGCCCTCGGGCGCCGAATGGCGCGCGAGCACGCCGACGAGCACGCCCATCAGCAGCCCGCCGACAAGGTTCACCGCCAGCGTGCCGAACGGATAGCCGGCACCGAGCAGCGCGGTCATCGCGCGCCCGGTCAGATAGCGCGCGCCGGATCCGACCGCGCCACCGACCATGACATAGAGAAGGGGAGACATGCCCGCGCCCTAGCGCGAATCGCGGAAAACGGAAAGCCGCGCTTGACGGGCATGCGCGGCGCTCGCCCTTGGACACGGCGGCGTCGCTCAGTGCCCGGCGTTGGAGACCAGATCGACGTCGCTGACGCCCCCCACGCGCGGCGTGACATACACCCTATAGGCATCGCCGCCGCGCATACCGCCGAGCACGTGCCGGCGGCCATCGCTGCGGTGGTCGGCCGAATAGCCCGTGTCGGCGGTGCGGGTATAATAGAAGTCGAGCAGCCGCTGCGGCGTCGCCCGACTCGAAAAATGCACGACGCGCAGCCGGCAGCCGGCCTGGTCGGAACCTGCCGCCTCCGACAGCTGTGCATCGGGATAGAGCGGCAGGTCGGCGGGCAGGCGATTCGCCCAAAGCGCGGAATAGCCGATCGTCCGCGCGCACGCCGCTGCGTTCGGAAACGTCTGCCGCTCGGCCAGCGCGCCCAGCGTCAGCGCCGCGTCGGCCTGGCGGCAGGCGGGACAGTCACCGGCAGCAGCGGGCGCGCGTTTCAGCGTGCGCGGATCGACCGTATCGGCGCGGCGGCCCGCTTCCTCGGGTGGCATCGCCCCGCCCATCGGTTCGGGCGGCGGGCGGATCGCGTCGTCGTTCGACGACTGGGTCAGCGTTGGGTCGACCATGATCTGACCCGCGAGCGCGGCGTTCAGCGCCGGGTCGCCCGCATTGCCGTTGCTGAGGGCCGCTTCGAGGGTCGTCGGGTCCTGCTGATCGACCGCGGGCTCGCCGCACGCGATCAGCGCGAGCGGCAGGGCAAACGCTAGGGCGGGCAGGCGGATCGTGCGGGCGGAACGGGTCATCACCCGCCATCAATGCCGGAGCGCGAGTGAAGAAAGCGTTGTCGCGGTACGCTTGGTCGGCCGGCCCGCGATCTTGCCTGCGACCCGTCGAGACGCCATGTTTGGGTCATGCTCAACCTCGTCTCGATCCTCATCGGCCTCGTCACCCTTGCGCTGGGTCTCGTTGCCTTCTTCCCGCTGCTCGGCTGGATGAACTGGCTGGTCATCCCGATCGGCATCGTCGGCGCTGCGGTGGGTGCGCTGTCGTCGAGCAATGCCGGGCGTAATCTGAACATCGTGCTGATCATCATCTTCACGCTGCGGCTGATGCTCGGTGGCGGAATCATCTGATCTCAGGAGTCTTGGGGTCAGCGGCAGCGGATCCGGCCGCGATCGACCGACCGGCCGGGCAGCGCGCCGCCGCGCGTATCGACCAGCGTGCCGATCAGCCGTGACTCACCGCGTGCGATAATATTGCCAAGGACGCCGCCGGCAAGCCCGCCGGTGATCAGCCCGGTCGTCCCGTCCTCGCGGCGGCAGTAATAGCGGCCATCGGCGCCGCGATACAGGCGATCCGCCCGGCTCAGCCGGCGCACCGCATAATAGCGGCCATCGCGAAAATACCGGTCCGCGAAATAGCCGCGCTGCCCCGGTTCGGGGCGATCATGATCATAGGCGCGGTATCGCTGCCAGTCGCCGGCGTCGCGTCGTGCGCCGCCGGCGATCGTCTGTGCACCGGCCGCGGCGGCACCAGCGACCCCCGCCTCTAACCCCGCACCGAGCAGGACGAGGGCGACGGTCGCGGCGATCCGCATGCCGGCGCGTCGATCAGGCAAGCGTGTGGTCGAGCGTGATGTCGGCGTTCAAGACCTTCGACACCGGGCAGTTCGCCTTGGCATCCGCCGCGATCGTCGCGAACTCGTCGGCCGAGATGCCCTCGACCTTCGCGTTCAGCGTCAGCGCCGACTTGGTGATCTTGAACCCGTCGCCATCCTTGTCGAGCGTCACCTTCGCGCTCGTCTCGAGCGTACCCGCCTCATAGCCCTTGGCCGCGAGCGCAAAGCTCAGCGCCATGGTGAAGCAGCTCGCATGCGCGGCGGCGATCAGTTCTTCGGGGTTGGTGCCGGGCTCGTTCTCGAACCGCGTGTTGAAGCCGTAAGGCGAGTCGGACAGGACGCCCGACTGCGTCGAGACATGGCCCTTGCCGCTCTTGCCAAGGCCTTCATAGCTGGCCGAACCGCTGCGTGTCGTCATTTTCGGATCCTTCGAAACATGAAAAAGGGCGCCGCGGTTTCCCGCGACGCCCCCCTTCAACGCATCAGTCCGCAATGCGGTGCGTGGTTTAGCGGCAACGACGATTATTGTTGCTCGTGCCCTTGTCGATCGCGCGACCGGCCAGGCCACCCAGGACCGCGCCGCCGAGCGTGCCGACCGTGCGGTCGCCGCGCGTGTCGACCGTGCGGCCGAGGAGCGCGCCGCCGACGCCGCCGATGATCGTGCCGGTCGTGCCATTGCTCTTCTTGCAATAGGTCCGGCCGTCGCGACCGCGCCATTCGCGCTTGCCGCGCTGCGCATCCGCAGCCGAGATCGGCACCGCGAGCGTCGGCAGGACGAGGGCGGTCGCGCTGAGTGCCATGATCAACTTACGCATAAAATCTACTCCCGTTTGTAATGATCTGTGTCCGTAACGGCCGGCGTTTACCCCCGGTTGCATGAACCCAAAACAACGTCGCGTTCATCTTCGCTCCGGGCATCCTGGGCCGTGCAGGGCACGCAATCTGTCCCCGTTATCCACAGCAAGTTATCCACAGGCTGTGCACAAAAGGATAAGAACCGGCAAAATTGTGCCTCGCACACGGGCTGTCCGGGCACTTTTCCCCGTTATCCACAAAGAATTATCCCCGCCTGTGGATAAGTTCGTCCTCAGCCGGGAAATCGCGCAAAATCCGGTCGCGGGTGAGGCCTCGCTTGTGTCGCGCGCCACAGCGGCTAGGCCGTGGGGATGCTGCCCGCCACGATCCTGTCGCCCGACGTCCTTCCCGCCGCCGCGCGCTGGCTCGATCTCGCCGGGCTCGCGGTGTTCGCCGCCTCGGGCGCGCTCGCTGCGGCCAAGCGCGGGCAGACCGTCGTCACCGCGATCTTCTTCGGGCTGATCACCGGGGTCGGCGGGGGCACGGTGCGCGACCTGCTGATCGACGCACCGGTCTTCTGGGTGCACGACGCGCGCGCCGCCAGCATGTGCCTGATCGTCGCGCTGGTGATCTGGATCACGCCCGAACGCTGGTGGCGCGACGAGGCGCTGGGCTGGTTCGATGCGATCGGGCTCGCCGCCTATGCGGTGTTCGGCGCGGCGAAGGCGCTGGGTTACGGCGTGCCGCCCGTGCCCGCGGTGCTGATGGGGGTGATGAGCGCCTGCTTCGGCGGGATCATCCGCGACGTGCTCGCGGGCGAACCCTCGATCCTGATGCGTCCCGAACTCTATGTCACCGCAGCGGCGCTCGCCGCGGCGAGCTATGTCGGGTTGGTGCTGCTGGGCGTGCCGATCGGCTGGTCCGCGGTCGTCGCGGCGAGCGCGGGGTTCAGCCTGCGCGCCGCCGCGATCCGCTTCCACCTCGCGCTGCCCGCCTACCGCGCACGCCGCTAGTCCGCAGTCAGCCCCGCACGACGCCGACCTCGGCAAAGCGTCGCGGCTCGACCGGCGGCACCGCGGCGTCGTTCAGCGCGCATTGCCAATGGCCGACATCGATCCACTGGCCGTTCTTGTACCCGACCGCGCGGTAGACGCCCGCGCGGCGGAACCCGACCGATTCGTGCAGCCGGATCGACCCGTCATTGGGCAGCGCGATCACCCCGATCGCCTGGGTGAACCCTTGCGCGCGCAACGTGTCGATCAGCGCCTCGTACAACAGCCGCCCCGCGCCCTGGCGCTGCGCCGCATCCGCGACATAGACCGTGGTCTCGACGACGAAGCGATAGGCGGCGCGTTCGCGGAACCGTCCGGCATAGCCGAACGCGATCACCCCGCGCGAATCCCCCACCGTCGCGACCAGCCAGGGATAGAGCCCGTCCGACGCCGCCATCCGCGTCCGCATCTGCCGCGCGTCGGGCGCGTCCGTCTCGAACGAGACCGTCCCCACCAGCACGTGCGGCGCATAGATCGCGGCGATCGCGGCGGCGTCCTCGGGGCGCGCCGCCCGGATCGTGATGGCCCCGGCCGTCCCGATCGCGGGCGACGCGCCCGGCATTACAGGCCGATCCGCGCGAGCAGCAGGTCGAGCAGCCGCGCGTCGCCGCCGTCGCCCGCACTCGGGCCGATGCCGCCGCATTCCAGGCAGCGTGCCTGGATCGAGCCCGAGGTCGCCAGCCGCTTCATGTCGCCGACCGCACGCGCGACCATCTGGCGGCGGTCGAGCGCGATCCGGCCGAACGCGTCGCTGCCGGTCGTGGTGTCGTCGTCGCCCGTGTCGAAACCGGCGGCGAGCTGGGCGAGGACGCCCGGCGGCTTTTCGAGATATTCCGCGTGGATCTTGGCGGGATCGAGCTTGGCGCGGCGTGCGGCCTCGGCGATCGCGTCCTTCAGCGTGCCGAACCGATCGACCAGCCCGATCTGGCGTGCGGTGCCGCCGTCCCAGACCCGGCCCTGGCCGATCGCGTCGACCCGCGCCGGGCTCAGCTTGCGCGACGCGGCGACGCGCGCGATGAACTGGCGATAGCCATTCTCGATCCCCGCCTGGATCAGCGTATCGAACATCGGCGTCGTGCCGCCGGTGACATCGGGCTGCCCCGACAGCGGCGTCGTCTTCACGCCGTCGGTGGTGACGCCGATCTTGGCGAGTGCGGTCTCGAACGTCGGGATGATCCCGAAGATGCCGATCGACCCGGTGATCGTGCCGGGCTCGGCAAAGATCACGTCGGCAGGCGTCGACACCCAGTATCCGCCCGACGCGGCGAGCCCGCCCATCGACACGACCACCGGCAGGCCCTTCTTCTTGGCCTCGAGGATCGCGAGCCGGATCCGTTCGGACGCGAGCACCGATCCGCCCGGCGAATCGACGCGCACGACCAGCGCCTTGAGGTTCTTCTTGGCGAGCCCGTCGAGCATCGCCTTCTCGATCGTCTTGCCCGCCGCGGTGCCGGGACCGCCTTCGCCGTCGACGATGTCGCCCGCCACGGTCAGCACGCCGATCGCGTCGCCGCCGGTCGGCAGGGGATTGGCCTTGACCCAGGAATCATAGGTGATCGTGTTGAAACTGCCCGCAGGCTTGCTCGTATCGGCGCCGGCGATCGCGGCGACGCGCTTGCCGAACGCGGTCCGGTCGCCGAGCTTGTCGACGATCCCCGCGCGCAGGTTCGCGGTCGCGATGTCGCCATTGGCGGCGAGCACCAGGGCGTCGGGACGCGCGAGGAACTGCGCGATCTGCGCCTTGGGGCGGGCCTTGGCGACCGCTTCGCGCCACTGGTCGTACAGCGTGCCGTACAGCGCCTGACTCGCCGCGCGCGCATCGTCGCTCTGGTCGGTGCGCGTATAGGGCTCGACGAACGACTTGTAGCGGCCGACGCGGTAGACATGCGTCGTGATGCCCAGCTTGTCGATCAGCCCCTTATAGTAAAGCTGGTTGCCGCCCGGCCCCATGAACAGCGTGCCGCCGAGCGGATTGACCCAGACCTCGCTCGCATTGGCGGCCAGCCGGTAGCTGCCGTCGGTATAGGCGGTGGCATAGGCGAGCACCGGCTTCTTGGCGGCGCGGACGCGCGCGATCGCTTCGCCGATCTCACCCAGCGCGGCGGGATAGGCCCCGGTAAAGCCGTCGAGATCGAGGACCAGCGCCTTCACCCGGCCATCGGTCCGCGCGGTATCGATCGCGCGCACCACGTCGCGCAGCCGAAACTGCTTCGGCGTATTCTGTCCTGACAGCGCGGCAAAGGCGGCGGGTTCGGCGGGCTGCTCGACGATCGAGCCGTTCAGGTCGAGCACCAGCGCGCCGTCCTTGATCGCCTTGGTCCCCGGCCGCGCGTTGAGCGCCGCGAAGACCAGACCGAAGAACAGCAGCATCGCGATCAGGACGAGTGCGTCCTTGATCCCGACCAACAGCTTCCATGCGCCGCGTACCAGCTTCACCTGCGTCTCCTCATGCCGGCACGGCCGGTTGGTGCGATGCCGGCAACGCCGGTTCACATCGACGATAGCCGCGTGTGTCATGCGGGAGCAATACGCTTATCCGTATCGCCCAGCGGTCGCCCGCCGGCGCTGCGCCGCGCGCGCCGGTACCGCTCCGCCGCCACGGCCCCGCGCGCACCGCCACCCCAGCCCGTCATCCTGACGAAAGTCAGGACCCAGAGCCAAACAGGACAGCGCCCCGCAACCCTGGATCCTGACCTGCGTCAGGATGACGGACGGGAAGGGCAGGGATACCAACCCCACCCGCCGCAACCGCCCGTCCGCGCAAACCTCCGGCCCGATCACGCAGCACCGCCACCCCAATTCCGTCATCCTGACGAAAGTCAGGATCCAGAGCCAAACAGGACAGCGCCCCGCGACCCTGGGTCCTGACTTCCGTCAGGATGACGGAGGCGGGGGCGGATGACGGGGTGGAGACTCTCAACCCCGATCCTTCCCAAGACGGCCAATCCATTGGCCAGCCCCGCCCGACCCACCCCAACCCCCCGCACACCCCCCGCACAGATCCTAGGTGTCCCACGCCGCAAATCCCGCTAGGGGCGGCCGGGTGATCGAACCCGTTCCCATCGCCACCGGCCCGGCGCCCGCCGATGCCCGCGCCGAGTTTCGCGCGCTGCTGCGGCTCGCCACGCCGCTGGTCGGGGCGAACCTGATCCAGATGGCGGTGTCCGCAGTCGACGTGATCTTCGTCGCGCGGCTCGGCACGGTCGATCTTGCCGCCGCGACGCTCGGCGTGTTCGTCTTCAACTTGCTGATGTTCGCGCTGATCGGGCTGACCAGCGCGGCGGCGCCGCTGATCGCCGCCGAACTCGGCCGCCGCGCGCATGCGGTGCGCGAGGTCCGGCGTAGCGTGCGGATGGCGCTGTGGCTCGGCATCCTCGGCTCGCTCCCCGTCATCCTGATTCTCACGCAGGGCGAAACGCTGATGCGGCTCGCCGGGCAGGATCCGGAGGTCGCGCGCCGTGCCGGCCGGTTCATGACGATCATCGCCTTTGCGCTGCTGCCCGGCGTGCTCGCGGGCGTCATGCGCACTGCGGCGGCGGCGCTCGGCCGGCCGGGCTGGGCGTTTCTCGTCACCGGGCTTTCGCTGCTCGTCGGGATCGCGGGCAACTGGCTGCTGGTGTTCGGCAATCTCGGCTTCCCCGCGCTCGGGCTGGAGGGCTCGGCGCTTGCCAGCGTCGCCAGCCTCGGCGTGATGATGATCGCGTACGGCGTGATCCTGACGACCGACCGGCGGCTGCGGCGCTTCCACCTGTTCGGCCGCTGGTGGCGGACCGAATGGTCGCGCTTCCACGAGATCGTCCGGCTCGGCACGCCGATCATGCTGACCTGGATCTTCGAAGGCGCGCTGTTCGGCGGCGCGGCACTGCTGATGGGGCTGATCGGCGTCGCGGAGGTCGCGGCGCACGCGATCGCGCTCAACATCGCCGCGGTCGCGTTCCAGGTCCCGTTCGGCGTCGCGCAGGCGGCGACGATCCGCGTCGGCATGGCGTACGGCGCGCAGGACCGGGTCTGGATCACCCGCGCGGGCAATGTCGCGCTGGTCGTCGGGATCGGCTTCATGGCGGCCAGCGCGCTGCTGATCTGGGCGGTGCCGCGGCTGATGATCGGCGTCTATGTCGATCCCGACCTGCCGCAGAACGCGGTCGTCGTCGCGCTCGCGCTGCGGTTCCTTGGCGTGGCCGCGGTGTTCCAGCTCGTCGACGGCGCGCAGGCGGTCGCGGCGGGCGTGCTGCGCGGGTTGCAGGACACCCGGACGCCGATGCTGATCGCGCTGTTCGGCTATTGGGTGATCGGTTTCGGCACCGCGATCCTGCTCGGCTTCCGCACGCCGCTTGCGGGCGAGGGGGTGTGGTGGGGGCTGTTCGCAGGGCTCGCGGTGGTGTCGGTGCTGCTGCTGTGGCGCTGGTCGCGGCGTGATCGGCTGGGGCTCGTCCTGACCCGCGGAATGTAACGATTGACGCGATTTTCGTTTGGACGCCCGTTGACGATGCCGGGGACGCGGCACATATGACGGCTGTTGGCACTCGATATCGTCGAGTGCCAGAAATCTGTCACAAACCTAAAGGACATGGATCCCATGAACTTTCGTCCGTTGCACGACCGCGTGCTGGTGAAGCGCCTCGAAGCCGAAGAGAAGACGGCTGGCGGCATCATCATCCCCGACACCGCCAAGGAAAAGCCGCAGGAAGGCGAAGTCGTCGCCATCGGCACCGGGACCCGCGCCGAGAACGGCACGATCACCCCGCTCGACGTCAAGGCTGGCGACAAGATCCTGTTCGGCAAGTGGTCGGGCACCGAGGTCAAGGTCGACGGCGAAGATCTGCTGATCATGAAGGAATCGGACATTCTGGGCATCGTCGGCTGACGCCGACGTGGCCTGGATCGCCCTTTAGGGCTGGTCCGGACCGCGCTCAAAAATACCGTTTTCGTCTCAACATTCACAACATTCGTTTGAAAGGGTAGCTGACATGGCTTCCAAGGACGTAAAATTCGGTCGTGACGCGCGCGAGCGCATCCTCCGCGGCGTCGACATCCTCGCCGACGCGGTCAAGGTGACCCTGGGGCCCAAGGGCCGCAACGTCGTCATCGACAAGAGCTTCGGCGCACCGCGCATCACCAAGGACGGCGTCACCGTCGCCAAGGAGATCGAGCTCAAGGACAAGTTCGAGAACATGGGCGCGCAGATGCTGCGCGAAGTGGCCTCGAAGACCAACGACATCGCCGGTGACGGCACGACCACCGCGACGGTCCTGGCGCAGGCCATCGTCCGCGAGGGCATGAAGTCGGTCGCAGCGGGCATGAACCCGATGGATCTGAAGCGCGGCATCGATCTCGCCGTCGTCAAGGTCGTCGAGGACGTCAAGGCGCGTTCGAAGCCGGTTTCGGGTTCGAAGGAAGTGGCGCAGGTCGGGATCATCTCGGCCAACGGCGACCGTGAAGTCGGCGAGAAGATCGCCGAAGCCATGGAGAAGGTCGGCAAGGAAGGCGTGATCACCGTCGAGGAAGCCAAGGGTCTCGAATTCGAGCTCGACGTCGTCGAAGGCATGCAGTTCGACCGCGGCTATCTCTCGCCCTACTTCATCACCAACCCCGAGAAGATGACCGTCGAGCTTCAGGATCCCTACATCCTGATCCACGAGAAGAAGCTGTCGAACCTGCAGGCGATGCTCCCGATCCTGGAAGCCGTCGTTCAGTCCGGTCGTCCGCTCCTGATCATCGCCGAGGACATCGAGGGTGAGGCACTCGCCACGCTCGTCGTCAACAAGCTGCGCGGCGGCCTGAAGGTCGCAGCGGTCAAGGCACCCGGCTTCGGCGATCGCCGCAAGGCGATGCTCGAGGACATCGCGATCCTGACCAAGGGCGAGATGATCTCGGAAGACCTCGGCATCAAGCTCGAGACCGTCACGCTCGGCATGCTCGGCACCGCCAAGCGCGTCACGATCGACAAGGACAACACCGTCATCGTCGACGGTGCCGGCGATCACGAGACGATCAAGGGCCGTACCGAAGCGATCCGTCGCCAGATCGAGAACACCACCAGCGACTATGACAAGGAGAAGCTCCAGGAGCGTCTTGCCAAGCTCGCCGGCGGCGTTGCCGTGATCAAGGTCGGCGGTTCGTCGGAAGTCGAAGTCAAGGAGCGCAAGGACCGCGTCGACGACGCGCTGCACGCAACCCGCGCAGCCGTCGAAGAGGGCATCGTCCCCGGTGGTGGTACGGCGCTGCTGTACGCGACCAAGGTGCTCGACGGCCTGACCGGTGCGAACGAGGACCAGACTCGCGGTATCGACATCGTTCGCAAGTCGCTGACCGCTCTGGTTCGCCAGATCGCGCAGAATGCGGGTCATGACGGTGCGGTGGTTTCGGGCAAGCTGCTCGACGGCAACGACTCGAACATCGGCTTCAACGCCGCGACCGACACCTACGAGAACTTGGTGGAAGCCGGCGTGATCGATCCGACCAAAGTCGTCCGCACCGCGCTGCAGAACGCGGCATCGGTCGCAGGCCTCCTGATCACGACCGAAGCGGCCGTGAGCGAAATGGCCGAAGACAAGCCCGCCATGCCCATGGGCGGCGGCGGCGGCATGGGCGGCATGGGCGGCATGGACTTCTGATTTCGAACGGGAGGAGCGACGCTCCTCCCGACACGAAATCAGAACGGCCGGCGGGCTGGACGGCGAAAGCCTCCAGTCCCGTCCGACGAAAAGGGCCGGCTTTGCCGGTCCTCCGTTCCGACCAAGACGACCCAAAGCAAAAGGGCCGGGGAGCGATCCCCGGCCCTTTGTCCGTCCTCACTATTGCCGAAAAAGCCTCAGCGGTTCTTCATCGCCGCGATCAGCTTCTTCACTTCCTGGCTGCGACCCCGCGGCATGATCAGCACGTCGTTGCCGCTCGCCACCACGATCAGGTCCTCGACCCCGACCAGCGCGACCTTGACGCCGTCGCTGCGCACCAGACAGTTCTTCGTGTCGATCGCCAGCACGCTGCCGTCGCCATCGCCGCGATGCGCATTGCCGTCCTCGTCGCGCGCGCTGATCGCATGCAACGCGTCCCAGCTGCCGACGTCGTTCCAGCCCATCGCCACCGGCACCACCGCGACGCGGTCGGCCTTTTCCATGACCGCATAGTCGATCGAATCATCGGGCGACGCGGCAAAGGCCTCGGCATCGGGATAGACCCGCGTGCCTTCGCGGCGGGCGAGCTTCATCGCATCGGTCGTCGCGACCAGGATGCCGGGATCATGCTGCGCCAGCGCGGCGAGATAAGCATCGGCGCGGAACAGGAAGATGCCGCCATTCCAGGCATGATCGCCCGAAGCCAGCATCGCCTCCGCCTTGTCGAGCGGCGGCTTCTCGACGAAGCGCGCGACGCGGTGGACACCCGCGGCCAGCTCCTCGCCGACCTGGATCCAGCCATAGCCGGTTTCAGGCGCGTCGGGGGCGATGCCGAACGTCACCAGCCAGCCCTGCGCGACCATCGGCAACGCCGCGGCGATCGCGGCGTGGAAGGCGGGCAGGTCGGCGATGACGTGATCGGACGGCATGACGAGCATCGCGTCGCCGCTGTCGGCACCGGTCTCGCCCGCGGCGATCGCCGCCAGTGCGATCGCGGGTGCGGTGTTGCGGCCCATCGGCTCGAGGATCAGCGCCTGTGCCTCGGCGCCCGCGTCTGCCAGCTGCGCTTCGACCAGATCGGCGTGCGCGGCGTTGGCGACGACGATCGGCGCGGCGAAACGTTCGCCCTGCGCGCGGCCTGCGGTCAGCTGCAACATGGTCTGGTCCGCGGTCAGCGCGAGCATCTGCTTGGGCATTTCGGGACGCGACATCGGCCACAGCCGGGTGCCGGAACCGCCGGACAGAATCACGGGTATAATCGTTCGAACTGTCATGCGACCTCCACTCGGGAGACCGTATAACGACCAATCCGGGACTTCCAATCGCAAACCACCCCGCCAGCGCGCGGTCTTCAGCCTTTGTTTGCGAATTGGTGCAAAGAGACAGCTAGGTGTCGGGTGCGTTTACAGTCACCCTGTCGGGATCCCGCCGAACGATGATCAGGCTCTTCAAACACTACGTCCCCTATGCGGTGCTGCTGCTCGGCATCGTCGACGCCGTGTTGCTGGTCGTGGCGGGGGAGATCGGCTGGGTGGTCCGCGCGCATCAGATCGGCATGGCGGTCGAGCCGATCCACACGCGCGTGCTCCAGCTTGCGACCTTTGCCGCGGCGTTGCAGATCGCGCTGGTCGCGGTCGGTGCCTATGGCGTCGCCTCGTTCCTGTCGCTGCGGTTCGCCGCCGCGCGGCTCGCGGTCGCCTTCTCGCTCGGCGTGATCTTCCAGTCGCTGATCTTCTTCCTGGTCCCCGCGCTCACCTTCTGGCGGTCGAACCTGCTCTATGCGACACTGATCGCCGCAGTCCTGCTGGTGACGGTCCGCGCGGTGCTCGGCCGCGCTCTAGGCGGCGACACGTTCAAGCGACGGATCGTCGTGCTCGGCGCGGGCCATCGTGCCGCACGCATCCTCGCTCTGTCGCAACAGCCTGGGATCAACTTCGTCGCAGCGGGCTTCGTCGCGATGGGCGAGGCGGAGGCCGTGGTCGACGGTGCGATTCCGCGCGCCGACATCCCGAACCTGGCGGCGCATATCGTCGACCTGAACGCAGGCGAAGTTGTCCTCGCGCTCGAAGAGCGGCGCAACGCGCTGCCACTCAAGGATCTGCTCCGTGTCCGCACGACCGGCGTCCAGGTCATCGAGATTTCGACCTTTCTCGAACGCGAGACCGGGCGGATCGATCTCAACAGCGTGAACCCGTCCTGGCTGATCTTTTCCGACGGTTTCGCCAGCGGCCGGATGCTGTCGAGCGTGTTCAAACGCGCGTTCGACATTGTCGCCAGCCTGATCCTGCTGGCGGCCACGCTGCCGGTCATCCTGGTCACCGCGCTTGCGATCAAGCTCGAGTCACGCGGCCCCGCCTTCTACCGCCAGCGGCGCGTCGGCCTGTACAATCAGGGGTTCGACATCCTGAAACTCCGTTCGATGCGGCAGGATGCCGAGATTGCGGGCAAGGCGGTCTGGGCGGCGGAGGACGATCCCCGGATCACGCGGATCGGCCGCTTCATCCGCAAGGTCCGCATCGACGAACTGCCGCAGACCTGGACCGTGCTCCGCGGCGAGATGAGCTTTGTCGGCCCGCGCCCCGAACGGCCGCAATTCGTCGACGAACTTGAAACCCAGCTGCCTTATTACGCCGAGCGTCACATGGTGAAGCCGGGCATCACGGGCTGGGCGCAGATCAACTATCCCTACGGCGCATCGATCGAGGATGCGCGGCACAAGCTCGAATATGATCTGTATTACGCCAAGAATTATTCGCCCTTTCTCGACATGCTGATCCTGTTGCAGACGCTCCGGGTCGTCCTTTGGCCGACCGGCGCGCGCTGAACGTGGCATGATCGCGCTGCTGATCCTGTGGACGCACGCGCTGGCCGCGCTGCTGTTCGGCGCGCTCGTGTTCAGGCAGGCGCAGCGGCCGGCCGGCGGCTGGTCGAACGCGGCTTTTGTCGGTCCGCTCGTCCTGACGACACTCTGGGCGCTCGCAGTCTCGGGCATCGACTTTCGCGATGTCAGCACCCGGATCGCCGAGAGCGCGCGTACCATCGCCTGGCTCGGCTTCATGTTCGCGCTCGTACGCCGGGAACGCACCGGCAATCGCGCGCTGGGTGCGGTCTATGGGACCGTCGTGGCGATCGCGGTGATCGGCGCGCTGCTCGCAGTCCTCGAACTGGTGCCGATGGATGCCGATGCGCAGGCACAGACCGAATCGGCGCGGCTCGTGTTCGGGATGATGGTGGCGATCAGCGCGCTGGTGCTGGTCCATCATCTGCATCAGGCAGCACGGGCCTCGCCCGACGCGGCGTGGCACGGCGGACGGCTGGTCGTGGTCGCGGTCACGATCATGTGGAGCGTCGATCTGTTGGTGGCGGTCAGCGCCTATGTCGCGCCGCGCTGGATGCCTGAGATCGTTGCCGTACGCAGTGTCGCGATGATCGGCATGGCGCTGCTCCTGCTGGTCGCGGTTACCCGTCGCGGCGACTGGACGTTCGCGGTGTCGCGGCGCGTCGCCACCCGGTCGCTCGGCGCGATCGCGGTGATCAGCTATGTCGGGATCACCGCCGTCGCGACCAGCGTCGCCGATACCTATGGCGGGGACCATGCGCGGCTGATCCAGACCGCGATCATCTGCGGTGCGACCGCCGCGCTGTTCGGGCTGCTGGCGACGTCGTGGCTGCGCGCATGGATGAAGGTGAAGATCGCCAAGCACCTGTTTCGCCATCGCTATGACTATCGCGCGGAGTGGCAGCGTTTTACCGAGACGCTGGGCGCACCGGGTGTCGGCGCCGCGCCGCTCGACGGACGGATCGTGAAGGCGGTGGCGGACCTGACCGACAGCCCTGGCGGTCTCTTGCTGGTCCCCGACGGCCTGGGCATGAGCAGCGCCGCCGCCTGGAACTGGGAGATGACGACGGTGTCGGCAACGAGGTCGGATCGGGCGCTGGCCGAGCGTCTTCGTCTCAGTCTGCGGATCATCGAGCTCGACCCCGTACGACGCGGCACGGCCCCGGCGGAGGAAATCGCGAGCGTGCCGCACTGGCTGAGCGCATGCCCCGCCGCCTGGGCCATCGTGCCTCTGGTGCATGGCGGTGCGCTGGTCGGCGCGATCATTCTCGCCCGTCCGCCGGTCGATCGCGCGCTGGACTGGGAGGATTTCGACCTGTTGCGCGTCGCGGGCCGGCAGGCAGCGAGCTACCTTGCCGAGGACCGCGCGCATGCCGCGCTCGCGGACGCGCAGCGGTTCGACGAGTTCAACCGCCGCTTCGCGTTCATCCTGCACGACATCAAGAATCTCGTCAGCCAGTTGACGCTGGTCGCGCGCAACGCAGAGCGTCACGCCGACAATCCGGCGTTCCGCGTCGACATGGTCGCCACACTCCAAGACTCCGCCGATCGCATGAATGCGCTGCTCGCCCGGCTTTCACAAACGCACGCGGCCCCCAGCGAGCCGTTCCAGCCGGTCGATGTCGCAGCGCTGGTCAACCGCGTCGTCGGCGCACGTCGCGCACAGCATCCGATCGCGGCACAGGCGACCGGACAGGTGCTCGCCCGCGCGCAGCTGGCACGGCTCGAACAGGTGCTGGAACATCTGATCCAGAACGGGATCGAAGCGAGCGACCGCGACGCTCCGATCGTCGTCGCGGTCGCGGCGAACGGCGCGACCATCGCGATCGACGTGATCGACCAGGGGTGCGGGATGAGCCCGGGCTTCGTCCGCCATCAGCTGTTCCGGCCGTTCGCCTCGTCAAAGCCGCTGGGATTCGGGATCGGCGCGTTCGAGGCTCTGCAACTGGTCGAGGCGATGGGCGGATCGCTCGGTGTCTTCAGCCGGGAGGGTGAGGGGACGCGGTTCCGCATATCGTTGCCGGCGGCCGATACGATGGAGGCGGCGGCATGAGCACATCGGCATCACCGGCGGCGGCGCGCCCGGTGCTTCTGATCGTCGAGGACGATCTAGGGCTTCAGCGACAGCTGCGCTGGGCGTATGAGGGCTATGAGATCGTCGTCGCCAGCGACCGCGCCACCGCGATCGAAGCGGTTCGTGCGCACGAACCCGCCGTCGTCACGCTCGATCTCGGCCTGCCACCCGATCCCGACGGCGTCACCGAAGGCTTTGCGACGCTGCGCGAAATCCTCGCGCTGAAACCCGATACCAAGGTGATCATCGCGTCCGGGCACGGCGCCCGCGAAAGCGCGCTGACCGCGATCGCGGAGGGGGCGTGGGATTTCTATGCCAAACCGATTGATATCGACGTGCTTGGGATGATCGTCGCACGTGCGTTCCACGTACATGGCCTCGAGGCGGAGAACCGGCGGCTTGCGGCGCGGGTAGCAGCGGGCGGGGCGGGATTTGGCGGCGTGATCGCTGCCTCGCCCGAAATGGCGCTGGTGACGCGGACGCTCGAACGGGTCGCGCCCGCCAATGTGGCGGTGATGCTGCTGGGCGCGAGCGGAACGGGCAAGGAAGTGCTCGCGCGCGGTATCCATGATGCGTCGCCGCGCGCGCGGGGCAGGTTCGTCGCGATCAACTGCGCGGCGATTCCCGAGACGTTGCTCGAAAGCGAGCTGTTCGGTCATGAAAAGGGGGCGTTCACCGGCGCGATCAAGACCACCGAGGGCAAGATCGAACAGGCGGCGGGTGGCACGCTGTTCCTCGACGAGATCGGCGACGTGCCGCTGACGCTGCAGGTCAAGCTGTTGCGGTTCCTGCAGGAACGGGTGATCGAGCGGGTCGGCGGCCGCAAGGCGATTCCGGTCGACACGCGGATCGTCTGCGCGACGCATCAGGATGTCGACGCGATGGTCGCGGCGGGCCGGTTCCGCGAGGATCTCTATTATCGGCTGGCGGAAATCGTTGTCCGGATCCCCTCATTAGCCGAGCGCAGCGGCGACGCGGCGCTGCTCGCGCGGCATTTTCTGACGAAGTACGCCAGGACGATGAATGCCGGCGTGACCGGCCTGGCCCCCGATGCGCGCGCGGCGATCGATGGCTGGAGCTGGCCGGGCAATGTCCGCGAGCTCGAAAACCGGATCAAGCGCGCGGTGATCATGGCCGACGGCAAGCTGATTACCGCTGCCGATCTCGACCTCGGCGGTACCGCCGACACGGCCGACGGGCTGAACCTGCGGGCGGCGAGGGAGGTGGCGGATCGCAAGGCGATCCGTCGAGCGCTGAGCCGTGCCGGGGGCAATATCTCGAGCGCCTCCAGGCTGCTCGGGATCAGCCGGCCGACGCTGTACGATCTGCTCAAAAGCTATGATCTCCATGCGTGACCCGCAATATCCGCTGTTGCGGCGCGGACGCGCGCGCCGGCGCCGGCGTGTGTTCACGCGGAGCCATGCCCGTCTGCTGGCGATCGCGCTGCTCGTGGTGGCGGTCGCGGGGACGGCGACGCTGCTGACGCTGCGGCGCGATCCCCCCGATGCGCGACGCTTGCTCCGCGACGCGCGGATCACGTTGCAGTCGGGCAATTACAGCGCGGCCCGGTCCAATGCACAGGCGGCGATCGCGGCGGCACCGTCGAACGGGCCTGCGCATGTCGTCCTTGCGCGCGCGCTGCTCGAACTAGGCGACGGACTCGCGGCCGAGGCCGAACTGACCCGCGCGCGCGATGCCGGCATCGCGATCGCCACGCTCTACCCGTTCCAGGCGCAGGCGCGGCTGCTCCAGAATGACCCGGTCGGTGCGATCGAGGCGGCTGACCGCGCCGCACCGCGCCAGGCCGCCTATGCCCGCCGCATCCGCGCCGCCGCCTTGGCGTTGCTGGGCAATGGCGCCGCAGCCCGCGCCGATCTTGGTCGGCTGGTAGCAGAGCAGCCGCGCGACGGGCGCAACTGGACCGCGCTCGGTCGCGTGGCGCTGGCTATCGGCGATGTCGGTACCGCCGCGGATGCTGCGACGCGTGCGGTCGCGCTGTTGCCGGATGAGCCCGCGGCGCTGACGTTGCAGGGCGAGATTGTCCGCCGGCGGTACGGCCTGGTCGCAGCACTCCCCTGGTTCGAGCGCGCGCTTGCACGCGATGCTTATTATCATCCGGCGCTGATCGAATATGCCGCCACGCTCGGCGATGCCGGGCGATATCGCGCCATGCTGGCGGCGACGCGACGCGCGCAGCGGGCGCGACCCGGCAGCCCGCAGGCGCTATATCTCCAGGCGGTGCTCGCGGCGCGCGCGGGCCGGACCGAACTCGCGCGCGGGCTGCTCCAGAAGACCGGTGGGGCGATCGATAGCCTGCCCGGTGCGATCCTGCTTAGCGGTGCGCTCGACTATGCCGAGGGGCGGTTCGAACAGGCCGGTGCGATGTGGCGCGGTCTCGCGCGGCAACAGCCGCTCAACGTCAGCGTGCGCCGGCTGCTGGGGGCCGCATTGCTGCGGTCGGGTGATCCGCGCGGCGCGCAGGAGGTGCTGAGGCCGATCGTCACCCGTGCGGACGCCGACAGCTACGCGCTCGTGCTTTTCGCGCGTGCGGCAGCCGCTACCGCAACGACGGATCGGGAGCGCGATGCTGTGGCGCAGGATCTCGATCGCGCCAACCGCGGTGCCACCGGGATGGCGACGGCCTTCGCGATCGACGATCAGGTCGGCACGCTCGACGCGGCGATCCTGCAGTCCCCGGGCGATCCGGGCGCGCTGCTGGCGGCGATCCGTGGCCGGATCCAGGCGCGCGCGCCGGGTGATGCGCTTGCCCGCGCGCGCAGCCTTGCGCGGGCAAGCCCCGGCGCGCCCGCCGCCCAGTTGGCGCTGGGCGACACCTTTGCGGTGACGGGGCGTTACGCGGACGCTGTACCGCTTTATGCGCGTGCTGCGGATCTCAGCTTCGACGAACCGACGATGCTGCGCCTGGTCGACGCGCTGAGCCGGGTCTCGCGCCAACGCCAGGCGTCGACCGCGCTGGCCCTGTATCTTTCGCAAAATCCGCAGAGCCCGACCGGCCAGCGAATTCTTGGCCATTGGCACGTGATGGCTGGCAACTGGACCGCGGCGATCGAGACGCTCGAAGCGGTGCGCCGGCGGATCGGCAATCGTGACGCGGGGCTGCTAACAGATCTCGCGCGCGCCTATGCCGGGGCGGCGCCGCGTGACGGCGCAGATACGGCAGCGGTTCGCTATGCGCGCGCCGCCCATGCGCTTGCGCCGATGAATGCAGCGGCGACCGACGCCTATGGCATCGCGCTGGCGGGCGTCGGCAAGCTGGACGGTGCGCGGCAGGTGCTGACCAAGGCGGTAGCGCTGGCCCCCGGGGATCGCGCCATCGCCAGCCATCTCGCCCAGCTCCGTTAGACCTTGTCGCACGGCGGCGGTGCCGTCATGACCGCGCGATGACCGACCCGCTCGACAGGATCGCCGCCGCGCTCGAACGCCTCTCGCCGCCGCCGCCGCCAGTAGCGGACTGTCTGGCGTTTCCCGCCTATGTGTGGCGCAACCAGTCGCTCGTTCCGATCCGCGGTTTCGCCCCGCTGCCGCTCGATCTGCTTATCGGCATCAATCGGCAGAAGCACCTGCTGCTGGACATGGTCCGGCGGGTCGCCCGCGGCCACGCAGCGCATGACGTGCTGCTATGGGGCGCGCGCGGCACCGGTAAATCGGCGCTGGTGAAAAGCGTCGTCGCCGCGGTCCAGGCCGAACAGGGCAATGTCGCGCTGATCGAGATCGCCGACATGACCGCGCTGCCGGACCTGTTTGCGATGCTGGCACCCGTGGACCGCGCCTTCATCGTCTTCGTCGACGATCTCGGCATCGATACTTCGTCTGAGGCGCGTGTGCTGAGATCCGTGCTCGAAGGCGGTGCAGAGCCACGTCCCGCCAATGTGCGTCTGGCCGTGACGGCGAACCGCCGGCATCTGGCGCCACGCGATATCGCCGAACAGGAAAGTGCCATCAATCCACGCGATTCGATCGACGACCAGCTGGCGCTGGCGGATCGGTTCGGACTCAGTCTGGGGTTTCATGCCGTCGATCAGGACGGCTATCTGGCGATCGTCGCGGGCTATGCGGCGCTACACGACCTGCCATTTCAGCCCGACGAGGCCCTGACATGGGCAACGCAGCGGGGAAGTCGTTCCGGGCGTGTTGCCTGGCAGTATATCGTTGACTTGGCGGGGCGGTCCGGGCGCGCGATCAGCAAATAACGTAAAAAGGGCCGGCGCCTAAGCGCCGACCCTCAGAACAGCTTAGTTGCTGTCCGAATCGTTGTCGTTGTCGTCCTTGACGATGGCGACAACGCCGATCGCAACGACGCCAGCTGCGATCAGGCCGGCGATCACGCCAGCGCCTGCAGCCTTGTTCTTGCCGGTCGTTGCCGAACCGATGCGTGCCTTCGAAACCGACAGGCTCGACGCAGGGTTGGCAGGCGCAGCAACGGCTGCAACCGACGTGGACATCATAGCGATAGCGAGCGCGCTACCGGTCAGGTTCTTCAGCTTCATAAGACTCTCCAAAACGTACAATGGCGGGATGCTGCAACGCGGTAACATGTGTCAAGTTCCAAATGGTTCGGAACGGTTTAGCTGCCGCTATTCGCCAACCTGCTCCGCCAGTTCGAGCCAGCGGAGTTCCGCAGCCTCCTTTTCGGCGCGCGCCGCCTCGATCGCGGCGGTCAGCCTGGCGAAGGTCGCATTGTCGCGCATGTACAGGTTCGGCGCGGCAAGCTTTGCGGCATCGCTCGCGATCTGAGCGTCGAGCGCCTCGATCCGCTTGGGGAGCAACTCATAGTCGCGCTGATCCTTGTAGGTCAGTTTCGCGCGGGGCGCGGGGGCCGGCGGCGCGGTCGCGGCGACCTTCTTGGAGGCCCGCTTGCCGCTGGTCTGGGTCGCACGGCGCTTTTCCCAATCCTCATATCCGCCGGCGACGACATCGACGGTCCCGGACCCGTCGAGCCCGAGCGTGATCGTCACGGTCCGGTCGAGAAAGTCGCGATCATGGCTGACGATCAGGACGGTGCCGTCATAATCGCCGATCACCTCCTGCAACAGGTCGAGCGTTTCGAGGTCGAGATCGTTGGTCGGCTCGTCGAGCACGAGCAGGTTCGACGGCTTGGCGAATTCGCGCGCGAGCAGCAGCCGCGATCGCTCGCCACCCGATAGCGACCCGATCTTGGCGTCGACCATGTTCGGGTCGAACAGGAACTCCTTCAGATAACCGTGGATATGCTTGCGGACGCCGAGCACGTCGATCCAGTCGCCGCCATCGGCAACGACTTCGCGCACCGTCTTCTCGGGCGCCATCAGGCTGCGCTGCTGATCAATGACGACCGCATCGAGCGTCTTGGCGAGCTTGATCGTCCCGCCATCGGGTTCGATCTCGCCGGTCAGCAGCTTCAGCAGCGTCGACTTGCCCGCGCCGTTGCGGCCGACAATGCCGATCCGGTCGCCGCGCGTGACGCGCAACGTCAGGTCGCCGATGATCGTCCGGTCGCCATACGCCTTGGTGACGTGCTTCGCGTCGATCACGACCTTCGACTTGGTGTCATCGCTGCTGGTGACGAGGTTGGCCGAACCCTGCGGCCCGATCATCGAGGCGCGTTCGGCGCGCATCTCGTGCAGCTTGGTCAAGCGTCCCTGGTTGCGCTTGCGCCGCCCGGTGACGCCGCGAAGCAGCCAATGCTCTTCCAGCTTCAGGCGTGCGTCGAGCTTCTCGGCCTGGCGCTGTTCCTCGGCATAGACCTGTTCGGTCCACGCCTCGAATCCGCCGAAACCGATCTCCGCACGCCGGATCGCGCCGCGGTCGAGCCACAGGGTCTGCTTGGTGAGACGCGTCAGGAAGGTACGGTCATGGCTGATCACGACAAACGCGCCGCGGAAGCGCTTGAGCCAGTCCTCGATCCATTCGATTGCGCCGATGTCGAGATGGTTGGTCGGCTCGTCGAGCAGCAGCACGTCGGGGTCCTGCCCCAGCGCACGGACGATCGCCGCGCGGCGGCGCTCGCCACCCGAGGCGGATGCGGCTTCGCGCGACAGATCGATGCCGAGCTGATCGGCGATCGAGTCGGCTTCGTAGCTGACCGGCGCATCGTCGCCGCCCATCACGTAATCGCGCAGGGTCGCAAAGCCGCGCAGGTCGGGCTCCTGCTCGAGGATGACGACCCGCGTGCCTGGGACGATCGTCCGGCGGCCCTCATCGCCCTCGATGCTGCCGCCGAGCAGCTTGAGCAAGGTCGTCTTGCCCGCGCCGTTGCGCCCGATCAGCGCGAGGCGATCGCGCGGACCGATATGGATGTCGAGGTTGCGAAAAAGCCATCCAGAACCCTGGACAAGGCCGAGGCCTTCGAATGCGAGAATAGGTGCTGCCATGTCCGGGTCACCTAGGGTCGCCGGGTGACGCAGGCAAGTTACACTATGCTGTCGTCCTGCTGTCGCCCTCATTCACAGGCTGTTCAATGCGCCGGGCCTATGCCACCTCCATGAAGATGCTGCTGTTCCTGACAACTCTTGCTGCTTTCCCGATGCTGACGCCGTTGGCGGCGGGCGTTGCGGTGGCGCAGGCTCCCGATCAGCGACATGGCGACCAGCGTTCCGCCTTCGAAGCGCGCAGGACCGGCCGGTCGCTGTCGCTGCGCGAGATCGAGGCGCGGGTGATGCCGATGATGCAGGGCGCGCAGTATCTTGGCTTCGACTATGATGCGGGCAGCGGCATTTACACGCTGAAGTTCCTGCGCAATGGCAATGTGATCTGGGTCGACGTCGATGGCCGGACTGGCCAGATCATCGGCCGCACCGGCCAGTAGCCTGGCCGCGAGCAATTCAAGCGAGAGGATTATCATGCGCGTTCTGATCGTCGAGGACGAGCCGAATCTCGGGGCTCAGCTCAAGAATACCCTCGAGGGCGCCGGCTATGCGATCGACCTCGCAGTCGATGGCGAGGAGGGGCATTTCCTGGGTTCGACCGAGAATTACGACGCCGTCGTGCTCGACCTCGGTCTGCCCGAGATCGACGGCCTCACCGTGCTCGACCGCTGGCGCAAGGAGGGCAAGGTCATGCCCGTCCTCGTGCTGACCGCGCGCGACAGCTGGTCCGACAAGGTCGCCGGGCTCGATGCGGGCGCCGATGACTATGTGGCAAAGCCGTTCCAGAGCGAGGAACTCATCGCGCGCCTGCGGGCCTTGATCCGCCGTGCGAGCGGTAACGCCTCCTCCGAACTGACCGCCGGCGACATCCGCCTCGATACGCGCAGCGGCAAGGTGACGCGTGCGGGTGAGCCGGTGAAGCTGACCGCGCAGGAATATAAGCTGCTGAGCTATCTGTTGCATCACAAGGGCAAGGTCGTCAGCCGCACCGAATTGATCGAGCATATCTACGACCAGGATTTCGATCGCGATTCGAACACGATCGAGGTGTTCGTGACGCGTATCCGCAAGAAGCTGGGTCAGGACGTGATCACGACGATCCGCGGGCTTGGCTACAGCCTCGAAGATCCCGACGCCTGACCGACATGATTGCGCCGGACGCCTGATGAACACGCCCCCGCTGGCTGCCGACCTGCCGCTTCACGTGCAGGCCCGGGCGAGGGGATCGCTGTCTGGACGCATGATCCTGATCGCGGCGGTGTGGATCACGGTGCTGCTGGGGGCGGGCGGGTTTGCGCTCGACCGTGTCCTGTCGAGCGCGGTGACGCGCAATTTCGACGACCAGCTGGAGTATGTCCTCCGCTCGCTGCTGAGTTCGTCCGAGATCGGGCCCGAGGGCGAGGTGATCTTCACGCGCGAAGCCGCCGCCGACCAGCGGTTCCTCGAGCCCGGTTCCGGCCTGTACTGGCAGGTATCGGGCCGGGGGCGCGAGGATTTCCCATCACGCTCGCTCTGGGACCGGCGGCTGGCGTTCGGGTCGTCGCATGACGATCTGAACGTGCATTTCTACGACAGCAAACAGTTTCGCGACGAATCGCTGCGGGTCGTCGAACGCGACGTCGTCCTGCCCGGATCGAAGATCCACTGGCGCTTCCAGGTCGCGCAGGCTCGCGAAGGGCTCGATGCGCAGATCACGACGCTGCGGCGCACGCTGGTTCGCAGCTTCGCGCTGCTCGGTCTCGGCCTGATCATCATGGCCGCGATGCAGACGTTCTACGGGCTCTGGCCGCTGCGCCGTGTCCGCGAGGAGATTGCGCGGATGCGCGCCGGCCAGTCCAACCGGGTGGGCAGCGCGATGCCGATCGAGGTCGCGCCGATGGTTGAGGAACTGAACGCGCTGATCGAGCATAACGAACGTCAGGCCGAGGAAGCGCGGCGGCACGCGGGCAATCTCGCGCATGCGCTGAAGACCCCGCTGACCGTGATCATGAACGCCGCGACTGCGCAATCAGACGATCTGGCCGATACCGTCATTCGTGAAGCGCGGACGATGCGGCGCCAGGTCGATCATCACCTTGCCCGAGCCCGTGCGGTCGGCCGGCGCGGTTCGGCGCATAGTCGCGCCGATGTCTGGCCTAGCCTCGAATCGGTCGAGCGTGCTGTCGCTCGTCTGTATCGGCATGTCCGCATCGACATTACCGGCGACAAGACGCTCAAGGTCCATGTCGAACGCCAGGATCTCGACGAGATGCTCGGCAATCTGATCGAGAACGCCGCGAAATACGGCGGTGGCAGCGTCTTCGTGACGGTCGGCGCGCAGGCTGGGTTCGTCGAGTTCCTGGTCGAAGACGACGGCGTTGGGATTCCCGAGGAACAGCGCGTCCGCATCTTCGATCGCGGCGTCCGGCTCGATACGGGCAAGCCGGGAACGGGTCTCGGGCTCGCGATCGTCCGCGACGTCGCCGAAATCTACGAGGGCACAGTCGGGCTCGAGGAGAGTGAGGACCTCGGCGGACTCATGGTCCGCCTGAGGCTGCCCGCCGCGAGCTGATCAGGCCGCGATCTTCATATCCTGCATCACGTCGGCGGTGATCGACAGGCTCCGCTTGCGCGCTTCGTGATCGTAGATCGCACTCGTCACCATCACCTCGTCGACGCCGGTACGCTCGACGAACGCGGCGATCCCGCGCGCGACCTTGGCCGGGCTGCCCACGGCCGAGCATTGCAGGACATGGTCGAGAATCTGGTTGCCCTGCGCGCCGAGCGATTCGCGATAGCCCGCGACCGGCGGCGGCAACTGACGAGGGTTTCCGGTGCGGAGCGCGACGAACGACTGTTGCTGCGAACTGGCGAGCAGTTCGGCCTCGGCATCAGTATCTGCCGCGAAGACGTTGAAGCCCGCCATGACGTGGGGCTTTGCCAGCCGCGCGGAGGGGCGGAAATCGCGTCGATAGATGGCGAGCGCCGCATCGAGCGCGTCAGGCGCGAAGTGCGACGCAAAGGCATAGGGCAGGCCGAGTGCGGCGGCGAGTTGCGCACCGAAGGTGCTGGAGCCGAGAATCCACATCTCGACATCCGCGCCCGCGCCCGGCGTCGCGACGATGCCGGTCTGGCCGTCATTGGCAAAATAGCTCTGCAGCTCCATCACGTCCTGCGGGAAGGCGTTGGCGTCGGTTTCGAGCGTGCGGCGCATCGCGCGTGCCACCCTCTGGTCCGAACCGGGCGCGCGGCCGAGGCCAAGGTCGATCCGGCCGGGGAACAGCGCGTCGAGCGTCCCGAACTGCTCGGCGATCACCAGCGGTGCGTGGTTCGGGAGCATGATCCCGCCCGATCCGACGCGGATTGTGTGCGTCGCGGCGGCGATATGCGCGATCACGACCGCCGTCGCGGCGGAGGCGATACCGGTCATGCCGTGATGTTCGGCGACCCAGTAACGCTGGAATCCGACGCTCTCGGCATGGCGTGCGAGATCGGCCGCATTGGCGAGCGACTGTGAAACGGTGCCGCCTTGGACGACGGGGACGAGATCGAGCAGGGAATAGCGTGTCATGCACTGGATATAGGTACCGAGCGGTAGCTTATCCAGTGTCCGCCAAATTTGCTGCGTCGCGCTCCGCGTGACCTGACCGCGCCGGCTTGTCCCTGCGCGCCGCGGTGCCTAGAGGTTCGCTCCGATGCTTGCCCGACTTGACCATGTCCGCAACTGGATCTTCGATCTGGACAATACGCTGTATCCGGCGAGCGCCGATCTGTTTTCGCAGGTCGACGCACGGATGACCGGGTTCATCCAGGACCTGCTCGGGCTCGAGCATGACGAGGCGCGGCGCGTGCAGAAGGGCTATTTCCACAATCACGGCACGACGCTGTCGGGGTTGATGACCGAGCATCACGTCGATCCGCACGCGTTCCTCGCGCATGTCCATGACATCGAGATGGACGTGCTGGAGCATGACGCGCCGCTGGTCGCGGCGATCGCCAAGCTGCCCGGACGCAAGCTGATCTTCACCAACGGCGACACGCCCTATGCGCTGAAGATCCTCGACCGTCTCGGGCTTGGCGCGAGTTTCGAGGCGATCCACGACATTCATGCGATGGACCTGATGCCCAAGCCGCATGCATCGGCCTATGCAGGCTTTTGCGCGGCGTTCGACATCGACCCCGCGCAATCGCTGTTCGTCGACGACATGGTCCGCAATCTGCTGCCCGCCAAGGCGATCGGCATGACGACGGTGTGGGTCGACAACGGGTCGGAACAGTCGCCGGGCGCGGAACGCGATCATATCGATTTCACCATCCCGGTGCTCGCGCCGTGGCTGGAAACCATCCTGGAGACATCATGAGCAACCTGCAGACGATCATCGACGCCGCCTGGGACGACCGGGCAAATCTCGGTTTGGAGACGAAGGGCGAAATCCGCGATGCGGTCGACAGCGCGCTGGCGATGCTCGATGCGGGTACCGCGCGGGTCGCGGAGCCCGCCGGTGACGGTTGGCAGGTCAATCAGTGGCTGAAGAAGGCCGTGCTGCTGTCGTTCCGCCTCAACGACAATGTCGTGATCGACGGTGGATCGGGCGGCGCACCCGCGTTCGACAAGGTGCCGTCGAAGTTCGCGGGCTGGGGCGAGGCCGAGTTCCGCGCAGCCGGCATCCGCGTTGTTCCCGGTGCGGTCGCGCGCCGCGGCAGCTTCATCGCCAAGGGCGCGATCCTGATGCCGAGCTTCGTCAATATCGGCGCCTATGTCGGTGAGGGCACGATGGTCGACGCCTGGGCGACGGTCGGCAGTTGTGCGCAGATCGGCAAGAACGTCCATCTGTCGGGCGGTGCCGGCATCGGCGGCGTACTCGAGCCACTTCAGGCCGACCCCGTGATCATCGGCGACGGCGCATTCATCGGCGCGCGTGCCGAGGTCGCCGAGGGCGTTCGCGTCGGTGAGGGCGCGGTGCTGTCGATGGGCGTGTATCTGGGCGCGTCGACCAAGATCATCGACCGCGCGACCGGCGAAGTCTTCAAGGGCGAAGTGCCGCCCTATGCGGTCGTCGTGCCGGGTTCGATCGGCGGCGGGGACGGCAAGCCAGCGCTCTACTGCGCCGTAATCGTCAAGCGCGTCGACGCGCAGACGCGGTCGAAGACGAGCATCAACGACCTGTTGCGCGACTAATCCGGCCGCGGTGATGGTCGCGCAGACACTGCTCGCGATCGTCGCCGTCTACGTATTGGCGATCCTGTGGCGGGGGCGGACGTTTCGCGTTCGCCTGCCAACACGATCAGGGAGCGGCCCTGCAAAGCGTATGACGGCCTGGGCGGTCGGGTTGGCGGTGTCGTTCGGTCTGCCCGCTCTGATCGGCCTCGTACTGCTCGGCCAAAATCCGCTCGCGGCGGCGCAGCCGGCGGCAATCGCGCTGGTGCCGGACGACTGGCCGCGCCTGCCGATCGCGCCACTGATCCTCGGCATGGCGCTCGGCACGCTCGCGAACGCGGCGATCACGCATGCCTTGTGGCGCCGCGGCCGCCGCGCGTTCCAGATCGGCACCTTCCCCGATGTCCTGCCGAAGACGCGGGAGGACATTCTCCCGGCCATCGCCCTCGCGATCAGTGCCGGAATCAGCGAAGAGCTGTTCTTCCGCTTGTTCCTCCCGCTGCTGATCGCGCTGGTGTCCGGCAGCGCGCTGGCCGGGACGATTATCGCCACCTTATGCTTTGGCGGGGTGCACCGCTATCAGGGATGGCGCGGCGTCGTCGCGACGACGCTGTCGGGCGTGGCGCTGTCCATGCTCTACGGCCTGACGAACAGCGTGTGGATGGCGATTGCGTTCCACATCGCGATCGACATCAATGCGCTGGTCGTGCGGCCAATGGCGCGCGGGGCGTGGCGCGCCTAGTTCTTCATCCGCCAGCCGGTCTTGAAGATCAACGCGATCACGATGAGGCAGGCGACGAGGAACGCCGCGGTCACCGCGAGGCTGATGCCGACCGCGACATCACCTTGCCCGAAGAAGCTCCAGCGAAACCCGCTGATCAGATAGACGACCGGGTTGGCCAGGCTGAGCGTGCGCCAGGGCTGGGGCAGCATGTCGATCGAGTAGAAGGCGCCACCCAGAAACGTCAGTGGCGTGATCAGCAGCGCGGGGACGAAGTTCAGCTGTTCGAAGCCGTTCGCCCAGACGCCGATGATGAAGCCGAACAGGCTGAACGCAACGGCCGTCAGGATCAGGAAGGCGAACATCGCGAACGGATGCGCGATATGCAGCGGCACGAAACAGGCGGCGGTCGCCAGGATGATCAACCCGATGATCACCGACTTGGTGGTCGCCGCCCCGACATAGCCGATCACCATCTCCATCGCGGACACGGGCGCGGAGAGCAGTTCGTAGATCGTGCCGGTGAATTTGGGGAAGTAGATCCCGATCGATGCATTCGCGATGCTCTGCGTCAGCAGCGACAGCATGATAAGGCCGGGGACGATGAAGCTGCCATAGCCGACGCCGCCGACCTCCTGCATCCGGCTGCCGATCGCACCGCCGAAGACGATGAAATAGAGCGACGTCGTGAGGACGGGGGTGACGAGGCTCTGCCACAGCGTGCGCAGGGCCCGAGCCATTTCGAAACGATAGATCGCCCAGACGCCGTGCCAGTTGAGGAAGGGGGTGTTCATGCGCGCTCTCCGACGAGATCGACGAAGATGTCCTCGAGGCTCGACTTGCTGGTTTCGAGATCCTTGAAGCCGATGCCGAGTTCGGCGAGCTTGCGCAGGAGCGAGGGGATGCCGGTATGGTCCGCCTGTGCGTCGAACACATAGCGCAGGCGCTTGCCCTCGTCCTGCAGCGACACGTCCCATTCGGCAAGGTCGGGCGGGATCGCGGTCATCGGCTCCTGCAACGCCAGATCGAGCTCGCGCTTGCCCAGCTGTTTCATCAGCGATGCCTTGTCGTCGACGAGCAGCAGCTTGCCCTTGTTGATCACGCCGACGCGGTCGGCCATCTCCTCGGCCTCCTCGATATAATGCGTGGTCAGGATGATCGTCGTGCCGCCCTCGCGCAGGCGGTGGACGAGCTTCCACATGTCGCGGCGCAGCGCGACGTCGACGCCCGCGGTGGGTTCGTCGAGGAACAGGATCTCGGGCTCGTGGCTCAACGCCTTGGCGATCAGGACACGGCGCTTCATCCCGCCCGACAATTCCATGATCTTCGCATGGCGCTTGTCCCAAAGCGACAGGTCACGCAGCACCTGTTCGATATAGGCGCTGTGGCCCGAGCGACCGAAGAGGCGCCGGCTGAAGGTGACGGTAGCGAGCACCGTCTCGAACATGTCGACGTTCAGCTCCTGCGGGACCAGTCCGATGCGACTGCGCGCCTGCTTATAGTCGTGGATCGCGTCGAAGCCCGCGACGGTAATCGTTCCAGCGCTGGGCGTGACAATTCCGCAGATGATGCTGATCAGTGTCGTCTTCCCCGCCCCATTGGGCCCGAGCAGCGCGAAGATCTCGCCCTTGCGGATGTCCAGATCGACGGGGTGGAGTGCGGTGGTGCCGCTTTTGTAAGTCTTCGTGACGCCCGCAACGGACAGGATCGGTTCGGTCATTGGGGCCCCTTTTAAGTGAGGGGAAGATGGGGGCGGTGGGGTGTGAAAGTAAGGCCTGACGCGACCCCATCGTAATCCCCGCGGAGGCGGGGATCCATAAACTCGGACGTTCGCCAATATGGGTCCCCGCCTCCGCGGGGATGACGAAATGGGGATTTGCGAGGTCGGCCTATCCGGCGCGGGCGGCGGCGACCGCCTTTTGCAGGTCCTCGAGCGGCAGTGCACCGGACAGGATGCGGTCGCCAACCACCCAGCTCGGCGTGCCCGTCATGCCGAGCTTGGCCGCGGTCTCCATGTTCTTGCCGATCTCGGCATCGGCGGTCTTGGTGAAGCCTGCCGGATTGATGTCGACCCCGGCCTTCGCCGCTGCCGCCGCGATCGTCGCGTCGCTGACCTGACCGCCGGCGTAGAGCGCGTCGTGGAAGGCCGCGAATTTGCCCTGTTGGGCGGCCGCGAGGCTCGCGCGGGCAGCGACGCGGCTTTCCGCGCTGAGGATCGGCAATTCGCGAAAGACGACGCGGACCTTGGGGTCTGCGGCGATCAGCTTTGCGATCATCGGCAGGCTCGCGCGGCAATACCCGCAATTATAGTCGAAATATTCGACCAATGTGACGTCGCCCTTGGGATTGCCCGCCCAGGCGCTGCCGAACGGCGTGACGATCGCGTCGCGGTTGGCGGCGACCGTCTTGCCCGATTCGCGGTCGCGCAGTTTCTCCATCGCTTCGGGCAGGATCTCGGGATGCGCGAGCATGTAATCGTGGACGATCGCCTCGACCTGCGCGCGCTCGACGCCACCGCCCTGGCGATCATAGCCCCACACCGCGAATCCGCCCAGGACCGCCCCGACCGCCGCGATGGCGGGCAACATCATCTTGTTCATCGGCGCCGCTTATACTGCTTAGGATTGTCGTCCATCTCGTTCTGCGCGGCCATTGCGATATCCTGCGCACGGATCCAGTCGGGGGTGTTGGCGGGGATGTTGGCGAGCGCATATTGCGCGCTGGCCGATGCGGTCCGCATGTCGCCGCCCATGCTCGCGCGCTCGGCGGTGGCGAGCGCCGCGCGAGCCGTATCACCGGTCAGCTCGTAGACGGTGCCGAGCTGCATCCAGGCGAACGGATTCTGATCGTCGCGGCCGACCGCGGTGCGCAGGACCTTCGTCGCCTCGGGATAATTCGCCTTGTTCTCGGTCGCGATCAGCGCGTGGCCGAACGTCGTGGCGATCAGCGGGTTGTTGCGCGAGCCCTCGGTCGCCTCGCGCAACGGGACGAGCGACTCGACCGGCCTGCCAGCCTCGAGCAGGATCTGGCCCTTGATCTCGAGGAAATAGGGATCGTCGGGCTTCGCCTTGACCAGCGCATCCGCCTCGGCATCGGCTTTGTCGGGATAGCCCGATTTATGATAGGCATAGGCTCGGGCGTAATGCGCGTAGATCGACTGGTCGCTCGGCGGATAGCTTTGCAGCGTGCGCGGCGCGGGCAGGACATAACCGGCTAGCTTGGCCTTCACGCGGCGGAAGCGTTCCTCGAGCGCAGCATCGGGCTTGTTCGCCCAGGCGGGCGACGCCTGGAGATCCGCGGTCAGCGCCGAGACGCGCTCGCCCGACAGCGGATGCGACTGCATGAACGGGTCGATATTGGCGGTGCCGAAGCGATATTCCTGCTGCTGCAGCTTCTTGAAAAAGCTCAGCATGCCGCGGCCGGTGACGTTCGCTTCCCGCAGATATTTGGCGCCGCTCGCATCCGCAGTGGATTCCTGCGTGCGACTGAACGCCAGGTAATTGCCCATCGCGGCCTGTTGTCCGGCCGCCATGATCCCCGCGCCCGCCTCGCCGCTGCCCGCCGCCATCGCCGCCAGGCCGAGCACCATCGAGAGCAGGTACATGCCCATCGCGGGTTTGGTGCCGCGATCGGAGAGCACGACATGGCCGTCGGCGATGTGGCCGAGTTCGTGCGCGATCACGCCCTGGACTTCGTTCGCATTGTCCGCCGCCTGGAGCAGGCCCGAATGGACATAGACGGTCTGGCCGCCCGCGACGAACGCATTGATCGAATCGTCGTTGATCAGCACGACCTTGACGTCGCGCGGCGACAGGCCCGCCGCCGTGATCAGCGGGCCGGACATTTCGGCGAACATCGTTTCGGTTTCCGCATCGCGGAGGATCGACTGCGCCTGCGCGGGTTGCGCCCAGAGCAGGAGGGTGGCGGTCAGGGCCGCGACGAAGCGCTTCATATCGCGCAGTATCGTCGATCGACGGCGGGGGAGCAATGGCGGGGACGACGACGTGGGCGGGTCCGACGCCCGATGGTGAGCTGCAGGACGTAGCACGACCCAAGCGGCCGATCGCCGGAACCAATTGGTCCGAATGCGCCGAAATGAAAACGGGCGCGACCTTTCGATCGCGCCCGTCTCAACGGCTATGCTCCGGCGTCAGCCGAAGGTGCGCTGCCACCAGCCACGGCGCGGCGCGCCATCGGGGTCGTCGTTCGTGCCCGGCGCGTCGGCGTCCTGCGGCTGGACCTCGACCTGCGGCGGCGTGGTCTCGACCGGCGCGGCAAGCACCTCGCTGGTCGGGGCGGCGTCGCCGGCCTCGATCACCGCGCCCTTGCGCGGCCGACCACGCGGCTTGGCGACCTTGGCAGGGGCCTCCTCGACGGCTGCGAGCTCGACCGCCGTATCGCTCGCCTTGCGACGCGCGCGCTTGGGCTTCGGCGCGGACGCCTCCAGCGTCTCGGCAGGCGTAGCGCCAACCTCGTCCATCGTCGCATCGGCAACCGCCTCGCGACGGCGCCGTGCAGGCTTGCGCGCCGGCTCTGCCGCGACCGGATCGGCAGCGGCCTGTTCCTGCGGCTCGGGCGTGACGGGCACTTCGGATACGACCGGTTCTGGTGCCAGGGTCGTCTCGTCGGCCGTCTCGACCGGACGCGGCTTGCGACCCCGACGCGACTTGGGCGCCGTTTCGGCGACCGGGTCAGCGTTGATCGTCGCGGCGGCCGCACGGGCGCGCGGGCGACGACGCATCTTGGGAGCCTCGGCGACCGGCGCGGACGGCGCCTCCTCGAACACCGGCTCGGCCTCGGACGTCTCGACCGGCGCAAATGCCTCCGGCTCGGGCGCCTCGGCGATCAGTGCCGCGGTGTCGATGCTGCTGACGGCAATCGACTCGCCCGTCTCGGCGCCGGTCTGCTCGCCGCCCTGCTCGTTGCGCCGACCACCGCGACGTCCGCGACGTCCGCGACGACGACGGCCTTCGCCTTCGACGCCGTTGGCCTGTTCGGCCGGAGTCGTACCTTCGATCTCCTCGCCACCGCCGACTTCGACGATCTCGCCGACGCCCTCGTCGATCTGCTCGACATTGTTGTCGACGTCCTCGAACGCGCCATCCTCGCTCGTACCACCGACGGCGCCGTCCTCACCCGGACGTGCCCGGCCCCGACGACCGCGGCGGCGACGGCGCTTTTTGCCACCTTCGCCATCGGCATCGCGGCCCTCACGTGGCGCGGCCTGCTCACGACCGCCTTCGCGGCCCCCCTCACGACGACGCGGCTGTTCGGCCTCGGCCTCCTCGACCTCGTCCTCCTCGATCTCGTCCTCGATCTCCTCGGGAAGATCGTCCTCGTCCTCTTCGATGATCTGGACGAACTTCGGCGGATGCGCGGGCGGCGGGCCACTGGCCTCGACCGTCATGTGCGCGCCTTCCTCGTCCTGGCCAGGGATGATCTCGACGATCACGCCGTAGCGATCCTCGATCTCGGCGATGTCGGCACGCTTGCGGTTGAGGATGTAGACGGCCGCTTCCTGGCTCGCGCGCAGCGTCAGCAGCGAGCCGCGACCGCGGGCGGCCTCGTCCTCGATGAGGCGGAGCGCGGAAATGCCCGACGACGATGCGGTGCGGACGAGCCCGGTGCCCTCGCAATGCGGGCAGGCGCGGGTCGACGCTTCGAGCACGCCGGTGCGCAGCCGCTGGCGGCTCATTTCCATCAGGCCGAACGACGAGATGCGGCCGATCTGGATGCGCGCACGATCGTTCTTCAGCGCCTCCTTCATCGCCTTCTCGACCTTACGGACGTTGGAATTGTTATCCATGTCGATGAAATCGATGACGACGAGCCCGGCCATGTCGCGCAGGCGCAGCTGGCGGCCGATTTCCTGTGCGGCCTCGAGGTTGGTCGCGGTCGCGGTCTGCTCGATGCTGTGTTCGCGCGTTGAGCGGCCCGAGTTGATGTCGATCGAGACGAGCGCCTCGGTCGGGTTGATGACCAGATAGCCGCCCGACTTCAGCTGGACGACCGGATGGTACATCGCCGACAGCTGATCCTCGACGCCCGCGCGCTGGAACAGCGGCACGGGGTCGGCGTAATGCTTGATGCGCCGGGCGTGCGTGGGCATCAGCAGGCGCATGAACTCGCGCGCCTGGCGATAGCCGTCCTCGCCCTCGACGATGACCTCTTCGATTTCCTTGTTGTAGATGTCGCGGATCGCGCGCTTGATGAGGTCGCTGTCGCCGTAGACGAGCGCGGGCGCCGACGCCTTCAGCGTCGCTTCGCGGATCCCGTCCCACAGACGGGCGAGGTAATCGAAGTCGCGCTTGATCTCGACCTTGCTGCGCTGCAGCCCGGCGGTGCGGACAATGCAGCCCATCGAGGGCGGCAGCTGCATGTCGGCCATGATCGACTTCAGGCGCTTGCGATCGCCCGCGTTGCTGATCTTGCGCGAGATGCCGCCGCCGTGGCTCGTATTGGGCATCAGCACGCAGTAGCGGCCGGCCAGCGACAGGTACGTGGTCAGCGCTGCGCCCTTGTTGCCGCGCTCTTCCTTGACGACCTGGACGAGCAGCACCTGACGGCGATGGATCACGTCCTGGATCTTGTAGCGGCGGCGCAGGTTCATGCGACGCTCGCGCAGGTCCTCGACCGCGGCCTCGTCGCCGTTCGGCTTGCGCTTGCGACGCGGGGCCTCGCCGGTCTCTTCGCCGCCTTCGAGCTCCTCGGCGACGTCGGGATCTACCCCGCCATCGTCCTCGAAGCGCTCGATATCGTCCTCGTCGTCACCCTCTTCGTCGTCCGCGTCATAGTCGGCGCGCAGGGCTGCCTCCTCGGCGGCATGCTCGGCCTCTTCGCGGAGCAGCGCGTCGCGGTCTTCTTTGGGGATCTGGTAGTAATCGGGGTGGATCTCGCTGAACGCGAGGAAGCCGTGGCGATTGCCGCCGTAATCGATGAACGCCGCCTGGAGCGACGGTTCGACCCGCGTGACCTTAGCGAGGTAGATGTTACCCTTGAGCTGCTTGCGCTCGGCGCTTTCGAAATCGAATTCCTCGATCCGGTTACCCTTGACGACGGCGATCCGGGTTTCTTCCCGGTGGCGTGCGTCGATCAGCATACGCGTTGTCATAATAGATTCTCCGCGCGCGCGCCGGGCCTGATGGCAGCCGTCGCGCGCTTGATGGTGGTGCGGTCGGACACGGACGCCCGGACTCGCGGAAGGTATGCGAAACTGCCTCTGCTCGACGCGCATGCCGCGGGAACTCACCCTGCGGCGCCCGCACGACCGCGATCCCGTCGGCGAAGGCCGATCGGTGAGCGGGGCGGGGGGAATGCGTCATTCGAGCGTCAACCTGAAATTGCCGCGCCGTCGAGGATCCGAAGGCGGGCGTTGAGACCGGCGCGTCGCTGGCAAACTCTAGCGACGCACGGGTGCACGGCAGGACTAGCACCGCATTGCAGATCCCGCAACTGGCCCGGCGCGGGGCGGTCCGGCGCACTTGAAACCCGCCATTTTCCCAGGCCGCATTTACGCGCGGCGACCTGTCCTGCAACCGCACCGGCAGCTACGGATATGGGAAAACCAAGGCAAACAAGCTATTAACCCTGCTCCGCAAGATCCTCTTGCGGGGGCGTGGCGTAGGCGTCTCGTTTCGGTCGGGCTCGACCGATCCAGGGAGTGTAGAATGGCTTTTCGCTGGACCGGCAGCGCGGTCGCACGGCATGGACGCAGGATGGTTGCGATCATCGCTCTGCTGCTCGGCTGGCTGTCCGGCGTTCCGGCGCTGGCGGCGTCCGTACAGAGCATTGCGATCGGCCGGACGCAGATCGTTATCCGCTTCGATGCACCGGTCGGCAGCGGCGCGAGCCAGATCCTGACCGGCCGACGGCAGATCGCGGTCGATATCGCGAACGCGACGCCCGGCGGAACCGCGAAGCCGGGCGGCGTCGTGACCCGCATCGCGCAGCGCCGGCACGGCGGCTCCGGGCTGCGGATGCTGTTCGACCTGTCAGAGCCGGCGATCGTGGCCGATGGCGGGTTCGATTTGCAGGGACGCGAACTAACGCTGGCCTTGCGCCGCGTCGACGATGCGACGTTCGCGCAGGCCAGTATCGCCGGTCCGCTGAATTTCTTCCCGTTCAACTTCGCCGCACGACCGGCGCCGCGGTACAAGGTGTCGATCCCGGTGCCGCCGCGCGCGCGCGGAATCGGGCTGCCGCGGGTCGAGGGCGACGATATGCGTCCGCTGGTGGTGATCGACGCCGGACATGGCGGTGTCGATCCCGGCGCGATCGGCCCCGACGGGCTGCGCGAGAAGGACGTGACTCTCAAGGTCGCCAAGGCCATTCGTGACGCGCTGCTCGCTTCGGGCCGGGTGCGCGTCGCGCTGACGCGGAGCGACGACCGGTTCCTCGTGCTGCGCGAGCGGTACGGCGTCGCACGACGGTTGAAGGGCGACCTGTTCATCTCGGTCCACTGCGACAGCACCGGATCCGAAGGCGCGAGCGGCGCGACTGCCTATACGCTGTCCGAGGTGGCGTCCGACAAGGAGGCGGCGCGGCTAGCCGCGCGCGAGAACAAGGCGGATGTGATCTCCGGGGTCAATCTGGGCGAGGCGCCTGCCGACGTGTCGTCGATCCTGATCGACCTGACGCAGCGCGAGACGATGAACGCGTCGGCCACGTTCGCGCGGTTGCTGGGACGCGAGGCCAAGCCGTTGATGCCGCTCAAGCCGAATTTCCACCGCATGGCGTCGCTGATGGTGCTCAAGGCGCCCGACATGCCCTCGATCCTGTTCGAGACCGGCTATATTTCGAACCCGCAGGACGCGGCGTTTCTCGACAGCGACGAGGGGCGGCAGCGGATTGCGGAGAGCGTGACGCGCGCGGTCACCGTGCATTTCGCGCGGCGGATGGTGGCGCGCTGATCCGGCCGGTTGCGCTCACGGCAAGAGCGCGGCATCCTGACGGCCAGGACCCCGGCGAAGACCGAGGCCCGGTTGGAGGACGTTCCGACCAGGCCTCGGCCTCCGCCGGGGCACGTGTTTCTGGTTAGGACGATCTGATGACCGACGCGACGCGGGGCGTATCCGAGACCGGGCCCGAGACGAGTATGCGCGAGCTTACCTTTCGCGGGGTCGTGCTCGGCGCGATCATCACGCTGCTGTTTACCGCAGCCAATGTGTATCTCGGACTGAAGATCGGGCTGACCTTTGCGACGTCGATCCCCGCCGCGGTGATCTCGATGGCCGTGCTGCGGCTGTTCAAGGATTCGACGATCCTCGAGAACAACATCGTCCAGACGATCGCGTCCGCCGCGGGCACGCTCGCGGCGATCATCTTCGTGTTGCCCGGCCTCGTCATGATCGGCTGGTGGCAGGGGTTCCCGTTCTTCACCACCGCGGCGATCACGATGTTCGGCGGCGTGCTGGGTGTGCTGTTCTCGGTGCCGCTGCGCCGTGCACTCGTCGTCGACACGGTGCTGCCCTATCCGGAAGGCCGCGCCGCCGCCGAAGTGCTGAAGGTCGGTGCGGGTAGTCGTGAGGGCGGCGAGGAGAGCGCGCGCGGGCTCGGTATCATCGTCGTCAACGCGCTGGTGTCGGCCGGGTTCGCGATCCTGACGCAGACCAAATTGGTCGCTGCCGAGGCCGCGACGTGGTTCCGCGTCGGCGCAGGCGCGACCGGAATTTCGGGCGGGCTGTCGTTCGCGCTGCTGGGCGCGGGGCATCTGGTCGGGATCTCGGTCGGCATGGCAATGTTCACGGGCGTGGTGATCGGCTGGTGGATCCTGCTGCCGATCCTGACCTCGGCCGGGAGCGTGACCGGCACCGCGGAGGTGATCGCGACGACCGTGTTCCGGTCGGACGTGCGGTTCTTCGGTGCGGGCGTGATCGGCGTCGCGGCGATCTGGACCTTGCTCAAGATCGCAGGACCCGTGGTCGGCGGCGTGCGATCGGCGCTGGCGGCGTCGGCAGCCAAGCGCGGCGGCGAAGTGCTGGCACTCGAGGAGCGTGACATCCCGATCGGGATCGTCGGGATTGCATCGCTGGCGATGCTCGTGCCGATCGGGATCCTGCTGTGGACTGTCCTCCAGGGCGGGCCGCTCGAGGCGTCGGCGGTCGGGCTGATCGCAGGGAGTCTCGCGTTCATCCTCGTCATCGGCCTCGTGATCGCGGCGGTGTGCGGGTACATGGCGGGGCTGATCGGCGCGTCGAATTCTCCTGTGTCGGGCATCGGTATCCTCGCCATCCTCGCCGCATCGATCCTGCTGGTGTCGTGGTTCGGTCGTGCAGTCGAGCCGGGGACGACGCAGGCGCTGGTCGCCTACGGCCTGATCGTGACGGGCGTGGTGTTCGGCATCGCGACGATCTCGAACGACAATCTCCAGGATCTGAAGACCGGGCAGTTGGTCGGTGCGACGCCGTGGAAGCAGCAGGTCGCGCTGCTGATCGGCGTGGTGTTCGGGTCGATCGTCGTGCCGCCGGTGCTCAACCTGCTCGGCAGCACGCTTGGCTTTGCTGGCGCGCCGGGGGCCGGGCCCAATGCGCTGGCCGCACCGCAGGCCGCGCTGATCTCGGCGCTCGCCAAGGGCGTGCTGGGGGGCAATCTCAACTGGGCGATGATCGGCTATGGCGCGATGACCGGTGTCGCGGTGATCGCGCTCGACGAACTGCTGGGCAAGGCGGGCAGGCTGCGGTTGCCGCCGCTGGGCGTCGGGCTGGGCGTGTATCTGCCCATGGCGGTGACGTTGCCGGTCACGATCGGCGCGGTAGTCGGCTATGCCTATGACCGCTGGGCCGACCGCGCGCGCGATCCCGAGCTTGCCAGGCGGATGGGCGTGCTGACCGCGACGGGGATGATCGTCGGCGAGTCGCTGTGGGGCGTGGGGTTTGCCGGGATCGTCTATCTCACCAACCAGGAGACGCCGCTGGCGCTGGTCGGGGAGGGGTTCGTACCCTTTGCGCTGGTCGGAGGGACCCTGCTGTTCGCGTTGCTGACCTGGGTGATGTACCGGCGGACGATGGCGGCATCGCGGTAGCGAGTGTTTCCCCGCGAAGGCGGGGACCCAGGCTGGGCTCCCGCCTTCGCGGGAGGCCGGGGAGGGGAACGGCCTGCCTGGTTAAGCGCACTTCCCCGGCGAAGGCCGGGGCCCAGTTGGGAAGGTCGACGTTACGAAGCGCGGTCCGCCATTATCTCCGTCGCCCAACTGGGCCCCGGCCTTCGCCGGGGTGGAGTCCTAAGGAGGGAGCGACCGTCCTTCACTTCATCGCGGCGAGCATGTCCGTGATCTTGACGAAGGCGAAGCCGATCGAGCTGTCCGCGATGCCGTAAGGCAGGAACAGCGCATCGCCGTGGCGCAGCGCGCCGCAGCTGTAGACGACGTTGGGGACATAGCCCTCGCGGTCCTGATCCTTGGCGGCGAGGATCGGCTGCTGCGTGCGGCCGATCACCTTGGACGGGTCGTCCTTGTCGAGCAGCACTGCACCGATCGAATATTTGCGCATCGCGCCGACGCCGTGCGTGAGCAGCAACCAGCCCTCGTCGAGTTCGATCGGCGGGCCGCAATTGCCGATCTGGACGAGCTCCCACGGATAGAGCGGCGTCAGGATCTTCTCGCCGTCGTCCCAGTCGGTCAGCGTGTCCGACTTCAGCAGGAACAGGTTCTCGCCGTCCTGCCGGCCGATCATCATATACTGGCCGTTCACCTTGCGCGGGAACAGCGCCATGCCCTTGTTGCGCGCGGCGGGGCCAGTCATCGGGACGAGATCGAACGCGCGGAAATCGCGTGTCCGCATCAGTTCGGACTGGATGACCGAGCCGTTATATGCGGTGTAGGTGCCGATCCATTCATAGTCGCCATTGTCGTGCTGGAAGCGGACGATGCGCAGATCCTCCAGCCCCTTCGACTGCGCCTGCGTGATCGGGAAGATCACGGTGCCGCTCAGCGTGCTGTCGCGGTGGCGATAGACGGTGACCGGACCCTGCGGCATCTCGTCTTCGCCGCTGCCGACCGCGTCGGTCGCGGTCGCGAAAGGCGGCTCGGGCGCTAGCTTCATGAGGTTCTGGTCGGTGATGATGCCTTCGCGGAAAGCGACCGACGAGATGTGACCTTCGCCCACCGCGCGCATCGACATCAGGATGCGCAGGCTGCCCGGGGGCATGCCCGACTGGTCGAAATGCGGCACCGCGCTGGGGTTCATCAGCGCGGCGGCGGCATAGCTGTATTCATGACAGAAATAGGCGCCGATCAGCTGGCGCTTCTCGTCGCCGATATCCGCGCCGTTGAGCCCGAGCATGTCCTCGATCTGGTCGTAGCGCGTCATGAAAACGCGCCGCGTCTGCCAGTGCCGCGCCTCAAAATCCTTCAGCACCACCTCGAGCTGGATCCGCGCCTCGGCGCTCGTCATCTCGAGGACTTCGCCGACCAGTCGCTCGGTCCGACTGGGTGCGCCGGCATTGCCGGCCCAGGCGATATGAAAGGGCCGGACGACGACCCGTGACGGGTCGGCGTGCAACCGCAGCTGGTGGGTAAACAGGTCCATCGTGCTTATGCCTCGCGTGCCGTTCCACCTTGGGACGCCGACGCTAGCGAGGCTATGCGACGACGCGCGAGGCTCCTGCCACGCTTTGGGTTGCGTTTGATACCCCCGAAATCGCACAATTGGCCAATTGCAGCGCCAAAATCGACTCTGCACCCTGGTTACGGTTCAATCCCGTCGGCATCAATCCATCAAAACAGCCGCCATCGGCGATGCTTGCGAGCGGCAGATTGAGGTCATTCCCGCCCAGGAACCAGCGATAGGCGCGCTCGGCCTCGTCACGCCAGCGCAGGTCGCCGGTAGCCTCGAACGCCGCCATGCAGGCATCGACGGTGGCCTGTGCCTCCAGCGGCTGCTGGTCGAACTGCAGCGGATCCTCATAGGAGCGTCCGAAGCTTTCCGTACCCACCGCGCGGAAGCGACCCTCGGGCGAGGTCTGCTTGGCGACGATCCATTCGAGTGTCGCCAGACCGCAATCGATCAGGTCCTGGCGGCCGAGCGCCTGGCCCGCACGGATGAGCGCCTGTGGCAGGCGAGCATTGTCATAGGCAAGGACGATCTCGAACCACTGCCATTCGGGACGCCGCGTCTTCTCGAGCAGTGCCAAATGGACATCGGGGAACTTTGCCAGGATCGACAGCGAGAGCTGATGCCCGGGGCTCGCCTCGAGCATCGCCGCCGCGCCGAGCATCGCAAAGGCCTGAGCGCGCAGGCTGCCGAGCTCGAGTGCACAGGATGCGGTCGAGTCATACATTGCCGTCGCCCAGTCGCGATGCTTGGCCAGCTGCGCATCGCGTGCCGTGATGCCGAGCGCCCAGACGGTGCGACCGTTGGAATCCTCAGACCCGACATCCTCGCACCAGCTCCGGTCGAAGCTCATGAAGTTGCGGAAGCGACGCTCGTCGGGGTTCCAGGCATATTGCACGAACGACGCATAGATCGTCGTCCACTTGTCACGCTGGACCTCGTCCATGTCCGGCATCGCACTCATCAGCATGAGCGCACGGCAATTGTCGTCGATGCAATAGCCATGCCGGCGATCGGGGATCGAGTAGATCGAATGCTGGAGCATGCCCGTCGAATCACTCATCCGTTCGACGGCCGCGAAGTCAGGCGCAAGCGGCTTTAACGGGGGCGAAGGTTTTGCCAGACGAAAAGGGCGTGCCGCGACCACTGCGCGGATCTCTGCCATCGATGTTTCGGCAAGCTGTGGCCAGATCATCGTACGACCGCGCGCATAGGCGCGTTCGGCCAAGCGATGGCGGTCGCGATCACTCGACAGCAGCATGTCGATCTCGCGCGCGAAGGCAGCGACATCTCCGAACGGGACAAGAACGCCATGCCCATCGGCGAGGATTTCCGTCGCATGGACGTACGGGGTCGAGATGACGGGCTTGCCGACGCCGATGGCGTAGCTAAGCGTGCCCGAGGTGATCTGCGCCGGGTTGGTGTAGGGCGTCACATAGATATCTGCCGCCTGCAGATAGCTCAGCAGCTCATCATGTTCGACGAACGCGTCGATGAAGGCGACATTGCCCGCCACGCCGCGCTCTTCGGTCAGCGCCTTGAGACGATCACGATACGCCTCGCCCTGATGCGCGACGAGATTGGGGTGCGTCGCGCCGAGCACGACGTAAAGAAGATTGGGATGACGTTCGATGACCGCGGGCAGCGCCTCGATCACTGTTTCGATACCCTTGTTCGGTGCGAGGAGCCCGAAGGTCAGCACGACCTTGCGGCCTTCCCAGCCGAATTGCGCCTTCAGCGTGTCGGGTTCGACGAGGTCACGATCGGGCACGCCGTGCGGGATCATCACGATCTGCCGCGGGCTGGCGCCATAGACGCGCTGGAGGATATCGCGGCCACGCTCCGCCATCACGATGACGCGCGCGGCACGGCGCAACAGCCCCTCCATGACGCGGCGTTCGTCGGGATTGGGGCGTTCGAGGATCGTGTGCAACGCAACGACGACCGGCAGCGTCGTGCGGTCGAGCAGCGCAAGCAGATAGTCCCCGGCCGGGCCACCATAGATGCCGTATTCGTGCTGAACCCAGATTGCCTGGGCTCCGCTCGCATCGATCTTGCGTGCGGCATCCAGATAGGCGGTCAGATCGGTTTCGGGGATCGTTCCAACGACTTCCGGCGGATACTCGTACAGGCCAGGATGATCATCCATCGCATAGACGTCGACCGCGACCTCGGGAAAGCGCGCCCGCATCGCGGTGAACACATCCGTCGTATATGTCGCGATACCGCACCGCCTCGGCAAAAAATTGCCAATGAGTGCCAGCCGCGTGATCTTGGTCCCGTCCGCCGGTAACGCCATACCCTGTCCTTTGTCTGAGCGCGCATAACAGGCTAACCCGGCATCGCGCTTACCCCCAACGGCTGACAAGGTATGAAAGTTGCATTAATATTGCACTGCAACACGCGCTTTGATGTTAAACTTTATCGACATCACTGCATGCAACGACGGCGTCAGCCACGCCCGCGATACGGGGCGACGCCCTGATCGGGCAGCCACAGATCGGCGGGAGGGGCGGACGACTGCCAGAAGACGTCGATCGGGATCCCGCCGCGCGGATACCAATAGCCCCCGATCCGCAGCCAGACCGGCTTCATTTCGTCGAACAGCCGCTCGCCGATGCCGACCGTGCAGTCCTCGTGGAAGCCGGCATGGTTGCGAAAGCTGCCCAGGAACAGCTTGAGCGACTTGGATTCGACGATCGTCTCGCCGGGGACATAGTCGATGACGAGATGCGCGAAGTCGGGCTGGCCGGTAACCGGGCAGAGCGAGGTGAATTCGGGCACCGCGAACCGCACCAGATAGGTCCGGCCGACGCGCGGGTTGGGCACGTAATCGAGCACGGCCTCTTCGGGCGAGGCGGGGAGGGCGCTGTTCTGGCCCAGATATAACGGGTTTGTAGGAGCGGTCATGGTCCGCCATGTAGGATGCGATGCGCTCCAAGAAAACCACGCTCGTGCCGATCCTCGGCGACCAGCTCTCGCTGCAGATCGCCTCGCTCAACGGGGCCGACCCGGCGGCGACGATCGTGCTGATGATGGAGGTCGCCGACGAGACGACCTATGTCCGCCATCATCGCCGCAAGATCGCCTATATCCTGTCGGCGATGCGCCATCACGCCGAGGCACTGCGCGAGGCGGGCTGGACCGTCGACTACGTCACGCTCGACGATCCGGAGTCGACCGGCAGCTTCACCGGAGAAGTCGCGCGCGCGATCGGGCGGCATGATCCGGCGCGGATCATCGTCACCGAAGCGGGCGAGTGGCGCGTTGCGGGCATGCTGGACGCGTGGGAAACGCTGTTCGGCCTGCCGGTCGAAATCCGCGCCGACGACCGCTTCCTCGCCAGCCACGCCGAGTTCGAGGCCTGGGCGGAGGGGCGCAAGCAGTTGCGGATGGAGTATTTCTACCGCGAGATGCGCCGCCGCACCGGGCTGTTGATGGACGGCGAGAAGCCCGAGGGGGGCGAGTGGAATTACGATGCGGATAATCGCAAGCCCGCCAAGGCCGACCTGCTGATGCCGCGCCCGCTCTCCTTTGCCCCCGATGCGATCACGACCGAGGTGCTCGCGATGGTCGCGGCGCGGTTCGGCGAGCATCCCGGCAGCCTCGATGCGTTCGATTTCGCGACGACGCGCGAGGACGCGCTCAAGCAGCAGCGGCATTTCCTCAAGCATGCGTTGCCGCGGTTCGGGGATTATCAGGACGCGATGCTGACCGACCAGCCGTTCCTGTGGCACGCGGTGCTGTCGCCCTATATCAATTCGGGGCTGCTCGATCCGGTCGATTTGTGCCGTGCGGTCGAGGCGGAATATGCGGCGGGGCGCGTGCCGCTCAACTGTGCCGAAGGGTTCATCCGCCAGATCATCGGCTGGCGCGAATATATGCGCGGCATCTATTGGCGCGAGGGGCCGGAGTATGTCGAGCGCAACTTCCTCGATGCGAGGCTCGACCTGCCGGGCTTCTACTGGACCGGCGAGACCGACATGCACTGCCTCTCGCAAGCGATCGGACAGACGCTCGACCATGCCTATGCGCATCATATCCAGCGATTGATGGTGACGGGCAATTTCGCGCTGCTGATCGGCGCGGACCCGAAGCAGGTGCATGAATGGTATCTGGAGGTCTATGCCGATGCGTATGAATGGGTCGAGCTGCCCAATACGCTGGGCATGAGCCAGTTCGCCGATGGCGGCCTGCTCGGGTCGAAGCCCTATGCGGCGTCGGGCGCGTATATCAACCGGATGTCGGATTATTGCGGGCATTGTCGCTATGACGTGAAACAGCGCGTCGGGGAGAATGCGTGTCCGTTCAATGCGCTGTACTGGGATTTCCTGGTGCGCAACGCGGACAAGCTCGATCGCAATCCGCGGCTGGCGATGCCGTATCGCAACTGGGCTAAGATGAAGCCGGCGGACCGGGACGCGACGCTGGCGCAGGCAAAGGAATTTCTGGCGCGGCTCGACGGCTGAGCGCTACATTTGCCGTCAGGACGGGTGTAACGCCGTCGATAGGAGTAGGCGGATGCCGCATTTCGGCGATTACCAGAACGCGATTTACAACGCCGGTCTGAGCGGCGTGATCCCGAAGCTGCCGGTCGATTACGCGACGCTCGAACAGCGCGCGAGCGCGGCGATGCCGCCATCGGTGCTGGGCTATGTCCAGGGCGGCTGCGGCGACGAATTCACGCAGGACAACAATGCACATGCGTTCCGCCACTGGGGCATGACGCCGCGGATGATGGTCGATTGCAGCAGGCGCGACCTGTCGGTCGAGCTGTTCGGGATGCGGCTGCCGAGCCCGGTCTTCATGGCGCCGGTCGGGGTGATCGGAATCTGCACGCAGGACGGTCACGGCGATCTCGCCGCCGCGCGCGCCTCGGCCGAGACGGGGGTGCCGCTGATGGCGTCGACGCTGTCGAACGATCCGCTCGAAAGCGTGGCGGGGGCGCTGGGCGAGACGCCGGGGTTCTTCCAGCTCTACACGCCCAAGGACAAGGCGCTGGCCGAGAGCCTGGTGCGCCGGGCCGAGGCGGCGGGGTATAAGGGGATCGTCGTCACGCTCGACACCTGGGTGACGGGATGGCGGCCGCGCGACCTGAACGTCGCGAACTTCCCGCAGCTGCGCGGCGCGGTGCTGATGAACTATTTCTCAGACCCCGTCTTTCGCGCGATGCTCGCCAAGCCGCCCGAGGAGGATGGCGCGGCTGCGGTGCGGCAATGGGCAGGCGTGTTCGGCAAGGTGCTGACCTGGGACGACATGGCGTGGCTGCGCTCGCTGACGACATTGCCGCTGATCCTGAAGGGGATCTGCCATCCCGACGATGCGCGGCGCGCGATCGATGCGGGAGCGGATGCGATCTATTGTTCGAACCATGGCGGGCGCCAGGCCAATGGCGGAATCGCGGCGATCGACATGCTGCCGGGCGTGGTCGCGGCGGCGGGCGACGTGCCCGTGCTGTTCGATTCAGGGATCCGGTCGGGCAGCGACGTGGTGAAGGCGATCGCGCTCGGCGCGCGTGCCGTGGGCGTCGGGCGGCCCTATGCCTATGGCCTCGCGCTCGATGGGGCGGCGGGGGCGGCGCATGTGTTGCGGTGCCTGCTGGCGGAGGCGGATCTGCTGATGGCGGTGAATGGCTGGCCGACGATCGCCGATGTCCGTGCGGCGGGCGCGGTGCGGATCTAGCGCGACACGGCGAGGAAGGGGGCGAGCGCGTCCCAGGCGGGCTGCTTGGCGGCGCGGCCGATCGTGTGGAGCGGGCTGCTCGAGGGCAGCGCGACGATCTGCGGGCCGAGCGTTCCGAGCCCCTGTCTGAGGCCGAGCTTCAACGCGGTTGCGCCGTTGAACGCGATCGCGCGGAGATCGGGCAGGCGCGCGACCAGCTCGGCGACCGCATTGTCCTGCGCATCGAGGATCGCGGCGTCGGTGCTACCGATGCGGTGCGCCGACCCGATCACGTCCCACAGCGCCACGCCCGCATCGCGCAAGGCGGCCAGTCGCTCGTCATAGGCCAGCGCGACGAGATCGCGCGCCACCACGCCCGACATCAGCGCCCAGAACTGGTTCTGCGGATGCGCATAATAGCGAGCTTCGGCGAGCGAACGGTCGCCGGGCAGGCTGCCGAGGACGAGCAGCCGCGCATCGGCGGCGGCCACGGGCGGGAAGGAGGATTTACGCGTCATCGTGCGCGACAACGTGGCGATTGCGCGCGATCGTGCAAGCATTCTATGCAGACGCGCATGAAGATCCTGCTGTCCGCAAGCCTCGCCGTGCTCGCTCTTGCAAGCGCCCCCGCCACCGCCCGCCAGCTGACCATCGACGATGTCGTCAAGCTGTCGCGCGTGTCCTCGCCCGCCGTGTCGAAGGACGGCCGCTGGCTGGTCTGGGAACAGCGCGAGACCGATCTCGCCGCCGATCGCGGGCGGTTCGACCTGTGGCGGCTCGACCTGACGCGCAAGGGTGCGAAACCCGAGCCGCTGATCGCCGAAGCCGATGTGAACGAGACCGGCGCGCAATTCTCCGCCGATGGCGCAACCGTCTATTACCAGTCGGACAAGGGCGGCAGCGACGCGGTCTGGTCGATCGGGATCGCTGGCGGCACGCCGCGCAAGCTGACGAGCTTCGAGGGCGGCTTTGGCGGGTTCAAGGTCGCACCGACCGGCGACAAGCTGGTGATCTGGGCCGATCGCAAGCCCGGCGCGCCGAGCCTTGCGCCCGCGATCGTCAAGAAGGACCCGAATGCCGGGGCGGGGCGGACCTATGACCAGCTGTTCGTGCGGCACTGGGACACATGGTCGAACGGCGACCGGTCGCAGCTGTTCGTGCTGCCGCTGACGGCCGCAGGCGCAGCCGGCGACGGCGTCGCGGTGACGCGCGGTCTGATCGGCGATGCGCCGTCCAAGCCGTTCGGCGGCGGCGAGGAAGTGTCGTGGAGCGCGGACGGCCGGACGCTGTATTTCGCACTGCGCGAGGCGGGGCGGATCGAAGCGACGTCGACCAATCTCGACATCTTCTCGGTCCCCGCGGACGGTTCCGCAGCGCCGGTCAACCTGACGGCGGCGAACACCGGCATGGACAATCTGCCGACGGTGTCGCCCGATGGCCGCACGCTCGCCTGGTTCGCGATGGCGCGCGCCGGGTTCGAGGCGGATCGCCAGGTGCTTATGACGCGTGATCTGGCCAGCGGTCAGGTGCGCGCGGTAACGCAGGGCTGGGATCGCTCGGTTGCGTCAATCGCATGGAGCCCCGACAGCAAACGTATCTACGTCACCGCGGACGACACGCAGGAGACGCCGGTGTTCGCGGTCGATCCCGTGACGGGCAAGGTGACGCGGCTGACGCAGGAAGGGCATGTCGGTGCGGTCGTGCCAACGCCCAGGGGCGTCGTCGTCGCGATCAGCAGCCTGACCGCACCCGACGACTTCTATGCGCTGGCGGTGAAGGGCACGCGGATGCCGAAGCCCGAGCGGCTGACCTCGGTCAACGCGGGAAAGCTCGCGGGCATCGACATGCCGACTGTCACGCGGTTCAACTTCAAGGGCGCGAACGAAGACACCGTTTGGGGCTATGCGGTGAAGCCCTATGGCAGCACGGGTAAGGTCCCTGTCGCCTATATGGTGCACGGTGGCCCGCAGGGGTCGAGCAACAACAGCTGGTCCTATCGCTGGAACCCGGCGGTGTTCGCGGGCGCGGGCTACGGGCTGGTCGCGGTCGATTTCCACGGGTCGACGGGGTACGGCCAGGCCTTCACCGACGCGATCAGCAACAATTGGGGCGGCTGGCCGCTCGAGGATCTGCAAAAGGGGCTGGCGGCGGCGACCGCCAAATTCGGCTGGCTTGACGGCGACCGCGCCTGCGCGCTCGGTGCGTCGTACGGCGGCTATATGATGAACTGGATCGAGGGGAAGTGGCCCGACCGGTTCAAGTGCATCGTCCAGCATGACGGCGTCTTCGATGCGCGTGCGATGGCGTACGAGACCGAAGAGCTGTGGTTCGACGAGTGGGAGCATGGCGGGAAGACCTATTACGAGGATCCTGCCGCGTTCGAGAAATGGAACCCGGTCAACTACGTCGCCAACTGGAAGACGCCGATGCTGGTGATCACCGGCGAGAAAGATTTCCGCATTCCCTATACGCAGGGGCTCGCGAGCTTCACCGCGTTGCAGCGGCGGGGGATTCCGTCACGGTTGCTGGTCAACCCGAACGAGAATCACTGGGTGCTGAAGCCGAAGAACAGCCTGCAATGGTATGGCGAGGTGATCGGCTGGATGGACAAGTGGACGGCGAAATAGGGGGCGCATCGGTTGCCGGGGGGCTGTTCCCCCCACGCCGTCATCCTGACGAAAGTCAGGATCCAGGGTAACGGACGCTGACGTTCCTGGCTCTGGATCCTGACTTTCGTCAGGATGACGGGAGGGGGTGGCTCAATGCGCCTTCGGCTTCTTCACCGCGTGGAGACCAAGTGCGATCGCGCCGCCGAGGATGAGGCCGACCACGCCCGACAATGCGGCGTTGACCACCCAGTTCACTACGCCCTTGGCGACCGGCACCGCGGCGGCGGCGCCCGCGGCGGCATCGTGGATGAAGTGCGGGATCGTCGTCAGCCCGAAATCCTCGATCCCGTGGACGATGATCTGTCCGCCGACCCAGACCATCGCCGCGGTGCCGACGACCGACAGCACCGACATGACGACCGGCATGCCCTTGACCAGGCCGCGGCCGAACGCTTGCACGGCCGGGCTTTTCCGCTCGGTCAGGTGCAGGCCGATATCGTCCATCTTCACGATCAGCGCGACGACGCCGTAGACGAGGATCGTGATCGCGACGCCGACCAGCGCAAGCACGATCGCCTGTTCCCAGATCGGTTCGGCGGCAACGTCCGACAGCGCGATCACCATGATCTCCGCCGACAGGATGAAATCGGTGCGGATCGCGCCCGACACCTTCTGGTCCTCGAGCGTCTTCGGATCGATCGGGGCGGTGGCTTCGGCTTCGGCATGGCCGCCGCCGAGCGCCTCGAGGATCTTCTCCGCACCCTCGAAGCAGAGATAGGTCCCGCCGATCATCAACAGCGGGGTCAGCGCCCAGGGTGCGAACGCGCTCAGCGCGAGCGCGGCGGGCAGGATGAAGAGCAGCTTGTTGCGGAACGAGCCGAGCGCGATCTTCCCGATCATCGGCAATTCGCGCTTGGGCGAGAATCCGACCATGTAACGTGGCGTGACCGCGGCATCGTCGACCACCACGCCGATCGCCTTGCTGCCCGCCTTGCCGGTCGCGGCACCGATATCGTCGAGGCTGGCCGCGGCCAGCTTGGTGATCCCGGCAATGTCGTCGAGCAGTGCGACCAGTCCTGTGGGCATCGATGGGTCCTTCGCGTGATCGGTAAGAGGCGGCAATAGCCGGTCCGCGGTAACGTGACAGCGATGTCATGCAACGGGTTTCGACCTTGCGCAAAGTGCGTGACGCGCGGAATGGTTGCGCGGTGACGCACATCACGACGGGATCGAGCATGACAGACGACTTCATCACCAACCTGCCCAAGGCCGAACTGCATCTGCATATCGAGGGCAGCCTTGAGCCCGAGCTGATGTTCGCGCTCGCCGAACGCAACAAGGTCGCGATCCCGTTCAAGAGCGTCGAGGACGTGCGCGCCGCCTACAGCTTCACCAACCTCCAGACGTTTCTCGACATCTATTATGCGGGCGCGGCGGTGCTGCAGACCGAGGAGGATTTCCACGATCTGGCGCTCGCCTATTTCGACCGGGTCGCGCAGGACGGCGTCGTCCATGCCGAGATCTTCTTCGATCCGCAGACGCACACGCATCGCGGTATCCCGTTCGACGTCGTCGCCAACGGCCTGTTCGCGGGGATCGATGCGGCGCGGGCGAAGCACGGGATGAGCATCGGCCTGATCATGAGCTATCTGCGGCATCTCGACGAGGAGGATGCGTTCAGGACGTTCGAACAGGCCGAGCCCTGGCTCGACCAGATGATCGGCGTCGGGCTCGATTCGTCCGAGATGGGGCATCCGCCGTCGAAGTTCGCGCGCGTGTTCGAGGCATCGGCGGAAGCCGGGCTGCTGCTGTGCGCGCATGCCGGCGAGGAGGGCCCGCCCGCCTATATCCACGAAGCGCTCGACATCCTGCGCGTCGACCGGATCGATCACGGCAACCGTGCGCTCGAGGATCCGGTGCTGGTCGCGCGGCTCGCGCGCGAGGCGATGACGCTGACCGTGTGCCCGCTTTCGAACGTCGCGCTGCGCAACGTCGACCGGATCGAGGACCATCCGATCGACAGGATGCTCGATCTCGGCCTGCGTGCAACGATCCATTCGGACGACCCGGCTTATTTCGGCGGCTATATCGGCGAGAACTACCGTCAGACTGCGCGTGCGCGTAACCTGTCGCGCGGGCAGATCGTGACGCTGGCGCGCAACAGCTTCCTCGGCAGTTTCCTCGACGACGAGGCGATCGCCGGGCATCTGGCGACCCTCGAGGCCTATGTGACCGCGCATCCGTGATCCGGCGCTTCCTATCGATCTTCGAGCCGTTCATCCTGATGCTGCTCGGCACCGTCGTGCTGGCGAGCCTGGTGCCGGCGCGGGGACAGGCGGCGACGATCGTCGGCTATGTCGCCGACGTCGCGATCTTCCTGCTGTTCTTCCTGCACGGCGCGAAATTGTCGCGTGCGGCGATCTGGGACGGGCTGCGCAACTGGCCGCTTCACCTCGCCGTGCTGGGGGTGACGTTTGTTGCCTTCCCTGCGCTCGGGCTCGGGCTGACTGCGCTGCCCTTCGTCGACGCGCGGATGGCGACGGGCGTGCTGTTCCTGACGCTGCTGCCCTCGACGGTGCAATCGTCGATCGCCTTTACCGCGATCGCGCGCGGCAATGTCGCGGCCGCTGTCTGCAGCGCATCCTTTTCCAACCTGCTCGGCATACTGATCACCCCCGCGCTGGTCGCGCTGCTGATGCGGAACGCAGGCAATGCCGGCGGGATGTCGATCGAGAGCGTCGAGACGATCATCGTCCAGCTGCTCGTGCCGTTCGTGGCGGGGCATGTGCTGCGGCCCTGGATCGGCGCATGGGTGACGCGGCGCAAGGCGATGCTGACGATCGTCGATCGCGGATCAATCCTGCTCGTCGTCTATGGCGCGTTCGGCGCGGCGGTGGTCGAGGGGCTGTGGAGCCGGGTGTCGCTCGGCGACCTGCTCCTGATCGGGCTGCTCTCCTGTGCCCTGCTGGCCATCGTGCTGGCGCTGACGCTGACCATCGCGCGGCTGATGCGATTGCCGCGCGAGGATGCGATCGTGTTGCTGTTCTGTGGGTCGAAGAAGAGCCTGGCGTCGGGGGTGCCGATGGCCGGCGTGCTGTTCCCTGCGGCGCAGGTCGGTGTGATCCTGTTGCCGCTGATGCTGTTCCACCAGATCCAGCTGATCGCCTGTGCGGTTATCGCGCGCCGCTATGCAGACCGGGCTGATGCGCGCGTGGAGGCGATGGCACCGGTGGCGTAACTGCCTTGGCTTATTTGCTTTTCCACGCGCGAAACGACATGGTCGCGGCTTGACGGAAAGGCCCAGCATCTGTGACTGATACCGCGTTGGACCTTACGGCCTGCGATCGGGAGCCCATACACATTCCCGGCGCGATCCAGCCGCACGGGCTGTTGCTCGTCGCCGATGCGGCGAGCCTGCGCGTCGTTGCGGGCGCGGGCGATATCGAGACGCGGCTGACCCCCGACTGGCTGGGCGCAGACCTCGCGACGCTGATCGGCCAGGACGTTGCCGCGCTGCTGGCGGAGCGATCGGGGCGCGGCAGCATGATCGGCGCTGCCGTCGGCACGCTGGTCGCGGGTACCAGCGAGCAGTTCCACATGGTCCTGCATGCGAGCGAGGAACACGTCCTCGTCGAGCTCGAGCCCGCCACGACGGCGCCGTCGAGCGCCGCGACTGTGCTCGGCTGGCTGGATTCGATGGCGACCGCGTTCGAGCGGTCGGGCAATCTCCAGGCGCTGTGCGAGCAGGCGGCGGTCGCGTTCCGGACTCTGACCGGGTTCGATCGCGTCATGGTCTATCGCTTTCTCGACGATGAATCAGGGCGCGTGATGGCGGAAGATCGCGATCCCGCGTTGCACAGCTTCCTCAACCATCATTTTCCTGCGACCGACATCCCGAAACAGGCGCGCGCGCTGTATGTCCGTAACCGGACGCGCGCGATCCCGCATGCGGTCTATACACCCGCGATCCTGCGCCCCGCCGGGTTCGAGAGGCTCGACCTGAGCGACGTCGCGCTGCGCAGTGTGTCGCCGATCCATCTGCGCTACATGACCAACATGGGCGTCGCGGCGTCCGCGTCGATCTCGATCGTCAAGGACGGGCTGTTGTGGGGGATGATCGCCTGCCACAGCATGACGCCGCGGACGCTGGCGCCCGATATCCGCGCGACCGCGAGCACGCTGGCGAGCAGCCTCGCCCGACAGATCCGCGCGAAGGAGGAGGCCGAGGGATACCGCGAACGCCTGCGGCTGCGGTCGGTGGAAGACGTCGTCGTGCTCAAGATGGCCACCGAGGGCAGCGCACAGCGGACCGCGGCGGCGGTCGGCGACGACCTGCGCCGGATGCTGGCGAGCGACGGCTTCGCGCTCGTCCAGCACGGCGCGGTGCAGCGCGACGGCCAGTGTCCGGACGACAGAGACGTACTGGACCTGGTCGAGTGGATCCGCAGCCGCGGGACAGGCGACATCGTTGCGACGCATGCGCTGTCGACGCTCTACCCGCCTGCGGAACGCTATCGGTCGAAGGCGAGCGGGCTGCTTGCGATGCCGCTGATCGACGAGGGCGCGGTGCTGTTGTGGTTCCGCGCCGAGCGGATCACCGAGATCGAATGGGCAGGCAATCCGCATAAGGCGACGTCGGGCGATCCCGCTGAACAGCTGACGCCGCGCACGTCGTTCGCGTCATGGACCGAAGAGGTGCGCGGCGAATCGCGGCGCTGGTCGCTCGAGGAGATCGAGGCCGGCTATCGCCTGCGTCGGATGTTCCACGACAGCTATGCGAGCAACCGGATGCGCGCGCTCAACCGCGAATTGCAGCGGACGCTGGCCGAAAAGGACGTGCTGATCGAGCAGAAGGACGTCCTGATGAAGGAGGTCAATCACCGTGTGCAGAACAGCCTGCAGATGGTCTCCGCGTTTCTCGCACTGCAGGCCAAGGCGGCGGGCGACGCCAACGTCACCGCGCATCTTGCCGAGGCGCAGGCACGGCTGTCTGCGGTCGCGCTGGTGCATCGGCGCCTGTACCGCGACGACCAGGTCCAGTCGGTCGACCTCGCGCGCTATCTTGAGGAACTGGCGGGCGACATGAAGGGGACGCTGGGGCAGGAATGGGGCGCGCAGATGCGGCTCGACCTGGCACCGGTGCTGATGCCGACCGACCGTGCGGTCAATGTCGGGCTGATCCTGACCGAGCTCGTCATCAATGCCAGCAAATATGCTTATGGCGGACAGCCCGGGCCGATCCTGATCGCGCTCGAGCAATATCGCAACCAGATCCGGCTGATCGTCGCGGACAAGGGCGTTGGTCAGACCGGCACGCGCGTCGGGTTCGGCAGCCGGATGATGAACGCGGTGGTCGGACGTCTGTCGGGATCGATCGCGCAGCAGGACAACATGCCCGGGCTACGCGTGATCATGACCGCCCCGATCGAGGATTGAGGCTTAGCGCGCGGCGGCGGCGCGGCGGTACAGGTCGAAGGTCGCGCGCGCGCCGGTGATCGCCTCGTCGATCCAGACGTCCGATCCCGCAAGCGTCGCAGCGTTGTCGAGCGCGCCGAGCAGCTCGCGCCATTCGCCCGACAGATGCCGCGCGCCGAGATAGGCGATCGGAAGCCCGTCGGGCACGGTGCGCGCAAGCATGATGCCGCCGAGCCGCGACCCTTCCACGACATAGAGCGCGCCCCAGGCGGCGGCGTCGCCCGCGGGCAGCGCGAAGGGCAGCGGTGGCGGCATCGCCTCGTCCAGCGCCGCGAGGTCGGCGGCGAGGAGGGGCGTGCGGGGGCGGAAGGGGGGCAGGCCCGGGACGGCGGCGAGCGCGTCCTCGGCTGCAGGAAGCGCGCGCGCGTGCGCATGGAGGAACGCGCGATAGCTGTCGGGCGCGGCGAGGTCGAAGTTGCCATAGGCTGTGTCGACGCGGTCGTGATCGCCGCCGGTCTCGCTGCGCAGCGCGGCGACGATCGAGCGTGGCGGGTCGTTCAGCAGCATCGGCCACCGCCCTTGCCGCCGTAGCGCGCCTGTTCGCGGTCACGGAAGAACGCCGCGGGATCCATCGCCGCATGGCCGGGGTGATTCTCGGCCATGTGCTGCAGATAGGCGGCGTAGGAGGGCTGGCCGACCATCATCAGCGCGGTCTCCCGCGCGCGTGCCAGCAGATGCCGGATCCGCGGCGTCATTCGGCCGGGACCAGCATGGGCGGAACCTCGGTCACGGTCGGGCGATCGACCTTCAGCGCCGCGCGGCAGCTGCGGATGCCGAAGGCAAGGATCGACACGACGACGCCGAGGAACAGCGCGATCAGCGCCGCGTCGATGCGGTCGTTGAAGATGATCCGCTGCATCTCCGCCATCGTCTTGGCGGGCGCCAGGATCTCGCCGCGCGCCGCAGCGTCCGCGAACTTGGACGCATGCGCGAGGAAGCCGACCTTCGGATCGCTCGAGAACAGCTTCAGCAGCCCCGCGGTGATCGTGCACAGGCACAGCCATGCGGCGGGCAGGATCGTCACCCAGGCATAACGCTGGCGCTTCATCCGGAACAGCACGACCGTGGCCAGGATTAGCGCGACCGCGGCGAGCATCTGGTTCGAGATGCCGAATAGCGGCCACAGCGTGTTCACGCCGCCGAGTGGATCGGTGACGCCCTGATAGAGGAAGAAACCCCAGGCCGTGACGCACAGCGCGGTCGCGACGATGCCCGGCCCGATCGCCGAGGCATTGCGGAACGACGGCACCACGAGCCCGATCAGGTCCTGCAGCATGAAGCGCCCGGCGCGCGTGCCGGCATCGACCGCGGTCAGGATGAACAGCGCCTCGAACAGGATCGCGAAGTGGTACCAGAACGCCTTCATCGCCTGACCACCGATCAGGTTGCTGAAGATCTCCGCCATCGCGACCGCCAGCGTCGGCGCGCCGCCGGTGCGGCTGATGATCGTCGTCTCACCGACATCGCGCGCGGCCTGCGCCAGCGCTTCTGGCGTGATTGCAAAGCCCATGTTGGTGACCGCGGCGGCCGCCGACGCCGCGTCGGTGCCGAGCACCGCGGCGGGGCTGTTCATCGCGAAGTAGATGCCGGGATCGAGGATCGTCGCGCCGACCAGCGCCATGATCGCGACGAAGCTTTCCATCAGCATCGCGCCATAGCCGATGAACGGCGCGTCACCTTCGCTGGCGATCAGCTTGGGCGTGGTGCCGCTGGCGATCAGCGCGTGGAAGCCAGAGACTGCACCACAGGCGATCGTGATGAACAGGAACGGGAACAGCCCGCCCGACCAGACCGGACCACTGCCGTCGATGAACTTGGTGAGCGCGGGCATGCGCAGCGGCGGTGCGACGACCGCAATGCCGATAGCCAGCGCGACGATCGCGCCGATCTTGAGAAAGGTCGACAGATAGTCACGCGGGGCGAGCAGCAGCCAGACCGGCAGAACCGACGCGACCGCGCCGTATCCGACCATCAGGATGCACAGCTGGACCGGGGTCAGCGTGAAGACCGGGCCCCAGAAGGCGGACTCGGCGACCTGGCCGCCATAGACGATCGCGAGCAGCAGCCCGATGACGCCGAGGATCGAGACTTCGCCAATGCGCCCCGGACGGATCCAGCGCGTGTAGATCCCCATCGCGACGGCGAGCGGGATCGTCGCCGCGACGGTGAACAGCCCCCAGGGGCTGCCCGCGAGCGCGCGCACGACGATCAGCGCGAGCACCGCGAGGATGATGACCATGATCGCAAAGGCACCGATCAGCGCGATCGTGCCTGCCACCGCACCCATTTCCATGCGGATCAGCTCGCCGAGCGACCGCCCGTCGCGGCGCATCGAGATGAACAGGATCATGAAGTCCTGCACCGCGCCTGCGAGCACGACGCCGGCGAGGATCCAGAGCGTGCCGGGGAGATAGCCCATCTGCGCGGCGAGCACCGGCCCGACCAGCGGTCCGGCGCCGGCGATCGCGGCGAAATGGTGACCGAACAGGACGTTGCGGTCGGTCGCGACATAATCGAGCCCGTCCGCGCGGCGGATGGCCGGGGTCGGCCGCGTCGCATCGAGCTGCATGACGTTGCGCGCGATATAGCGGGCGTAGAAGCGATAGGCGATCAAATTGACCGAGACCGACGCGGCGACAATCCACAGCGCGTTGACATGCTCGCCGCGCTGGAACGCCACCACCGCGAGCGCGCACGCCCCGAGCAGGCTCATCGCACCCCAGCCGATCTTTTCGCGTAACGTCATGCGGTTGCTCCCCCGTCCGGTCCTTGTACCAGCCATCGCGGATTTGGCGGAGGAGCGCTAGGGGGGAGCGCTTGGGGGAGCCGCCTCAGACCTGCGAGTGGTGGCCCTTCAGCTCGTCGCCGACGATCCGCACGACATGCAGCACGTTGGTCGAACCCGGCGTACGGAACGGCACGCCCGCGAGCACGATCACGCGGTCGCCCGCCTTCGCCATGCCGTGGCGCAGCGCCATGCGCTTCGACTTGGCGACCATGTCCTCGAACGACTCGACGTCGCGGGTGTGGACCGCATGCGTGCCCCACAACAGGCCGAGGCGGCGCGCAGTGTCCTGGCTCGGCGTCAGCACCAGCAGCGGCACCGAAGGCCGCTCGCGCGCGATCCGCCGTGCGGTCGAGCCCGAGGTGGTGAAGCAGATGATCGCGACCGCAGATACCGTCGCGGCGATGTTCTTCGCCGCCTCGGCCAGCGCGTCGGCCGTCGTCGGATCGGGCTTCATCACGGTGAAGTGCATGCGGTCGCCATGCTCGGGATCGGCCTCGACCGACACGCCGATCGCGTCCATCATCGCGACCGATTCGACCGGCCATGCGCCCGCGGCGCTTTCCGCCGACAGCATGATCGCATCGGCACCGTCATAGACCGCGGTCGCGACGTCCGAGACCTCGGCACGCGTCGGCGAGGGCGAGGTGATCATCGATTCGAGCATCTGCGTTGCGACCACGACCGGGCGGCCCATGCGACGCGACACCTCGACGATGCGCTTCTGCAGCGGCGGCACCGCCTGCGGGGGCATTTCGACACCGAGATCGCCGCGCGCGACCATCACGCCGTCGCACGCCTCGACGATCTCCTCGAGCCGCTCGATCGCGGCGGGCTTCTCGATCTTTGCGAGCAGTGCGGCCTTGCCGCCGATCAGCTTGCGTGCCTCCCACAGATCCTCGGGGCGCTGGACGAACGACAGCGCGATCCAGTCGACTCCCTGGTCGACCGCGAAGTCGAGATCGCTGCGGTCCTTCTCGGTCAGCGCGGCCATCGGCAGGACGACGTCGGGGACGTTCAGCCCCTTGTTGTTCGACAGCGCACCGCCGACCTCGACGCGCGTCGTGATCTCGCGCGGGCTGTGCGACACGACGCGCAGGACGAGCTTGCCGTCGTCGAGCAGCAGGCGCGCGCCCGGCTCGATCGCGGCGAAGATCTCGTCATGCGGCAGCTCGACGCGGGTCGCATCGCCCGGCGTCGTGTCGCGGTCGAGCACGAAGGTCGAGCCGGTTTCGAGCACCGTGCGGCCGCCGTCGAACTTGCCGACGCGCAGCTTGGGCCCCTGAAGATCGGCGAGGATCGTCGAAGGACGACGATATTGCTTCTCCAACGCGCGAATCGCCTGGATCACCGCGATCTTCGACTGCTGGTCGCCGTGGCTCATGTTGATGCGGAACGCGTCGGCGCCGGTGCGGAATAGCGTCGCGATCATCTCGGGCGTGCTGCTGGCAGGGCCTAGCGTCGCGAGGATGCGGACTTTGCGCGAGCGGGGTGCGATGGCCATGGTCATGCGTTGCGTTTCCTGGGGGAGGTCTTTGCCGCCACGGGCCTTAAACCCTATCTCGGTGGGATCAACTACGGAGCATACGAATGAACCACGATAGCGACACGCTGGACACACTCGACGATGCCGTAGCGGCGCAGGCCTTTCGCCGGCTGATCCGCCACCTGCGCCACCGCGACGATGCGCAGAATATCGACCTGATGGGTCTGGCGGGATTTTGCCGCAACTGCCTGTCCGACTGGGTCGAGGAGGCCGGTGGTCTCGACAAGGATGCGGCACGCGAGGCTGTGTACGGCATGCCCTATTCGCAGTGGAAGGCGCATCATCAGGGCGACGCCACGCCCGAGCAGCTCGAACGGATGAAGGCCAGCGTCGCCAAGAATGCGGTCGTCTGACCCGGGGTCGCTTGAGCCGCGAACGGTTACCGCCTAGACGCGGCGCCGCACTTGCAGCGGCGCGATTCATCGGTGGTCCTCGGGACCCCGGTCGCCGCATGCGGGTCTGTGTTTCGAGCGAATGGGGACGAGTATCATGACGGACGAACGCCAACACGGCATGGGCGGCGGCGCGGTCGCAGCGGACGAACTGCGCCTGCTGATCGAGCGCGCCGAGCGTCTCGAAGAAGAGAAGAAGGGTATCGCGGACGACATCAAGGACGTGATGGCCGAGGCCAAGGGCCGTGGCTACGACCCCAAGGCCATCCGCAAGATCCTGTCGATCCGCAAGAAGAAGAAGGAAGAATATCAGGAGGAGGAGGCGATCCTCGAGGTGTACCTCCAGGCTCTGGGGATGATCTGACGATCGGTCTCTGCGCGGTGTCTCCCTCGCGATGCGTCATCGACGCCGGGGTGGACGCCGCGTCAACGTCGACGCGGTACCAGTGAGCCATGCTCGTATCGATCGCGGCGGCGTCATTTCTGTTTCTGGTGATCAACGCGGTCACGGTCGCTGCGTTCGCGTTGGATAAGCGCCGATCGCTGGGTGGCGCATGGCGCATCCCCGAATCCCGTTTGCTCTGGTTCGCAGCGCTCGGTGGCAGCCCCGGCGCCTTCTGGGCGCGCCGTCGATTTCGCCACAAGACCCGCAAGCAGCCGTTCGTCGGCCGGCTGCAGATGATCGCGATCGTGCAGATCGGCGTGGTCGCCGGACTGGTCTTCGCTTTCGCGTTCTAGTTAAGCCGCATCTGCCGGCAGCGTCGTCCAGCCGAGTCCCGGGATCGTGATCGAGCGCTTGCCCGCCAGGTCTGTGCGGCAGACGATCAGGTTGCGGCTCTCGATATAGCCGATCAGGCGCTTCACCCGGCCAAGCGAGCTGGTGCCATAGGTCGCGGCGATGCGCGCGTCTGAGGGGCAGGGTTCGCCCTCGCGTGCGGCGCGTGCGACCAGCAGGAACGCGCCGAGCATGTCGTCGGGCAGCCCGCTGGCGACATCGAGCGCCGCGGTCCACGCCTCGTCGGTCATGTCGAAGATGCCGGCGCGCGCGCAGCTCAGCCGGCGGACGAAGCCCGGCAGATCGAGCGGGGGCTTGGCGAGGCCGCCCATCCGGCAGCGCACCTGGAAATCCTGGAACAGCACCGAGGGCGGGCGCAGCGTCGATTCGGGATCCTCGACGATCGCGCGGAACACGTCGGCATAGACCGCCTCGACCTCGTCGTCGGTCTTCTCGGGCGGCGGGGGCGCGGCGGTGCGCGGCTCGGGCGGGCGGGCGATACCGTCGAGCAGTTCGTCCGCCGGCACGCGCCGCGGCCGCGAATCGAAGAGCAGGCCGAGTTCGGGCGCGTCGACCACGGGCTCGGAGAGCAGGTCCTGCAGGTCCATCGGCGCGGCACTCGGCAGCGGGGTCAGCTTGGGGCTGCCGCTGCGCGCCGAGGTGGCGACGTCGCCGATCTTCACGGTGATGGGGCGGCGCGAGACCGCGGGGCCGAGCGCCATGAAGGTGCCGCGCTGGAGGTCGCGGATCGCCTCCGCCTGACGCCGCTCCATGCCGAGCAGATCGGCAGCGCGTGCCATGTCGATGTCGAGGAAGGTGCGGCCCATCAGGAAGTTCGACGCTTCCGCCGCGACGTTCTTGGCGAGCTTGGCCAGACGCTGAGTCGCGATCACGCCGGCGAGACCACGCTTGCGGCCGCGGCACATCAGGTTGGTCATCGCCGCCAGCGATGCGCGGCGGACCTCTTCGGACACTTCGCCGCCGGTGACGGGCGCGAACATCTGCGCCTCGTCGACGACCACCAGCACCGGATACCAATGCTCGCGCGGCGCATCGAACAGCGCGGAGAGGAACGATGCGGCACAGCGCATCTGCCCTTCGACCTCGAGTCCCTCGAGGCTGAGCACCGCGGACGTCCGGTGTTCGCGCAGGCGGGTGGCGATGCGCGCGATCTCGCGTTCGCTATAGTCGCCCGCCTCGATCACGACATGGCCATGCGGTCCCGCGAGCGTCACGAAATCGCCCTCCGGGTCGATCACGATCTGCTGTACATGCCCCGCCGACCGTTCGAGCAGGCGGCGCAGCAGATGCGATTTTCCCGATCCCGAATTGCCCTGCACCAGCAGGCGCGTGGCGAGAAGTTCCTCCAGGTCGACGCCGACGGCCGTACCATTGCCGTCGGTGCCCATATTCACGCTAACCGTCATGCCGCGCGTTTGGCAGGTGCGGGCGCATCGGGGCAAGGAGTCTTTCGCGGGTCTCGTCGCAAGCGCGGTTTTGCGCGCTGGCTTAATCCGCAATCGCGGTTACGCCTTTCGCCATGGCTACATCCTCTCCGCTCGACGATCTTTCGCACCGCCTGCTCGGCAAGCCCCCCGGCGAGCTCAACGACGAGCAGCGCCGCGTGCTCGCGGGGATCGAGGCGGGGACCACGGTCAGCCGCGACGCCGCCGACCTGGCCGACGAACGCGCTACGTTCGGCGAGCGGCTCTCGGACCGGGTTGCGGCGGTCGGTGGGTCGTGGGGGTTCATCATCGCGTTCACTGCGGTGCTGCTCGGCTGGATGATCCTCAATTCGGACATCCTCACGCATTTCAACGCGGCGTTCGATCCCTATCCCTACATCTTCCTCAACCTGCTGCTGTCGACGGTCGCGGCGATCCAGGCGCCGATCATCATGATGAGCCAGAACCGGCAATCGGCGAAGGACCGGCTCGCCGCGAGCCTCGATTACGAGACCAATCTGCGCGCCGAGCTCGACATTTTGCGCGTGCATCACAAGATCGACCATCTGGTGCTCGCGCGGCTCGACGCGATTGAGGGAAAAATCGATGCTCTGGCGAAATCGGGTGCCGGAGCCTAAGAGCGGCGCATCAGCTATAGAGGCACAGATGGCAGGCCATTCCAAATATAAGAACATCATGCATCGCAAGGGTGCGCAGGACAAGAAGCGCTCGTCGGCGTTCAGCAAGCTCAGCCGGGAAATCACGGTCGCGGCCAAGATGGGCCTGCCCGATGTTGACATGAACCCGCGCCTGCGCGCCGCGGTGAACGCGGCCAAGGCGGCGTCGCTGCCCAAGGAGAACATCCAGCGCTCGATCGACAAGGCGAGCCGCGGCGATGCCGAGAATTACGAAGAGATCCGCTATGAGGGCTTCGGGCCGGGCGGCGTGTCGCTGATCATCGAGGCACTGACCGACAACCGCAACCGTACCGCAACCAACGTGCGCGTCGCGGTCGGCAAGAATGGCGGTAACCTGGGTGCCGGCGGGTCGGTCAGCCATGCGTTCGACCGCGTCGGGCTCATTTCCTATCCGGCGAGCGCGGGCGATGCCGACACGGTGTTCGAGGCTGCGCTTGAGGCGGGGGCCGAGGACGTGACGTCGAGCGAGGACGGGCACGAGGTCTGGACCGCGCAGGGCGATCTGCACGAAGTCGCCAAGGCGCTCGAGGCGAAGCTCGGCGAGGCCGAGGGCGCGAAGCTCGCCTGGCGGCCGCAGACGATGGTCGCGGTCGATGCGGACGATGCGGCGACCTTGTTTAAGCTGATCGACGCGCTCGACGATGACGACGACGTGCAGACGGTGTGGGGCAATTACGAGATCTCGGACGAGATCATGGAGACGCTGGGTTGAGCCAGTGAGAAGGAAGATTGGTTCGCGCGGAGGCGCGGAGGCGCGGAGAGTGGCGCTTCGTGCATGCGTCCTCCGCGCCAGCGGCGTCACACCCGCAGGCATGCCCGATGGCGTGAAGGTCGCGCTTACGCGCGACAGCGGTCAGAAGCGCACCCCCTCCGCGCCTCCGCGCCTCCGCGCGAACCAGTCTTCTTTCTTCGCATGATCATCCTCGGACTAGACCCCGGCCTCGGCACCACGGGCTGGGGCGTCATTCGGGCGGATGGGAACCGGCTGAGCCATATTGCGAATGGCCAGATCCGGACCGATCCGTCGATGGCGCTGCCGCGGCGGTTGACGGCATTGTATTCGGCGTTGCTCGACGTGATCCGCGCCGAGCGACCCGATGGCGCCGCGGTCGAGGAGGTGCTCGGCAACACCAATGCGCAGTCGACGCTGAAGCTGGGGCAGGCGCGCGGCGTGGTGCTGCTCGCGGCGGCGGGGGCGGGGCTGCATATCGGCGAATACCACCCCTCGACCGTCAAGAAGGGCGTTGTCGGCACCGGCGGCGCGGACAAGAAACAGATCCAGGCGATGATGGCGGTGTTGCTGCCCGGTGCGAAACTCGCCGGCCCCGATGCCGCCGACGCGCTGGCGGTGGCGATCACGCACGCGCATCATGTCGCGAGCGCGGCGGCGCTGTCGCGACGCACGGGAGTAGGCGCATGATCGTCCATCTGAAGGGCCGGCTCGATTCGACCGGGATCGACCATGCGGTGATCGATGTCGGCGGGGTCGGCTATCTGGTCGGCGCGTCGGCGCGCACGCTGTCGGCACTCGGGCCGATCGGCGAGGCCTGCACCGTCTTCACCGAACTGCTGGTCGGCGAGGATTTCCAGCGGCTCGTCGGATTTTCGAGCGCGGACGAGCGCGACTGGTTCCGGTTGCTGACCGCGGTGCAGGGCGTCGGCGCGCGGGTTGCGCTCGCGATCCTGTCCGCGCTCGAACCCGTCGACCTGTCGCGGGCGATCGCCAGCGGCGACAAGGCGATGGTCGCGCGCGCGAACGGCGTCGGGCCGAAGCTCGCCCAGCGTATCGTCATGGAATTGAAGGACAAGGTCGGCGGGATCGCGCTCGGGCTCGGGCCCGCGGTGGTCAATGCGGCGCCGGGCGCGTCGGCGGATGCGGTGTCGGCGATGCTCAACCTGGGCTTCCGGCCCGCTGAGGCGAGCGTCGCGGTGGCGGCGGCGGACGAGGAACTGGGGCCGGGCGCGACGCTCGACGCGCTCGTCCGGCTGGCGCTGCGCAAGGCGTCAAAGCCCTAGTCTCAGTCGGTCTTGGGCCGTTTGGCGGACCGGCGGGGCGCGGGGCCGGGGCCGAACGCGTCGAGCGCGTCGGCATTGGTGCGGCCCCAGTCGTAGAGCAGATTGACCGGCTCGACGAACCGCCTGCCGAGCGGCGTCAGGCGATATTCGACCGCGGGGGGCATCGTCGCGAGTACGTCGCGCAAGATCAGCCCGCTGGTCTCCATGTCGCGCAGCGTCTGCGTCAGCATCTTCTTCGAAATGCCGGGCAGGCTGCGGTGGAGGACGCCGGTGCGCGCGCCGCCCTCGTGCCGCGCGTCGAGCGTGTGGAGGACCATGCTCGTCCATTTGGTCGCAAACAGGTCGAGCACCCGGCGCGGTGCGCAGTCCTCGCGCCAGTCGTCGGCAACCGGGGCGGGATCGTGATCGGGGGGCGTTGTCATACTGGGTCCCTGAACGTCGCTGGGTCCCAAAAGGTGCCCGGAGCCCCGAATGGTGCCGTCTAGAACGCGTCGCGGGCGATGCCTAGCTACTGCATTCAAGTGAAACGGAGAATGACGATGGCCCGGACGGCATTGGTGGTTGGCACGAGCGGTATTGTCGGCAGCGCGACGGCGGCGCTGCTGATCGAACAGGGATGGACGGTCCATGGCCTCGCGCGGCGTCCGTCTGACCAGCCCGGCGTGCACCCGGTCGCCGCCGACCTGACCGATGCGGCAGGCACCGCCGCCGCGCTAAAGGATCTGGCGCCCGACGCGGTGTTCGTTTCGACCTGGTCGCGCCAGGCGACCGAGGCGGAGAATATCCGCGTCAACGGCGCGATGGTCCGCAACCTGCTCGACGGCCTGCGTCCCGCCAAGTCGGTGCGGCATGTCGCGCTGGTGACGGGCCTGAAGCATTATCTCGGGCCGTTCGAGGCGTATGGTAAGGGCGTGCTGCCGCAGACGCCGTTCCGCGAGGAGCAGGGCCGGCTCGAGGTCGAGAACTTCTATTATGCGCAGGAGGACGAGGTGTTCGCCGCGGCCGAACGTGACGGCTTCAGCTGGAGCGTGCATCGTCCGCATACGGTGATCGGCAAGGCGGTCGGCAATGCGATGAACATGGGGACGACGCTGGCGGCCTATGCGACCCTGTGCCGCGAGACCGGGCGGCCGTTCCGCTTTCCGGGATCGGCGGCGCAGTGGAACGGGCTGACCGACATGACCGACGCGCGGCAGCTCGCAGCGCAGCTCGTCTGGGCGACGACGACGCCCGAGGCGGCGAACCAGGACTTCAACATCGTCAATGGCGACGTGTTCCGCTGGAGCTGGATGTGGTCGCGCATCGCGGACTGGTTCGGGATCGAGGCGGCGCCGTTCGACGGGACGGTCGTGCCGCTCGAAGAGCAGATGGCGGACGACGCGGTGGTGTGGCAGCGGATCGCAGAGCGCGAGGGGCTGGTCGAGGCCGATCTCACGCGTCTCGCCTCGCCGTGGCACACCGACGCCGATCTCGGCCGGCCGATCGAGGTCGTCACCGACATGGGCAAGAGCCGGCGGATGGGCTTTACGCGCTACCAGCCGACCGACGACGCGTTCTTCGACCTCTTCGCACAGCTCCGCGCGGACCGGCTGATCCCGTGAATCGGATAGACCGGTCGGGCGGGACGCGCGCGACGGGGTGACAGGGGCGGGCGTGAACGGGTAGGGAACGGGCTTGATGACCGATGCCGAACGCCTGCTCACGCCAGCCCGCCGCCCCGAGGACGTGGATGCGGCGCTGCGCCCCAAGAATCTCGACGAATTCGTCGGGCAGAAGGCCGCGCGCGAGAATCTGCGGATCTTCATCCAGGCGGCCAAGGCACGCGGCGATGCGCTCGACCATGTGCTGTTCTTCGGGCCGCCGGGACTCGGCAAGACCACGCTCGCGCAGATCGTCGCGCGAGAGATGGGGGTGGGGTTCCGCGCCACTTCGGGGCCGGTGATCGCCAAGTCGGGCGACCTCGCCGCGCTGCTGACCAATCTCGAGGATGGCGACGTGCTGTTCATCGACGAGATCCACCGGTTGCAGCCCGCGGTCGAGGAGGTGCTGTATCCGGCGATGGAGGACCGCGCGCTCGACCTGATGATTGGCGAGGGGCCCTCGGCACGCAGCGTGCGGATCGACCTGCCGCGCTTTACTCTGGTCGGCGCGACGACGCGGCAGGGGCTGTTGACGACGCCGCTGCGCGATCGCTTCGGCATCCCGGTGCGGCTGCAATTCTATACTGTCGATGAGCTTGAACGCGTGGTGACGCGTGCGGCTGGGCTGCTCGGGCTCGCGATTTCGAAGGACGGGGCGATGGAGGTGGCGCGGCGCGCACGCGGCACGCCGCGCATCGCCGGGCGGCTGCTCCGCCGGGTTCGCGACTTTGCCGATGTCGCGGGCGCCGAGATCGTCGACGCGCGTACCGCCGACGCCGCGCTCAACCGGCTCGAGGTCGATGCGCTGGGGCTCGACGCGATGGACCGGCGCTATCTGATGATGATCGCCGACATTTATCGCGGCGGGCCGGTCGGGGTCGAAACGCTGGCGGCAGGCCTCAGCGAACCGCGCGATACGATCGAGGAGGTGATCGAGCCCTATCTGATCCAGCTCGGCCTGGTCGCGCGGACCGCGCGCGGGCGGTGCATGAACGCGGGCGGCTGGAAGCATCTCGGACTCAGCCCCCCGGTCGGGAGCCAGGACGGGCTGTTCGACGTTTGAGGCGGGGCATGCAGCAATGACGTTCGACCGGGCTTGCGCAGAAGAATACTTTTGTTGCGTGGCACCCAAGCGCTTGATCTGGTAGCTCCTCCCCATGCCCGTTTCGGCCGCCGCCTCCGCCCGCGAGATCCTCACCAGCCTTCACGACGTGATGGCCGCGCGCACGACCGCGCAAGCCAAGCTTAATTCGGTCGTCGGCATCATCGCCGCGGCGATCGATAGCGAGGTCTGTTCGATCTACCTCCTGCGCGAGGGCGTGCTCGAGCTGTTCGCGACGCGCGGCCTTGCGCAGGAGGCGGTGCACGTCACCAAGCTGGCGCTGGGCGAGGGGCTGGTCGGCACGATTGCGCAGCAGGTCGAGGTGCTCAATCTCGACGAGGCGGCGAGCCATCCCGATTTCGCCTACAAGCCCGAGACCGGCGAGGAGCGCTATCACAGCTTTGCCGGGGTTCCGATCATCCGGCGTGAACGCGCGGTCGGCGTTCTTGCAGTGCAGCATGCCGAAACGCGCAAATATCAGGACGTCGAGATCGAGGCGCTGCAGACCGTCGCGATGGTGCTGAGCGAGCTGATCGCCAATGCCGGGCTGATCGACACCGCGGGCGGCGGGTCGGATCGCCCGCAGTCGACCGCGGCGATGCGGATCCCGGGGCAGAAGCTGGTCGACGGGATGGGCGCGGGCTTTGCCGTGTTCCACCAGCCGCGCATCCATATCGAGCATACCGTCGCCGAGGACACCGATGCCGAGCGGCACCGCGTCTATGCCGCGTTCGACAAGATGCGCGAAGGCATCGAGCGAATGACGCGCGAGGCCGAGTTCGGCGTCGGCGGCGAGCATGAGGAGGTCCTCGAGACCTACAAGATGTTCGCCTATGACGAGGGCTGGGCGCGGCGGATCAACGAGGCGATCGATTCCGGGCTGACCGCCGAGGCGGCGATCGAGCGCGTCCAGCAGCGCACCCGCCAGCGGATGCGGCAGATCGACGATCCGCTGCTCGCCGACCGGATGCACGATCTGGAGGATCTGGCGAACCGCCTGCTGCGGATCGTGTCGGGCCAGATGGGTACCGCGGCGCAGATGGGGCTCAGGCAGGACACGATCCTGATCGCGCGTAATCTGGGGCCGGCCGAATTGCTCGAATATGACAAGCGCCGGTTGAAGGGGGTAATCCTTGAGGAAGGGTCGCTCACCGCGCATGTCACGATCGTCGCGCGGGCGATGGGCGTGCCGGTGCTCGGCCGTGTCCGCGACGTCCGGCGGCTGATCGCCGAGGGCGACCTGCTGCTGCTCGACAGTGCCGACGCCAATGTGTTCGCGCGGCCCTCCGCGGCGATGGAGGAGGCGTTCGAGGCACGGCTTGCGCTGCGGCAGAAGCGCAGGGCGGCGTTTGCGGCGCTGCGCGACGTGCCGCCGATCACGAAGGATGGCCACCGGCTGACGCTGATGGTCAATGCCGGGCTGCGCGACGATGCGGCCGCGCTCGACATCACCGGCGCGGACGGGATCGGCCTGTTCAGGACCGAATTCCAGTTTCTCGTATCCGCGACGCTGCCGCAGCGCGAGCGCCAGCAGCGGCTGTACCGCGAGGTACTGGAGGTGGCGGGCGATCGGCCGGTGATCTTCCGGACCGTCGATATCGGCGGCGACAAGGCGCTGCCCTATCTCAACAAGGCCGCCGCGGATGAGGAAAATCCGGCGATGGGCTGGCGCGCGCTGCGGCTGGGGCTCGAGCGCGACGGACTGATGAAGGTGCAGGCGCGCGCGCTATTGGAAGCAGCGGCGGGGCGCACGCTCAACGTCATGTTCCCGATGGTCAGCGAGCCCTGGGAGTTCGACGAGGCCAAGGCGCTGTTCGAGGCGCAGCGGAGCTGGCTGGCGGGGCGCGGGCGCAAGCTGCCGACGACGATCCGCTACGGCGCGATGCTCGAGGTGCCAGCGCTTGCCGAGATGCTCGACATCCTGCTGCCCAAGATCCAGTTCCTGTCGGTCGGCACCAATGACCTGACACAGTTCCTGTTTGCCGCCGACCGCGCCAATCCCAAGCTCGCCGAGCGCTATGACTGGCTGAGCCCGTCGATTTTGCGGTTCCTTGCCCGGCTCGTCGAGCCTGCGCGCGCGGCCGGTGTCGATCTCGGCGTGTGCGGCGAGATGGGCGGGCGTCCGCTCGAGGCGATGGCGCTGGCGGGGATCGGGATCGACCGGCTGTCGATCACCCCGGCGGCGGTCGGGCCGATCAAGGCGATGGCGCGCTCGCTCGATCTGGCGGCGATCACCGCGAAGATGACGGCCCTGCTCGCCGATCCACCGCGCGACATGCGCGCCGTGCTGACCGACTGGGCAACGGAAAACGGTGTCGAGCTGGCCTGACGCGCGGGTTTCGCTAGGGCCTTCGCGTTGACATGGGTTATTGGCTCTGGAACATGACCCGCCTTGATGGGCGCGCGCTACAGCCCATAATCGGAGACAAGAATGGACGACGTCGCAACCGGGCAGATCCCTCCGCCCGCCTCGCCCGAACGGGCCGGCGATATCCTGCGTGCAACGCGCGAGGCACAGGGGCTGACGATCGCCGATGTCGGGGGCCGGACGCGCGTGCCGCTGCGGCATCTCGAGGCGATCGAGGCGTCTGATTACGCGACTTTGCCGTCGTCGACCTATGCGGTCGGGTTCGCTAAGGCCTATGCCCGCGCGGTCGGCGCGGACGAGGTGCGGGTGGCCAATCTCGTGCGCGCCGAGCTCGGCAAGATCGTGCGCCGCACGCCCGAATACGAACCCTATGAAATGTCCGATCCGTCGCGCGTACCCTCGCGCGGCGTTGCGGTGATCGCGCTCGGCATCGCGCTGGCCGTGCTGATCCTGGTCGGCATCTGGTACGGGACCGACCTGTTCCGTGGCGGCGCGACCACGTCCGGGTCTGCGGCGGGATCGGTGGCGACGGTCGCCGAAGTGCCCAGCCCGACGCCGGCCTCCCCCGCAGCGACGCCCGCGGCGCCGGCGCTGGAGACCGGGCAGGTCACGCTTGCCGCGACCGACGAGGTGTGGATGCGCGTCTATGATGCCGACAACAAGACGCTGTATCTGGGGACGATGAAGGCCGGCGACCGGTTCGACGTGCCGCGCGACGCGAAGGATCCGATGATCAACGTCGGTCGCCCGGACAAGCTGACGGTCACGCTCAACGGCTCGAACGTGCCGCCGCTGGGAACCGGCGAACGCGCGATCAAGGACGTCCGCGTCGGCGCCCCGGCGATTGCCGCACGGCTGAACGGCGCGCCTGCCGCGAGCGGTGGCGATGCCGTCGCCGAGGGGGCACCGGGCAATGCATCGGGAACGCCTTAAGGCTGGCGACAGGAATGATGTTGCAGCTATATCGCTCGTCTTATCCAGTGCCCCGGGGGGTATAGCCCATGCATAAGTCCATCATCGTCGGCATTCTGCTTGCCGGTGCATCGCTGCCCGTCGCGGCATCCGCACAGTCGAACGTCGAAGGTCGTGTCGGCAAGCTCGAAAGCGAGATGCGCGCGGTCCAGCGCAAGGTGTTCCCGGGCGGGGCAGGGCAGCTGCTGCAGCCCGAGGTGACGGGTCCGCAGACGACCGCAGGCCCCGGTCCTGGCACGCCCGCCACCAGCGCGGTCGCCGATCTGGCGCAGCGCGTGACCTCGCTCGAACAGCAGATTGCGTCGATGACCGGGCAGGTCGAGCAGACCGAGTACAAGATCCGCCAGCTGCAGGAGCAGTTCGACGCGTATCGGCGTGCAACCGACGACCGGATGAAGCTGATCGAGGCCGCCCGGACGAACAGCGCGCCCGGTGCAGCCGGAACGGCCGTCGAGGGCACGGGGGGGCCGGACGAGGACGCCGGGCCGCCGGCGCGGCCATCGGGGGCCACCGCCGCCGCGCGGCCAGCAAACGCAGTCGAGAAGCCGTCGACCGGCAATCCGGCCGAGGACGAGTATCTCTACGGCTATCGGCTGTGGGCGGCCAAGAGCTATGCCGAGGCGCAGACGCAGCTGAAGAAGGTGGTCGCGACCTATCCGAAGGACCGGCGCGCGAGCTATGCACAGAATCTGCTCGGCCGCGCCTATCTCGACGAGGGCAAGCCGAGCCTCGCGTCGATGGCATTCTACGACAATTACAAGAAGATGCCCGATGGTGAGCGGGCGTCCGAAAGCCTCTATTATCTCGGCCAGTCGCTGACCAAGCTGAACAAGTCCGCCGATGCGTGCAAGGTGTATGACGAGCTCAACGACGTCTATGGCGCCAAGCTCTCACGCGACATGACCGCCAAGGTCGCTGCCGGACGAGCCACCGCCAAGTGCAAGTGAGCGCAGATCGCGGCGTGTGGTGGCCGGCAGGATGAGCGATCCTGTCCTCACCGAGGAGGCCCAGCGTTTTGCAGCGGAGGTTGCAAGGCTTGGCGCGGGGCTGACATCGCCCGTGCTCGCGGTGTCGGGCGGACCCGACAGCATGGCGATGCTGACGCTCGCGCAGGAATCGCTCGGGACTGGTTTCACCGTGGCCAGCGTCGACCATCGTCTGCGCCCCGAAGCCGCGGGCGAATCGGCGATGGTGGCGGCGCATTGCGCGACGTTCGGCATCCGCCACGCGACGCTGGCACCGACCGAGCCGATCACCGGGGCGAGCATTCAGGCGCAGGCGCGCACCGTCCGCTATGCGCTGCTCGCGGACCATGCGCGCGCGATCGGTGCGGGATGCGTGCTCACCGCGCACCATGCCGACGACCAGGCCGAGACGTTCCTGATGCGCGCCGCGCGCGGGTCGGGATTGGCGGGGCTGGCAGGCGTGCGCGCCCGGACCGAGGTCGCGGGCATCCCCGTCATCCGGCCGCTGCTCGACTGGCGCCGGGCGGAGCTTCGCGCGATCGTCCGCCGCGCCGAGGTGCCGTTCTTCGACGATCCGTCGAACCACGACGATCGGCATGACCGCACGCGGTTTCGTCGGTTGCTCGGCGCGAACGAATGGCTGGGCACCCCCAATCTGGCGCGCGCGGCCGCGGCACTGGCGGAGGCGGATGCCGATGTCCGCGCTGCGGTCGAATGGCTCTGGGCCGACCGTGCGAAAGTCGCGGCGGGCGAGGTCCGGCTGACCGTCGGCGACGTGCCGCGCGAGCTTTTGCGCCGCATGGTCCGGCGCGCGATCGGCGTGTTGCGCGACGCGGTGACGGAGGCTGCGCGCGATGGCGCCGAGCCGGACGCGGTTGCGGCGATCGAGGGCGACTGGAGCGCGGCGGTCAATATCGAACGGCTGCTCGATGCGTTGATCGCGGGCAAGCGCGCGACTCAGGCGGGGGTGATCGCATCGCCGCGCGCGGGCGTCTGGCGCTTCCGTCCCGCGCCGCCACGTCGCTCGGTGTAGATTCGTCCCGCGCGGACACATTGATTGCTGCCAAGTCGCGGCTTGTTCCATTGCCATTAACCTGCGCGCGCTTATCTTGTAGGTTCGAAAGGTATCCGGCACCCATGAACGACAATGACAATCGAGGGGACAACCGCGGCAACAAGCCACAGGGCCCCGAAAATGGCAGCCCGTGGATGAAGAGCCTGCTCATTTGGGTAGGCATTCTCGTCGCGCTGGCGCTGTTCGTGACCATGTTCGACGGCCGCACCGCGACCTCGAGCGGCAACACGATCGCCTATTCGGCGTTCCTCGACAAGGTCGACGAGGGCACCGTTAAGGACGTGAACATCTCGCGCGACATCATCTCGGGTACGTTGTCGAGCGGCGAGAAGTTCAAGGCCTATCCGATCCAGGACGCGACGCTGGTTCCCAAGCTGCGCGAAAAGGGCGTGGCGATCAGCGCGAAGCCCGAGGAAGGGCCGTCGATGCTGGCGCTGCTCCTCTATCAGTCGCTGCCGTTCCTGCTGTTCCTCGGCATCGCGTTTTTCGTCCTGAAGCAGATGCAGAAGAATTCCGGCTCTGGCGCGATGGGCTTCGGCAAGAGCCGCGCGAAGATGCTGACGCAAAAGGAAGGCAAGGTCACCTTTGCCGACGTCGCGGGCATCGACGAGGCGCGTGAGGAACTGGAAGAGATCGTCGAGTTCCTGAAGGATCCGACCAAGTTCGCCCGCCTCGGCGGCAAGATCCCCAAGGGCGCATTGCTGGTCGGCTCGCCGGGTACCGGCAAGACGCTGCTCGCCCGCGCGATCGCTGGCGAGGCGGGTGTGCCGTTCTTCACGATCTCGGGTTCCGATTTCGTCGAGATGTTCGTCGGCGTCGGCGCGAGCCGCGTGCGCGACATGTTCGAGCAGGCCAAGAAGTCCGCGCCGTGCATCGTCTTCATCGACGAGATCGACGCGGTCGGTCGCCACCGCGGTGCAGGCTTGGGCAACGGCAATGATGAGCGCGAGCAAACGCTGAACCAGCTGCTGGTCGAGATGGACGGCTTCGAGGCCAACGAAGGCATCATCATCATCGCCGCGACCAACCGTCCCGACGTGCTCGACCCTGCGCTGCTGCGTCCGGGCCGCTTCGATCGCCAGGTCGTCGTGCCGCGGCCGGATATCGAGGGCCGGATCAAGATTCTCGAAGTGCACATGAAGAAGGTGCCGCTGGCACCCGACGTCGATGCCCGCGTCATCGCACGTGGTACGCCGGGCTTCTCGGGTGCCGATCTCGCCAACCTCGTCAACGAGGCGGCGCTGCATGCGGCGCGCAAGGGCAAGCGCCTGGTGGCGATGGCCGAGTTCGAGGAGGCCAAGGACAAGGTCATGATGGGCGCCGAGCGTCGCTCCATGGTCATGACCGACGACGAGAAGCGGATGACCGCGTATCACGAGGCCGGCCATGCCGTCGTCGCGATGCACGAGGCCGCGTCGGATCCGATCCACAAGGCGACGATCATCCCGCGCGGTCGTGCGCTGGGCATGGTCATGCGTCTGCCCGAGCGTGACAGCTACAGCTATCACCGCGACAAGATGTACGCGAACCTCGCGGTGTCGATGGGTGGTCGTGTCGCCGAGGAGGTCATCTTCGGCTACGACAAGGTCTCGTCGGGCGCGAGCGGCGACATCCAGTACGCCACGGGTCTGGCACGCGACATGGTCACGCGTTGGGGCATGTCGGACAAGGTCGGGCCACTCGAATATGGCGAGCCCGAGGGTGAATCGTTCCTCGGTTACTCGTCGAGCCGTCCGTCGCGCATGTCGAACCAGACCGCGCAGCTGATCGACGACGAGATCAAGCGGATCGTCGAAGGCGGTCTCGATCGTGCCAAGCAGGTGCTGAGCGATCATGTCGACCAGCTCCACACGGTCGCGGGCGCGCTGCTCGAATATGAGACGCTGACGGGTGACGAGATCAAGCAGCTGATCGCTGGCGAAGATCTCGACCGGCCGGACCCGGGTGCGAAGGCAAGCCTCGTACCAAAGGCGGGGACGTCGATCCCCAAGACCCGGCGACCCAATGGGCCGTTCGGAACGCCGACCCCGCTAGGCGCCTGATCCGGTTCAGCGGCTAGTCAGCTAAATGCCTCCATGGGCGGTCTTTTCTTCGGAAAGGCCGCCCGTGTCGTATGTGCTTCCCAAGGCCGTGATTGCCGCGATGCTCGTGGGCGGGATGGCGATGCCCGCGTCCGCGGCGATGACCGTGGGGACGTTTCTCGCCCGCGCCAATGCGTTGCGCGATCAGGGGCCGATGGCGCTGATGTCGCCCGACTTCCCGGCACTTAAGGCCGAGGCGAAGGCCGCGACGACGCAGCTGAAGGCCGAACGTGCAACGCGCGCCGCGGCAGGCAAGCCGCCGATCGCCTGCGTCCCCGAGGGGGAGTCGGTGGGAATCATGGACATGCTCGACGGCCTGTCGGACTTGCCGGCGAGTTATCAGAAGCGGCCGTTGAAGGACGGCTATGCGCGCGTGCTGGCAAACTTATACCCGTGTCGGTGAGCGCGTGAGCCGGACGCGGAGAGGGGCTCGTCGAGGCGAGGCCAAGCAATCGCTGGCGGCCAGGTCTACTCCGTCAGGCCGTGCAGCAGGATCAGCACGACGAACGCGATCAGCACGGTGAACGCGAAGGTGAGCAGCGCGACGGTGCGCCATCCCGCCGAAACCTTGCCGAGCGCATAGGCACCACGGAGCTGCGCGAACATGTGGACCGGCGGGACGAGCAACCCCGCCATCACGATCCACCCGCTCGCCAGCCCCGCCATGCCGCCGAGCATCAGCGCGATCACCAGCAGCATCATGAACGCCAGCGAATAGGTCACGAAGATCGCGTGATCGTAGAGATGGTGCTTGCGGCGCCACAGGAACAGCAGTGCCATGAACGGCACCGAGAGCGGGATCAGCCCCCAGCTATATTTATAAGCGCTCGACTGAAGCTTGTAGATCATCAGGCGGGGATTGGCGTTCGCCTTGGCGATGCCATGGTCAAGCAGTGGCCAGCCGGTCTTCTTCACGTCGGTGAAGGTAAAATCGTCCGTGTCGCGTCTGGTCGTGCCGCTTGCGCTCGTCAGCGCGCGGATGCTGCCGCGCAGGACGAGTGCCTGCGTATCGAGATCGGTGGTCGATTGACCCGCGCGCACCGCGATCGCGCGGTCCCGCTCGATGCGGGCGAGCTCGCCACGGGCCTCGTCCAGCCCGCGTGCGAGTTCGGCGCGGTCGCGCGTCGTGGGGGCGGCGATCTGCTCGGTTATCTCGCCACCGACCACACCGATCGTCGCGAACATCAGGAAGACGGTAAACAGGAACAGCGCGAGCGGCGAGACGAACCGCGCGCGCTCGCCATTGACGTAGCGCCGAGTGAGCGTGCCGGGATGCAAGACGAGCAGCGGCAGCGTGCGCCAGATCTTGCCCTCGAAATGGAACACGCCATGCGCAATCTCATGCCCGATCGCGCCGAGCGACCGGTGGACATGCGCGGCCTGACCACAGGCATGGCAGTGCGCGCCGATCAGCGCGGTGCCGCAATTGAGACAGAGCGCGCCCGTTGCATGCGCCCTGCCGATTGCGGTCGATTCGCCCGCACATGGTTCGAACGCGCGTCCGACCAATGCCCCCGTGGCGATGTCCGCCGCTGCCCCCATGTCCCCGTTCATAACGCAAGCGTAACGCAGCCCGGGCGTTGGCGCGAGTCGGTTTGGCGTGATAGTCGGATGGCATGACCGACCTTCCCGACGCCGAGACGCACTCTGAAACCCTGATCGCCGACATGGGCGCGCGCGCGCGCGTCGCATCAGGCGTGCTCGCGGCGCTGCCGACTCCGCGCAAGGCCGCGGCGCTGGTGTCTGCGGCGGCGGCGCTGCGCGACGCAGCGGCGGCGATCGAGGCGGCGAACCGTGAGGATATGGCGCGCGCGGCCGCCGCGGGGCTGTCGGGGGCGCTGCTCGATCGGTTGCGGCTCGATCCCGGGCGGATCGCGGCGATGGCGGACGGCGTCGCCGCGGTTGCCGCGCTCGCCGATCCGGTCGGCCAGATCATGGATTCGCGCGCACGTCCCAATGGCCTCGTCCTCAGCCGGGTCCGCGTACCGATCGGCGTGATCGGGATCATCTATGAAAGCCGGCCGAACGTGACCGCCGACGCCGCGGCGTTGTGCGTAATGGCAGGCAATGCCGCGATCCTGCGCGGCGGATCGGAAGCCGTGGCGAGCAATCGCGCGATCCACGCCGCGTTGATCGAGGGCTTGGCCGCGGGCGGGGTCCCCGCGGACGCGGTGCAGCTGGTCCCGACCACCGACCGCGCGGCGGTCGGCGCGATGCTCAAGGCAGACGGCGCGATCGACCTGATCATCCCGCGCGGCGGCAAGAGCCTGGTCGCGCGCGTCCAGGCCGAGGCGCGCGTGCCGGTGCTCGCGCATCTCGACGGGATCAACCATGTCTATGTCGATGCGTCCGCGGACCCCGCGATGGCGGCGGCGGTGGTGGTCGATGCGAAGATGCGCCGGACCGGCATTTGCGGCGCGATGGAGACGCTGCTGATCGACCGCGGCTATGCTGGCGCGGCGTCGCTGATCCGCCATCTGGCCGATACAGGCTGTGTCGTGCGGGGCGATGCGGCTGCGATCGCGCTCGTGCCCGAAATCGCGGCGGCGGACGCGGCGGACTGGGATACCGAATATCTCGACGCGATCGCCGCGGTCGCGATCGTCGACGGACTGGACGGCGCGGTCGCGCATATCGCGCGGCACGGGTCGCACCATACCGATGCGATCGTCGCGGCCGATGCGGACGTCGCCGAGCGGTTTCTCGCGCAGGTCGACAGCGCGATCGTGCTGTGGAACGCCTCGACCCAGTTTGCCGATGGCGGCGAATTCGGGCTGGGTGCTGAGATCGGCATCGCCACCGGGCGGCTCCACGCGCGCGGCCCGGTCGCTCTCGAGGGGCTGACGACCTACAAGTGGATCGGGCGTGGCACGGGGCAGGTGCGCGGGTGAGGTGTCGGGCCGATCGGCGTCGCGCGTGACGCCATGACCCGCGTCGGCATTCTCGGCGGATCGTTCAACCCGGCGCACCGGGGGCACCGCGCGATCACGCTGTCGGCGATCGAGGCGCTCGCGCTCGACGAGGCGTGGTGGCTCGTCTCGCCGGGCAATCCGCTGAAAGAGGCGGCGCGCGACATGGCGCCGCTGTCCGCGCGGCTCGCCTCGGCGCGACGGATGGCGCGGCGCGCGCCGATCCGCGCCACCGATATCGAGACCCGGCTCCACACCCGCTACACGCTCGACACGATCCGCAAGCTCAGGCGGCGCCATCCGAAGATCCGCTTCATCTGGCTGATGGGTGCGGACAATCTCGCCGACTTCCACCGGTGGAAGAACTGGCGCGCGATCGCCCGCGAGGTTCCGATTGCGGTAATCGCTCGGCCGGGATATGACGGGCGCGCCCTCGCGGCCCCCGCGATGGGTTGGCTGCGGCGCTTCCAACGGCGCACAGACCATGCGAAGAGCTGGACGACGTGGAGATTGCCGGCCCTTGTGCTGTTGCGCTTCCGACCCGACCCGACCTCCGCAACCGGCCTGCGCGCCGAAAATCCCGACTGGTTCCAGCATGTTGCCGGGCCGGTAACCTGACCCAGGAGCTGACTTGGCCACTTCCCCTACTGCCCCTCGCGCGACCGACCCCGAAGAGGTTGAGGCGCTGCATCGCCTGATCCTCGCGTCGCTCGATGACGACCAGGCGGTCGAGACCATCTCGATCCCGCTCGCGGGCAAGACGAGCATCGCCGATTACATGGTGATCGCCAGCGGCCGTTCGACCCGCCAGGTCGCCTCGATGGCACAGAAGCTGGCCGAGCGTATCAAGGCCGAGTTCAAGCGTCCGGTGAAGATCGAGGGGCTGCCGACCGCGGACTGGGTCCTGATCGACGCCACCGACATCATCGTCCACCTGTTCCGCCCCGAAGTCCGCAGCTTCTACAATCTCGAGCGGATGTGGGCGTTCGGCGATGCGCCGACGCCACCGACCGCTCCGTTCGCCGACCTGTCCGACCAAGACTGATCCGGGTGCGCGGGCGATGCTGCTGCATATCGTCGCCCGCGGCCGGATCGGGCGATCGCCCGAAGCCGAACTCGTTGATCGCTATCTGAAGCGGATCGCCTGGCCGACCAAGGTGTCCGAGCTTCCCGACACCGGGGGGCGGATTCCCCCGGTCGGCGACCAGACCCGGCGGATCCTGCTCGACGAAAAGGGCGACGTCCTGTCGTCCATGGCGTTCGCGCGCGTGCTCGAGCGGTGGCGTGACGACGGCGTGCGCGAGGCCCGGTTCATGATCGGTGCGGCCGACGGGTTCGACGACGCCGCGCGCGACGAGGCCGACCTGCTGGTCTCCTTCGGCCGCGCGACCTGGCCGCATCTGCTGGCCCGGGCGATGCTCGCCGAACAGCTCTTCCGTGCGACGAGCATCCTGGCCAACCACCCGTATCACCGCGAAGGCTGATCGTGCGGATCACCGCGTCATCGCGCCTGTCATCGGCGGTGCTGTTGCTGTTCGCGGCAGTCGCCCTTGGTCTTGCCGCCACCCCGCGCGCGAGCGCGGCGGCGACACCGCAGCTGCGACTGATCGAGGCAAGGCGCGGCGCGCGGATCGCGGCGATACGCGCCGAGCGTCTGGCCGCCGCCGCGTCGCAGGAGCGCGATGCGGCCGAGCGCGCCAGGGCCGAGGCGCGCGCAATGGCGGCAAGGATCGACGCGACCCGCGCCGATATCGCCGCCGCACGGATCCGCCTCGCGATCCTCGAACAGTTGCTCACCGAACAACGCGCGGCCCTGGGCGTCGTCCAGTCGCCGATCGCGCGGTTGCTGGCGGCGCTGCAATCGCTGGCGCGGCGGCCGACGATCGTCGCGGTCGCACAGCCCGGATCGGTCGATGATCTGGTTCATGTCCGCGCGGTTCTGGGCACCGCCTTGCCCGCGGTCCGGCTACGGGCCGACGCGGTGCGCACCGCGCTCCGGCGGACCCGGCGCCTGCAGGCGGGCGCAGCGCAGGCGGCATGCGCGCTGCGTGACGGACGGATCCGGCTCGAGGCACAACGCGTCGCGCTCGCCAAACTCGAGGCGACGCATCGCCGTCGCAGCCAGGCCCTGGGGCGCGGCGCGATCGGCGAATCCGATCGCGCGATCGCGCTGGGCGAGCGCGCGCGCGACCTGGTCGACAGCCTCGCCGAGTCGGGCAGTGCGGAGGCGGCCGCGCTCGACCTGGCGGCGCTGGCGGGGCCGGTGCCGCGGCCGCTTGCCCCCGGCAGCATCCCCGCAGCCCGTGTCCGCGGTGCCTATCGCCTGCCCGTACGCGGCCGGCTCGTCACCGGCTTCGACGCGGTGTCCGATGTGGGCGTGCGATCGCGCGGGCTGACCTTCGCGGTCGCGCCGGACGCGCGCGTAGTCGCGCCGGCGGCGGGCATCGTCCGTTACGCCCGGGCGTTTCGCGGTTATGGCCGGATCGTGATCCTCGATCACGGCGATGGCTGGACGACGCTGTTGACCGGGCTTGCCGACACCGGGGTGAAACCGGGCGTCCGCGTCGCCGCCGGATCGCGGATCGGCACCGCGCCGGGGGGCGAGGATCCGCTGATCACGGTCGAGCTTCGGCGGCGCGGGCGACCCGTCGACGCGGCCGCATTGATCGGCTAATCAACCAAGAACCGGTCGGGCGTCCATTCGCCAGACCGCGAAGACCGTCGCGGCTTTGCTCCGCGCGCACTATACCGCTACGCTGTGCCTTCCCCCGGTTTCAGGACCTTAGATGCCACGTCCGATCCTTACCGCTACCGCCATCCTCGGCGCGCTGACCCTCGTGCCGCTGGCCACCTCGGCGATGGCGGCGGTCGATACCGACACGTATCGCGAGTTCGACCAGTTTCTCGACGTCTTCAACCGCGTGAAGGCGGAATATGTCGACAAGGTCGATGACAAGACGCTGATCAAGGGCGCGATCCAGGGGATGCTCGCAAGCCTCGACCCGCATTCGAGCTATGTCGACGCGCTGGATTACGAGAATCTGCGGATCATGACCGAAGGCAATTATGGCGGCCTCGGCCTGACGGTGCAGATGGAGGACGGCGCGATCAAGGTCGTCACCCCGCAGGAAGACTCGCCCGCCGCGCGCGCGGGCGTCAAGTCGGGCGATTACATCACGCATATCAACGGCAAGCTGATCTACGGCGATTCGCTCGACGAGGCGGTCGCGCAGATGCGCGGCAAGCCCGGCAGCAAGATCACGCTGGGGCTCGTCCGGCCGGGTCGCGACAAGCCGCTCGACGTGTCGATGCTGCGCGAGATCATCGTCCAGAAGCCGGTGAAATGGGAGGTGCGCGGCGATGTCGGTTATATCAACATCAACACCTTCAGCGAGAATACCGGCGCGGACACGCGCGCGGCGATCATGGCGATCGACAAGTCACTGGGGCACCGTCCGCTCGGCTATGTCGTCGACCTGCGGCAGAATGGCGGAGGTCTGCTGACCCAGGCGATCGCAGTCAGCGACGCGTTCCTCGATCACGGTGAGATCGTGTCGCAGCGCGGCCGCGAGAAGACGGATATCGAGCGCTACTACGCCAAGCCCGGCGACGACGCGCATGGCCTGCCGGTCGTCGTGCTGACCGATCCAGGGACCGCATCGGCCTCCGAGATCGTCGCCGGCGCGCTGCAGGATCATCACCGCGCGCTGATCATGGGCGAACGCACCTTCGGCAAGGGATCGGTCCAGACCGTGCTCCAGCTCGGGCCCGAGACCGCGTTGCGCCTGACGACCGCGCGCTACTTCACGCCGTCGGGCCGGTCCGTCCAAGAGGGCGGAATCGAACCCGATATCCGCGTGCCCCAGATCAGCGATCCCGATCACAAGGCGCGCCCGGTGTTCCGCGAGGCCGACCTGCGTCGTCACCTGATCAACGAGGTGAAGGCCGACAATGCGGTGCTCGAGGAAGATACCAAGGACGATCCGCGCTTCTCGGCGACGCCCGAGGCGCTGAAGAAGCAGGGGGTCGAGGACTTCCAGCTTTATTATGCGCTGAAGACGGTCGCCCGGCTCGGCGGCGCCGCGCAGGTCGCCGCCGCGACCAAGGCACCCGTCAAGTGAGCGTACGCCGCGGGCTGGGGATGACCAAGAACGAGGAGATCGCCCGGTCGATCGCGCTCGTGCTGCCGCTGCTGCTGTTGCTGGGGGCGCTCGGGTCGCAATATCTGGGCGGGCTCTATCCGTGCGAGATGTGCCACTGGCAGCGCTGGCCGCATTATTCGGCGGTGTTGCTCGCGGCGGCGACGTTCGTGGTGCCGCAGCGCTCGCTGCGCGCCTCGCTGGTGCTCGTCGCGGCATTGCTGATCGGGATCAGCGGCGCGATCGGGCTGTTCCATGCCGGGGTCGAATATCACTGGTGGAACGGCATCACCGCCTGCACCACGACGGTGTCGATGGCGGGCACGACGCCGGCCGAACGGCTCGCCGCGATCATGAACGCGCCGATGGTGCGCTGTGATTCGGCGCAGTGGTCGCTGGCGGGGATTTCGCTCGCCGGGTTCAACGCGATCTTTTCCCTGGGCGGCGCGATCACCATCTTCGTGCTGATGAGGAAGACACGATGACCACCGCGACCCCGATCCCGACCGTCCCGCGCGGCACCGGCTGGAAGCCGGGCGATCGCAAGCACCCGAGCGAGGCGATGGTCCGCGTCGACCAAGCCGGCGAATATGGCGCGATCCGCATCTATGCGGGGCAGCTCGCGGTGCTGGGCGACCGGCACCCGTCGTCGCGCCTGATCCATCACATGGCGCAGCAGGAGGAGCGTCACCGCGCGTTCTTCGACCGGATGATTGTTGAGCGGCGTGTGCGGCCGACTGTGCTGCAGCCGATCTGGAAGGTCGCGGGTTTCGCGCTTGGCGCGGTCACTGCCGCGATCAGCCCGCGTGCCGCGATGGCCTGCACCGCGGCGGTCGAGACCGAGATCGACAAGCATTATGCCGAACAGCTCGTCGCACTGGGCGACAGCGATCCCGAACTGAGCGCGGCGATCCTCGATTTCCAGGCCGAGGAGCTGGAGCACAAGGCGACCGCGATCGCTGCCGGGGCGGAGGAAACCCCCGGCTATCCGGTGATGAGCGCGCTGATCCGGCTGGGCTGCAAGGTCGCGATCGCGACCGCGAAACGGATCTGACCGCGGCGCCGGCCGTTGGGACTGAAACGCGTGGCGTTGCAGCGTTCAGCCTAGGGCCACCGACGATCGCCGATCCTGTCGGCCAACAGATACGGATTATGGGAGTGGTGCGTATGAGGATGATGATGGCGGCGGCCTTGCTGGTCGCCGGTCCGGTGGCGGCGCAGACGGTGACGTCGGGTGCGGCCATCCCGGCCAAGCCCGGTGCCCCCGCAGCCAAGCCCGCGTCCGCGCCGGGTGAGGTGTCGCGCAGCGCCCCGGTCAACGGCGTGCTCACGCTGTTCGGCAACGAGCGCTGCCCGACCAATGCACAGGGCGAGGAAATCGTCATCTGCGTGCGTCGCAGCGCGCAGGAGCAATATCGCGTCCCCAAGGAGCTGCGCGAGTTCGCCGTGACGCCCGAAAATGAGAGCTGGGCGGCCAAGGCGCAGGGCACGCTCGGCACCGGTGTCGGTGCGAACAGCATCGGCAGCTGCTCGACCGTCGGCCCTGGCGGCGCAACCGGATGTTTCGGGCAGCGCGTTCGCGAAGCGCGCCGCGAAAACAAGGAGCGCGCAGCCGAGGTGCCCATTCTCCCATAGGCTGCCGCGACCGGTTTGCGTTCAGCGCGCGAACCCGTCGATGCTGTTGCGTCGTCAAAGACAACCGCATAGCGTTGGCGCGTCCGCGTGACTGGCGCCGAGTGGATCACCACGGGGAAGCGCGGACGGTTCCGCCGCGCGCCTGGGCAGCCCCTCTGGACGGAGCTTGTGCCATGCGCGACCCTTTTCGTATCGCCTTCCTACTGTTTCCCAACGTCACCCAGCTCGACCTCACCGGTCCTGCCCAGATCCTGTCGCGGCTTGGCGAGGCGCAGGTCGATCTCGTCTGGAAGACGCGCGATCCGGTGCCAACCGACGCCGGGTTTTCGATCCTTCCGACCGCGATCTTTGCCGAGGTGCCGTACGCGGATATCCTTTGCGTCCCGGGAGGCTTCGGACTCAACGACGTCATCGCCGACGACGAAGCGATGGCATGGGTGGGGGCCGTCGGGGCGGGCGCGACATGGGTCACCAGTGTCTGCACCGGCTCGTTGATCCTGGGTGCCGCGGGATTGCTCGACGGGTACCGCGCGGGGTGCCACTGGGCTCAGCGTGACATGTTGCCGCTCTTCGGTGCGATCCCCGTCGACGCGCGCACCGTGGTCGATCGCAACCGAGTCACCGGCGGCGGTGTGACGGCGGGCATCGACTTTGCGCTGACACTGATCGCGCTAATCCGCGGCGAGGCGCATGCACGCATGGTGCAATTGGCGCTCGAATATGATCCCCAGCCACCGTTTGACAGCGGCTCACCCGCACAGGCCGGTCCGGAGATCGTCGCCGCGTACCAGCGCCGTGTGCAGGCGTTGGCACCGACGCGTGACGAAGACCTGCGCGCGCTTGCCCGGCGTCGTGGTTACGGGTGACGCTTCAGCCCGCGGACGCGGTGCCAGATGTAGAAGCCGACCAGCGCGATCAGGACGATGCCGATCAGCAGGTCCGCGCTGTGGAAGGCGGCCTTCACACGCGGGTCGCTGTCCCATTTGTCGCCGAGCTTCATGCCGACCCAGGCAAGCCCGAAGCACCACGGCCAGGAGCCGATGAAGGTGTAGAGGTGGAAGGGTACGAGCTTCATCCGCGCGACACCCGCCGGAAAGGCGATGAACGAGCGGATGACGGGGAGCAGCCGCCCGATCAGCACCGCCATGCTGCCCCAGCGCGCGAAGAACCGGTCTGCTGCATCGAGCTCGCCCGGGCCGATCAGGACATAGCGACCCCAGCGCTCGGCCATCGGTCGACCGCCGCGCTTGCCGACCTCATAGGCGACGATCGAGCCGAGGTTGCACCCGATCGCGCCCGCGGTGGCGGCGAGATACAGGTCGAACCGGCCGGTCGACACCAGATAGCCGGCGAACGGCATGATGATCTCGGATGGAAGCGGGATACACGCGCTTTCGATCGCCATGAGGATCGCGATGCCGACATAGCCGCCGGACGAGATCACCCAGATCGTGAAGGTGGCCAGCACGGCCAGAATCTTTTCGAACATGGCGCGGGGATTTGCGCGATGCGGCGCGCGAAGGGAAGGGCCAATCGGTTCGCCTAAGCCAGCCGCGTGCCGGCCATTCGCAGATCCTCGACGAATCGCGCATATTCCTCGTCGGCCTGAACCTTGTCGGGCAGGCGCAGCAGGTAACTGGGATGGACGGTGATCCATGCCTCGCCGCCGCCGGGAAGCTGCAGCGCGCGGCCGCGTTCCTTGCCGATCGTCATCACCTTGCCGAACAGCGAGCGGGCCGCGGTGGCGCCGAGCGCGACCGTCACCTTGGGCGCGACGAGCATCTGCTCCTGCTCGATCCACCACCGGCAGGCCTCGATCTCGCCGGCACCGGGCTTGGCGTGGATGCGCCGCTTGCCGCGCTGTTCGAACTTGAAATGCTTGACCGCGTTGGTGACATAGGCGCGGCTGCGGTCGAGTCCCGCCTCCGCCATCGCGCGATCGAACATCTGACCGGCGGGGCCGACGAACGGCCGCCCGGCAAGATCCTCCTGGTCGCCTGGCTGTTCGCCGACGAACATCAGCGGCGCGTCGATCGGTCCCTCGCCGAACACGGTCTGGGTCGCGGGCTTGTAGAGCGGGCAGCGGGTACAGCCCGCGGCCTCGTCGCGCAGCGCCTCCCAGGCGATCATGCTGTTGCCGCCGACGACGTCGCGGGCGCGCTCGATCATGCCGCTCTCGCGCGCCTGTGCGGTGGCGATCATGCCGGGGACGAGATCGGTTTCGGGCATGTTCTTCCAGTATTTGCGGGGCATTTCCTTCAACATCGCGCCGATCTTGACGCGCGCGGGGTTGAAGGTGCTGGCGTAATAGGTCTTCCAGACTTCTTCGGTCGGATCGCCCTCGGGTGCGTCGGTCTTCTTGGCGCCCGGCCCTTCGCTGAGCATCGTCCCGTCCCAGTGGATCGAGACGTTGGGGGTCAGGATCGACCAGCGCATGCTCGCAAAGCGATTGACGAAGAAGGCGGCGTTGGCGCGGACGATGTGGTGATCGGGTTCGAACCAGGCGACGAACCGGGTTGCGCCCTCTTCCTCGACCTCGCGGAAGCGCAGGAACGCGCGCATCTTGTGGATGTCGCGGCGGACATCCTTCGCAATCCGTTCGAGCCGTCGCACGAGAGGATCGGCCCGATCCTCGATCAGCTTGGGTTCGCGGCGCAGCCGGTGGAGCAGCGTGTAGAGCAACGCGAACCGCTCCGGATCGCTGCCGAGGATGACGCTGCGGGCGAGATCGAGGAACGCGCGCGGGACCGAGACGGTCGCGGAGGCAGCCCGCGGCGCGGATGCTACAGGAGGATCCGGTGGCACCGTCCCGAACAGGTCCGCAGGGGCGCTACCCGCCTGCCACACCACGTCGTCGGGGGGCACGTCATCGGCCATCAGGCCGCGCGCTGCATCGCGCCAGCCATCGAAATCGTCCGGTTCGGCAAGGGTCACGACGCGCATCGCCGGTTCTACGCCGGGTAGCGGCGCTTGTTCCGCCGCGCTTGTATCTCGACCCCGGCGGATCGCCGTCCTATTTTATGGCGATGACCCAACAGACCTCAGCCCCGGAACCCGCTCGTCCGCTGATCGGGCGCGATACACGCCTGTGCATGTCGCTGTCGGCGCGACCGGGCAATTTCGGGACCCGGTTCCATAACCGGCTCTATGCGCTGACCGGACTCGACTATGTCTACAAGGCGTTCTCGACCCGCGACCTGGAGGGCGCGGTGCGCGGTATCCGGGCGCTCGACATCCGCGGCTGCGCGATCTCGATGCCGTTCAAGGAGGCGGTGATCGCGCTGCTCGATGGACTCGCGCCCTCGGCCGCGGCGATCGACAGCGTCAACACGATCGTGAACGACGATGGCGTGCTGACCGGGCACAACACGGATTATGCCGCGGTCGCGGCACTGGTTGCGGATATCGATCCGGCAACGCGGTTCGTGCTGCGCGGGTCGGGCGGGATGGCGAAGGCGGTCGCCGCGGCATTACGCGACACGGGCTTCCGCGACGGCGTCATCGTCGCGCGCAACGAACCCGCCGGGCGTGCGCTCGCCAATCTCTATGGCTTCGCATGGGCCGCGGATCTTCACACCGAAGAGCAGGCGGACCTGCTGATCAACGTCACGCCGATGGGGATGACGGGAGCCGATGCGGACGCGCTCGCCTTTCCGCCGGCGATGATTGCGACGAGCGCCATTGCGTTCGACGTCGTGCAATATCCCCCGGAAACGCCGTTCCTGCGCGCCGCAGCTGCGGCGGGGAAACGCTGCATCACCGGCACCGAGGTCGCGATCCTTCAGGCGCTCGAGCAGTTCGTGCTCTACACCGGCATCCGCCCGATCGACGCGCAGGTCGCCGACGCCGCCGCCTTCGCGCGGGCTCACGGCTGAGCTCCGGCGGCGATTTGCCCTTGTGATCGGGCAGGGGCGGCACAAGATATGCTGCACTGCACCATTCACGGAGCCGGGCGTCAAGGCGTCGGGCGCGCATGACGGGACGATCGATGGCCAGGCTTTCGGAAACACTCGCGCAACTGGCGCAGGCGCAACGCGCCGCGGCGGCGCGCTTCGCCGAGCAGCCAGAGAACGAGGACTCACGCCTGCGCCCGCTCGAATCATTCGGCGCGAATCCCGGCGCGTTGCGTGCGTTGACCTATGTGCCCGAGGCGACGTCCGACCGGCGGATGCCGCTGGTCGTCGTTCTCCATGGCTGTACGCAGACCGCCACGGGGTATGACCGGGGGGCGGGCTGGTCCGATCTTGCCGACCGGCACGGGTTCGCCGTGCTCTATCCCGAGCAGCAGCGCGCGAATAACGGCAATCTCTGCTTCAACTGGTTCGACGCCGAGGATATCCGCCGCGGTGGCGGTGAGGCGCAGTCGATCCGGTCGATGATCGCGACGATGGTCCGCGACGTCGCGATCGATCCCGACCGCATCTATGTAACGGGATTGTCGGCCGGCGGCGCGATGGCTGGCGTGATGCTCGCCACCTATCCCGAGCTGTTCGCTGCCGGGGCGATTATCGCAGGTCTTCCCTATGGCACCGCGACCTCGATGTCGCAGGCGCTCGACCGGATGCGCGGGCGGGGCCTGCCCGCCGATCCCGCGCTGGCCGCGCTGGTCGACGGCGCGGCGCCGGCCGGCGGACGTGTGCCACGCGTCTCGGTCTGGCACGGCGATGCCGATGCGACCGTGGTGCCCGCCAATGCCGATGCGATCGTCGCACAGTGGCGCGGCGTGCACGGGCTCGCCTACGCACCCGACGAGGTCGAACAGGTCGAAGGCCATGCCCATCGCCTCTGGCGCGACGCGCAGGGCCGTGCCGCGGTCGAGGAGTATCGGATCCGCGGGCTGGGCCATGGCACACCGCTGGCCACGACGGGCGCTGACGGCCTCGGCCAGCCGGGTCCGCACATGCTGGAGGCGGGGATCTCGTCGACGTTGCACAGCGCCGCGTTCTTCGGGCTGATCGAGCGCCCATCGGCGCGCGCGGCGGCGACCCGCGCGAAGCCGAAGCCCGCATCGCCCCGTCCGCACCCATGGAGCCACAGTCCGGGCCGATCGCAGGTCGGCGACATGATCAACGGTGCGCTCCGCGCTGCGGGGCTGCTGCGCTAGCCACTGGAGCGGATCCGGCAATGGTACGGGCGGGCGGCGCAGGTCGTGGCGCAAAGGATCGATCGAGATCCGCGCCAACCGCGAAGGCGGCAGCTTGCGGGGCGGCGATCCACTGTTATACCTTGGTATAACAGTCGTCGTATTCCGGGGAAAGATCCATGTCGTTGAAGCTCTTGGCCCTAGCTGGCGTCGCCACCGCCGCGCTTGTCGCGCCGGTTGGCGCGCAGGTCGCAAAGCCTGCACCGGTCGCCACGCTCGTCACCTCGGTCGATATTCCCTATCAGCAGTTCACGCTGAAGAACGGGTTGCGCGTGATCGTGCACACCGACCGCAAGGCGCCGGTCGTCGCGGTATCGGTCTGGTATGACGTCGGGTCGAAGCACGAGCCGCAGGGCCGCACGGGCTTTGCGCATCTGTTCGAGCATCTGATGTTCAACGGCAGCGAGAATGCGCCGGGCGATTTCTTTGCGCCGCTGAAGGAGGTCGGGGCGACCGACTTTAACGGCACGACCTCGTTCGACCGAACCAATTATTTCGAGACGGTCCCCGCCGCCGCGCTCGAGCGCGCGCTGTTCCTCGAGAGCGACCGGATGGGGCATCTGACCGGCGCGATCACGCAGGGCGTGCTCGACGAGCAGCGCGGCGTCGTCCAGAACGAGAAGCGCCAGGGCGACAACCAGCCATACGGCCTCGTCCAGTACAAGCTGTTCGGCGGGCTGTTCCCCGCGGACACGCCCTATGGCCACACCCCGATCGGGTCGATGGCGGATCTCGACCGCGCCAGCCTTGCCGATGTGAAGGACTGGTTCCGCTCGCATTACGGCCCCAACAATGCGGTGCTTGTGCTCGCGGGCGACGTCGATGCGGCGACCGCGCGGCCGCTGGTCGAGAAATATTTCGGCGATATCAAGACGGGCCCCAAGTCAGTCCTGCCGACCGTCACGGTGCCGACGCTCGCCGCGCCGGTGAACGAGGTGATGAAGGACCGCGTCGCCGCGGTGATGATCACCAAGAACTGGGCGGTGCCGGGGATGCTCGATCCCGACGCCGCGGCGCTCGACGTCGGCGGTACGGTCTTGGGCGGGCTCGCCTCGTCGCGGCTCGACAATGCGCTGGTCCGCAAGGAGAAACTCGCGGTCAACGTGTCCGCCGGCTATAGCGACATGGCGCAGATCGGCATGTTCACGATCCGCGCGATCGTGCGGCCGGGCGTCGACCCCGCGGTCGTGTCGAAGCGGTTAGACGAGATCCTTGCCGATTTCCTGAAGACCGGACCGACCGCGGACGAGATCCAGCGCGTCCAGACGCAGGCCGTTGCGGGCCGGATCCGCGGCTATGAATCGGTCGGCGGGTTCGGCGGCAAGGCGGTCGCGCTGGCGGGCGGCGCGCTTTATGCGAACGACCCGGGCCACTACAAGAAGGAGCTGGCGGCGATCGCGGCGCAGACGCCGGCGAGCGTCAAGGCCGCCGCGACGCGCTGGCTGACGCGCCCCGCCTACACGCTGACCGTGGTCGACGGCGAGCGCGACAAATATGAGGAGGCGGTCGTGCCGCCTGCGGTCGCGGTGAAGCCCGCGGCCGAGACGCCGGTCAAGGGCACGCGCGCCGGCGGTATTCCCGCGGTCGGCACGCTGACCGGGCTTGCCTTTCCCGCGGTCGAGCGCGCGCGGCTGTCGAACGGGATCGAGCTCGTCTATGCGCGTCGCGACGCGGTGCCGATCACGCAGGCGGTGCTGAGCTTCGACGCGGGCTATGCCGCGGATGTCGCGGACAAGCTCGGCACGCAGCAGCTGACGCTGAGCGTGATGGACGAGGGGACGCGGACGCTCGACGGCATCGCGCTGGCCGAGGCGCGCGAGCGGCTGGGCGCGTCGATCGGGACGGGCACCTCGCTCGACCGGACGACGCTGTCGATGAGCGTGCCGAGCGCGAACCTGACGCCCGCGGTCGCGCTGTTTGCGGATATCGCGCGCAATCCGGCCTTCGCGGACGAGGAGGTCGGCCGGGTCCGCAATCAGCAGCTGGCCGGCATCCAGCAGGAACTGACCAGCCCTCAAGGCCTGGGCAACCGCGTGATCGGGAAGCTGATCAACGGCGATACCCCTTACGGCAAGGCACAGGGTGGCGGTGATCCGAAGGCGGTCGCCGCGCTGACGCGCGCCGACCTGGTTGCGTTCCAGCAGGCGTGGCTGCGCCCCGACAAGGCGAAGATCTTCGTCGTCAGCGACCGCCCGCTCGCCGAGGTCAGGGCGGTGCTCGATCGCGGGTTCGGCGACTGGACGGCGCAGGGGCCGGCGGGGGTCAAGAGCTTCCCGACGACGCGCACGCCGCTGACACCGAAGATCGTGCTGGTCGATCGGCCGAACAGCCCGCAGTCGCTGATCCTCGCGGGCCAGCGGACCGGGTTGAAGGGCAGCGACGACATGCTGGTGTTCAACACCGCGAACGATGCGCTGGGTGGCAGCTTCCTCAGCCGGATCAACATGGACCTGCGCGAGGAGAAGCACTGGTCCTATGGCGCGGGCGGGCGGTTCCAGACGGCCGCGTTCGATGCGCCCTATGGCATTTCGGCCGGGGTGCAGGCGGACAAGACCGGCCCGTCGATCACCGCGCTGCAGCAGGACGTGACGCAGTTCGTGACGACCAAGCCGATGACGAAGACCGAATTCGGGCTGGCGATCGACGGCGGGATTCGCGCGTTGCCCGGCAGCTTCGAGACGTCGGGCGCGGTGCTCGGCGCGATGCAGCAGAATGATTTGTTGAAGCGCCCCGACGATTATTACGCGACGATCACGCGACGCTACGGCGCGCTGACCTTGCCGCAGCTGAACACCGCGATCGCGGGCGTCATCGACGTGAAGAAATTCACCTGGGTGGTCGTCGGCGACGCCAAGACGGTCAAGCCGCAGCTTGACAGCCTGGGGTTGCCGGTCGAGGTCGTGAGCGCGGCTTCGGTCGCGGGGCTGCCGGTGGTTCCGGTGACGCCGCTTGCGGCCAAGGCCAAGTAATCGAAGGAGAGAATAGCATGGCAAATGTCGATGGCAGCTGGGATTGCGTCGTGAAGTCGCCGCTGGGCGATCAGAAGATGACGCTGACCGTGAACAGCGCGGACACTAGCTTTTCGGGCGCGGTGTCGGGTGCGATGGGCGGCATGGATGTGACCGGCGAGGTCGATGGCGACACGCTGAGCTGGAAGCAGGCGATGACCGTGCCGATGCCGATGACGCTCGACTGCAAGGCGACCGTCGATGGCGACACGATGACCGGCACCGTCGGTGCAGGCGCCTTCGGCAGCTTCCCGCTGTCGGGAACGCGCACCGCTTGATCGCCTCTGGCGTCATGACGTGACGAAGAACGGCCCGTCTTCCCGGTGGAAGGCGGGCCGTTTGCATTTCGGAGAGTGGGATGAGTTTGAAGATCCATCGCCGTGCGGTGCTCGCCGGCACGATGCTGGGCGGCGCGGCATCGCTGTTGCCGGCGCTCGCGCAGGCGGCCGAGGCGCCCGCGACGCCGCTGTCGCGACTGTTCGACCAGCTCGTTCAGGCGCAGTTGCGGCGCAGTCCCGAGAGTGCGACCTCGCTCGGGCTCGACACCGGCGCCAATGCCGATCTGCGCGCGAAGCTGTCGGATCCGTCGGCGGCGGGGATCGCCGCGGCGAAGGCCCAGACCAGGGCCGAGCTGGCGCAGCTTGCAGCGATCGACCGCGCCGGGCTGTCGCCGGCGGAGCTGATCGACCTCGACTGCGTGATCTATACGCGGCGGTCGGCGGCGGCGGTGCAGGCGTTCGATTTCGGCGGCACGTCCTATGGCCCCAGCCCCTATGTCGTGTCGCAGCTGTCGGGTGCGTATCAGTCGGTGCCCGATTTCCTCGACACCAAGCACCGGATCGAGACGAAGGGCGATGCCGACGCCTATCTGCAGCGGCTCCAGGCGTTTGCCGGACAGATCGACGCGAACACCGCGCGCATGCAGCATGACGCGGGCGTCGGCGTGGTCGCCCCCGACTTCATCCTCGACCTCGCGCTCGACCAGATGACCAAGACGCGCCAGCCCGCAAGCGAGGCGCTGGTCGTGCAGAGTCTCGTCCGGCGCGCGGCGGCCAAGGGGCTGGGCGAAAGCTATGGCCGCGATGCCGCGCGAATCTATGACGCGGCGGTGCTGCCCGCGCTCGACCGGCAGATTGCGGCGACCCGCGACCTCCGCCGGACGGCCACGCATGATGCCGGCGTGTGGAAGCTGAAGGAGGGTGCCGCCTTCTATCCCGCCGCACTGCACGCGACGACGACGACCAATTTGTCGCCCGACGAAGTGTACAGGTTCGGGCTCGACCAGGCGAAGATGCTGTCGGCGCAGCTCGATACGCTGTTGCGCAAACAGGGGTACAGCAAGGGCAGCATCGGCGCACGGATGGCGGCGCTCTACAAGAATCCCGACCAGCTCTATCCCAACACCGATGCGGGCAAGCGCGAGGCGATCGCCTATTGCAACGACCGGCTCGCCGCGATCCGCGCGAAGCTGCCAAGCGTGTTCGAGCGGATGCCGCCTTATGGCTTCGAAGTGCGGCGCGTGCCTGCGCAGACCGAGGCCGGTGCCGCCGCGGCGTTCGCGCAGCCACCGGCGATCGATGGCTCGCGCCCGGGGTTGGTCTATTTTAACCTGAAGGACAGCGCCGACTGGCCCAAATTCTGCCTCGCGACGACGGTCTATCACGAGGGTCTGCCGGGGCATCAGATGGAGAGCGGGCTTGCGCTGTCGAACACCCGGCTGCCGCTGATCCGCAAGATGACGAGCTTTTCGGGCTATGGCGAGGGCTGGGCGCTCTACGCCGAACAGCTCGCGGACGAGATCGGGATGTATGACGACGATCCGCTCGGGCGGCTCGGCTATCTGAAATTCCAGCTGTTCCGCGCGAACCGCTGCGTCGTCGATACCGGCATCCATCACCTGCGCTGGACCCGCGAACAGGCGATCCGCCATTTCATCGACGCGGAAGGCGAGGCGGAGGGCTTCGCGACTCGCGAGGTCGAGCGCTATTGCGTCAACCCGGGCCAGGCGGCGAGCTACAAGCTTGGCCATTCGGTGTTCGTCGATATCCGCGAGCGCGCCAAGGCTAAGAGGGGCACGGCGTTCGACCTCAAGGCCTATCATGCGGCGGTGCTCGCTTATGGGCGCGTACCGCTCGATATGCTGCGCGAAATCGGCGATGCCTGGATCGCGAAGGGCTGAGCGAGGGGCGCGCTGAGCGGCGGGCCGCGTAACTCTACGTAATCGCCCGTTAAAGCCTGACCGTGCAAGGGGAGGGGGATGCCGAGCGCTCCCCCTCGATGACGCATGCCGTCCGCCCAAGGCCCGATCCGGTCATCAGCGTCGTCGTGCCGGTGTATAATGGCGCAGCCTTGTTGCCCGCCACGCTCGACAGCCTCGCCGCGCAGTCTTTCACCGATTTCGAGGTGATCGTCGTCGACGACTGCTCGACCGACGCGACCCGCGCCTGCGTTGCGGGCTGGTCCGATCCGCGCGTCAGGCTGGTGGCGATGCCGGTCAATGGCGGCCCCGTGCTGGCGCGCAACGCCGGGGTCGCTGCAGCGCGGGGCCGCTATATCGCCGCACTCGATGCCGATGATCTGTGTCGCCCCGACCGCTTCGCCCGCCAGGTCGCGTATCTGGAGGCGAACCCGGCGACCGTGCTGCTCGGGACGGCGGCGGACCTGCTCGTCGACGGCGTGATCAGGCCGTCCGACCATGCCGCGATCACCACGCCCATGCTCATCGACTGGCTGACGGGAATCGAGAACCCGCTGATCTGGTCATCGGTCATGATTCGCGGCGACGCGGCGCGGCGGCTCGATCCGTTCATGCGGCCCGAGCGGCTCTATGCGGAGGATTTCGACCTGTATCAGCGGATCGGCCGGTTCGGCGCGATCGGACGCCTCGACGAGCCGCTGATGGTGTACCGGGTGCACGCGGGCGGGGTCTCGAAGCGGTTCACCGAGCGGATGGAGACCGTGGCCGCGGCGATTCTGGCCGAGCGGCATGCGGATCTGTTCGGTGAACGGGTGGACCGGATCGCAGCGCTGATCGTGGCGCACATCCTGGCACGGCGCGCGGTGCGCGATCGTGCTGCGTTGACGGCGCTGGGCAGCGCACTGGGGGTGATCCAGGCCGAGTTTCTCGCACGGCATCGCTGTTCGGGGGAGGATCGCCGGCTGATCCGGTGGGAAACCGCGCGGCGCTGGCGCGGTGTCGGGCGGGCCGGCCTGCGTGCGGGGACGCTCGGGGTCGCCGACCTGCTTGCCGCACGGCCGGCGCATCTCGGGCTTGGCTATGCCGGGCTGCCCGCGCTGCTATGGTCCGGGGCGATCGGCGGCGTACGCCGCGCGATGCGCCAACCGGCGTGTGCGCCTTAGACCTTCGCGGCGAAGATCATACGGCCCTGGCCGAGGCGTGCAAACACCTGGTCTAGGTCCTTCTCGCCGACCGCGAAGCAGCCTTGGCTGCGGCCGAGCATGCCGTGCGACGCGATCATGTCCTTGTTCGCATACCAGGCCGAATGGACGACGATCGCCCGACCGAGTGCGTTGTTGTTGGTGCGATCGAGCCCGATCAGCCGCTGCGACCGACCATGTTTGCCGACATAATAATCGTCGGTCACGAAGGCGCCTTCCGACGACGCATTCGAGCCGAACGCGTTCGAGAAGCGCTCGAGATAGCCGGTATGCGCGGGGTCCGAGCCGCTGCCGTGCGACACGAGCAGCGACGTGCTGCGGCCGCTGGCGAGGTCGACGAAGTGGAACCGCGGCTGCGACGACGAGGCGGTGAAATCGGCGATCGCGATCCGGTCGTGATGCGGGATCCGGCTGCCGTTGCGACCCAGCGCGGCCATCGCCTGGCGCAGCAATTCGGGGCGCACGACGCGCGACGACGAAATCGGCATCGCCGGCGAACGCGGCAATGGTGGCTGAGTCATCGGCTTCAAATCGCGTGCCGTAAGACGTTGTGTTGCAGATACCGCACTCGGAACTGCAAGTGCACCGGCCAATACTAGACCGTTCTTTAGAATGGCACGACGATCTCGCCGTGCGCCCTGTTCATCGTACATCGAAATTCCCGAAAAACCCCAATCCCGTGACCCTCTCTATAGCGTAGAAATGATGAACATTCCTCAACCATTTCCACCAGTTGTCATGATGTTCCTTCTGTCCGCCCCGGGAAGGAGGCGGTTCGTCGTAGGCGCGTGCGCGGCGAGGTGACTCTCCGGCTGGCCAGCGGCGTCGGAGTGGGTTGCCATATCAGGCGACACGATCGGTCCTGACGCGGCACATCCGATGCGCGGTCTTCGGGCGTTTCTATGGGAAGTACGGGCGCGCATCGTCGTGCGCGCACGGTTCAGCGCGGGGGCGTTTCGCCCGTAGCGGCAATCGGCAGGCCAAGCTCGATGAGTCGCGAGCGGAAGCTGGCGGCATCGGTGAAGAGCACCGATTCGATCTCTAGCGCGCGTGCGGCGGCGATATTGGCCGGATTGTCGTCGACGAACACCGTCTCGTCCGCACGCACGCCGAATCGATCGAGCGCGAGCCGATAGATGGCGGGGTCGGGCTTCACGATCTTCTCGTCGCCCGACACGACGATGTCGCGGAAGCGGTCGAACATCGCCGATTCGCGGGCGCGAAACGGCGGCCAGAATTCGTGGCTGAAATTGGTGATCGCGAACAGCGGTACGTCGGCGGCGTCGAGATCGCGGACGAGCTCGTGCATCCCCGCAATCGCCGGGCCGATACTCTCGTTGAAGCGCGGGCCCCAGACGGCGATCAGATCGGCATGCTGCGGATGCAACGCCGCAAGCTCCGCCGAGGTGTCGGCGAAGTCGCGGCCAGCATCATGCTGGAAATGCCAATCGATCGTGACGACATCGCGGAGGAACGCGTCGAGCGCCCGATCGTCATCGATCAGGCGCTCGTACAGGATCCGGGGATCCCAATCGTACAGGACACGACCGACGTCAAAAATGACGCTGGTCTTCAGGGGTTTAGCCCTGGCGTGCCTTGAAGCGACGGTTGGTCTTGTTGATGACGTAGGTACGGCCACGACGACGGATCACGCGGTTATCGCGGTGACGATCCTTGAGCGACTTCAGGGAATTGCGGATCTTCATGATCGATTCGCTTCTTTTCAAATCTAGGTGTGCGGAAAGACGGGATCGCCTAATGGCGGGGTGTGTCCAAGTCAAGCAACAGACGCACTCGTTCCGGCCGGGAACCCTCCCGGCTGGTCCAAGCGTTACTGTAGCGCAACATTCTAAGGAAGTCCCGATGGCGGTTCGTTCGATCATGGTTCTCGCGCTGGCGGGCGCATCCCTCACGGCCTGCGCGACCGGTCCGTCGCTGCCGCCGACCGAGGTCTTGCGCTATCACCTCGGCGAGCCGCTCGACCGCGGCACGATCGCGGTCCAGCCGCTGACCGCGGGCGCGCCTGCGAGCCTCGAGTTCAAGAGCTATGCCGCCGCCGTGCAGGGCCAGCTGATCAAGGTCGGGTACAACCCGCCCGCGCCGGGTGCCAAGCCGATGCTGATCGCGACCGTCGCCTTTACGCGCACCACGCAGGCAGGGCCGCCCAAGCGGTCGCCGTTCAGCGTCGGGATCGGCGGCGGTGGCTTCAGCGGCGGCCGGGGCGGCGGCGGTGTGGGGCTTGGCGGCGGGGTCGGCTTCCCAATTGGTGGGGGCGGCCGCGACGCGATCCTGGTCACCGAGATGGCGGTGACGATCAAGCGGTCGCTCGACCAGTCGCCGGTCTGGGAGGGGCGCGCGCAGACCTTCGCCGACGCAAGGAAGCCCGATGCGACGAGCCAGATCCAGGCCGAAAAGCTCGCCAGCGCGCTGTTCGCGGGGTTCCCCGGCGAGTCCGGTCGCACTATCCAGGTGAAATGAACGATCGCCCGATGACCGCCGCCGCCACCACGCCTCTCGCCATCAATGCCGCCTTCGATGGCGGCAATATCCGCCTCGTGCGGGTCGATGGCGACCGGATCGACCTGGAAATCGTCAAGGACCGCGACTCCGACTATTTCCAGTGGTTCTACTTCCGCGTGGCGGGGGCGGCGGGCCGGACGCTGACCTACCGGATCCTGAATGCCGGTCGTTCGGCCTATCCGTTCGGCTGGCCCGGCTACAAGGCGCGGGCGAGCACCGATCGGCAGGCGTGGCGGATGATCGAAACGCGCTACGCCGATGGCGTGCTCGAATTCGACTTCACCGCCGAGACCGACCTCGCTTGGTTCGCCTATTTCGCGCCGTACACGATGGAGATGCATGCGGCGCTGGTCGCGCGGACCGCCCTGCTGCCGGGCGTCACGCACCGCGAGCTCGGTCAGTCGCTCGACGGCCAAGCGATCGATGCCTTCACGATCGGCACCGGGCCCAAGCAGGTCTGGATCTATGGCCGCCAGCATCCCGGCGAATCGATGACCGAATGGTGGATGGAAGGCGCGCTGGAGCGGCTGACCGATTCGGCCGACCCGGTGACCGCGACGCTGCTGGAAAAGGCGACGTTCCACGTCGTGCCAAACATGAACCCCGACGGCACGTATCGCGGGCATCTGCGCACCAATGCGGCCGGGGTGAACCTCAACCGCGAATGGGCGACGCCGAGCGCGGAAAAGAGCCCCGAGGTCCTGTGCGTCCGCAACGCGATGGACGTGACCGGCGTCGACATAGCGATGGACATTCATGGCGACGAGGCGATCCCGGCGAACTTCATCGCGGGCTATGAGGGCATCCCGTCCTGGACCGATGCGCATGGCGAGAAATTCTACGATTATGGCCGCCGTCTCGCGGCGCACACGCCCGACTTCCAGACCGAGAAGGGCTATCCCAAGTCCGCGCCGGGCACCGCCAACCTGTCGATGTCGACCAACCAGCTTGCCGAGCGCTTCGGCGCGGTATCGATGACGCTCGAGATGCCGTTCAAGGATCACGACGCGAATCCCGATGCCGAATATGGCTGGTCGCCGGAGCGGTCGAAGCAGCTCGCGCACGCGATGCTCGAGACGCTCGCGGATGTAATCGACGCGATCTGATCCCTAACCGTCAGCCTGACTTTCGTCAGGATGACGGTTAGGGGGCGATCGCCGCATTTCCATTTCGTCCCTCGCCATTGCAGGAGCCCGCATGCCCAAACTCGTCCTGATCCGCCACGGCCAGTCCAGCTGGAACCTCGAAAACCGTTTCACCGGCTGGTGGGACGTCGACATGACCGCCAAGGGCGAGGCCGAGGCCAAGGCGGCAGGCGAGCTGATGGCGGCCAAGGGTCTCGATTTCGACCAGACCTTCGTCAGCCTGCAGACGCGTGCGATCAAGACGCTGAACATCGCGCTCGAGGCGATGGGGCGGCTGTGGCTGCCGGTCGAGAAGGACTGGCGGCTGAACGAGCGGCATTATGGCGGGCTCACCGGGCTCGACAAGGCCGAGACCGCGGCCAAGCATGGCGACGCGCAGGTCCATATCTGGCGCCGCAGCTTCGACGTGCCGCCGCCCCCGCTCGAAGATGGCAGCGAGTTCGACCTGTCCAGGGACCGCCGGTATGACGGCATCGCGATTCCGAAGGCCGAAAGCCTGAAGGACACGATCGATCGCGTGCTGCCCTATTGGGACGCCCGGATCGCGCCGGCGCTCAAGGACGGGCAGCGCGTCCTGATCTCGGCACACGGCAATTCGCTGCGCGCGCTGGTCAAGCACCTGTCGAACATCCCGGACGACGAGATCACGAGCCTCGAGATCCCGACGGGTCAGCCGATCGTGTACGATCTGGACACGAACCTAAATGCGACCGATCGTTACTATCTAAGCGAGCGGTAAGCCTTTCTTCTCGAAGGCCGGGGCCCAGTTGGAAAAGTAGCAGTGACGAGGCGCCGTGCTTCGTTAACGGCATCCCCCAGACCCCGGCCTCCGCCGGGGAGGTGCGGTCGGAAATGGTGGCAATCGCGTTTGCCGGTCGATCCGTACGATGCCACCAACAGCGTTGCCCTCGTCCCCCCGCGTCGCTAGGCACGGCGCTTCCTGAAGCGGGGGGCGAAATTGGCTCTAGTCGGCATCATCATGGGCAGCACCTCCGACTGGGAGACGATGCGCCACACCGCCGAGACGCTCGATGCGCTCGGTGTCGCGTACGAGACCAGGGTCGTGTCCGCGCATCGGACCCCGCAGCGGCTCTACGACTATGCGACGACCGCCGCCGATCGGGGCCTGAAGGTCGTGATCGCCGGCGCGGGCGGCGCAGCGCATCTGCCCGGCATGACGGCCGCGATGACGCACCTGCCAGTGCTCGGCGTGCCGGTCGAATCCAAGGCGCTGAAGGGCATGGATAGCCTGCTGTCGATCGTCCAGATGCCCGGCGGCATCCCGGTGGGCACGCTGGCGATCGGCAAGCCCGGCGCGATCAACGCGGGGCTGCTCGCCGCGGCGATCCTCGCGACCGCCGACGACGCGCTGGCCGAGCGGCTGAAAGCCTGGCGCGCCGCGCAGACCGATTCCGTCGCCACCGACCCAGCCTGAAAGACGCCGACATGACGCCGCTTCCCCCCGGATCGACCATCGGCATTCTCGGTGGCGGACAGCTCGGCCGGATGCTTGCCACCGCCGCGGCGCAGCTCGGCTATCACACGCATGTGCTCGCCCCCGACCAGGAAAGCGTCGCCGCGCAGTCCGCCTCGACGATGACGCGCGCCGATTATCACAACCGGATCGTGCTCGCTGACTTCGCCGACGCCTGCGACGTGGTGACCTACGAATTCGAGAATATCGCAGTCGAGCCGGTCGAATGGCTCGCCGATCGCGTCCCCGTGCATCCGAGCCCGCGCGCCTTGCGGGTCGCACAGGAGCGGATCGGCGAGAAGCGCTTCGTCGAGAGCGTCGGTGGCCGGCCCGCGAAATGGGCGGCGGTCGACAGCCTCGCGAGCCTGCGCGAGGGGCTGGCGCGCGTCGGGACGCCCGCCGTGCTCAAGACCGCGCGGTTCGGCTATGACGGCAAGGGGCAGGTGAAGATCGACGCGCCCGAGGGTGCACAGGACGCCTGGGATGCGATCGGCGGACCCGCGGTGCTCGAGGCGTTCGTGCCGTTCGAGCATGAATTCTCGATCCTGATCGCGCGCGGGCTGGATGGCAGCATCGTCCGCTACGCTCCGCCGCTCAACCTCCACCGCGATGCGATCCTGCGGCACTCTACCGTGCCCGCGCCCGCCGCCGTGCTGGCGCAGGCGGACGAGGCGGCGGCGCTCGCCGAGCGGATCGCGACCGAGCTCGACTATGTCGGCGTGCTGGCCTGCGAGTTCTTTGTCGGCGCGGACGGCCCGGTGTTCAACGAGATGGCGCCGCGCGTGCACAATTCGGGGCACTGGACGATCGAGGGCGCCGAATGCTCGCAGTTCGAGAATCATATCCGCGCGATCTGCGGTTTGCCGCTCGGCGCGCCGACGCTGACCGGGCGCGAGGCGACGATGGAGAACCTGATCGGCAGTGACGTGGATCGCTGGCGGGATCTGCTCGCCGAACCGGGCGCGCATCTGCACCTCTACGGCAAGGGGACGGCGCGGCCCGGCCGTAAGATGGGTCACGTCACGCGGGTGCGGCGCTAGGCGCGGCACCCGCTGCGCGTCACTTCGCCGGGGGCTTGCCCGCAAGATCCTGCATTGCGTGCGCCAGTTCGATCCACATCGCGCCTTCGGGGATGACATATTCGTTTTCGCCCCAGAAGAACGGCCAGTCCTCGTGATTTTCGGGGAAATCGGGTTTCACGATCAGGACACCCGGCACCACGCCGCCGGCGATGAACGAGAAGTCGGCGCGGTTGTTGCCGTAGGCGACCTCCTTGGATCGTGTCCCGACGCCCGACACGAACGAGATGTCCGAACCGGGGTGATGCCCCAGCAGGAACTCCGCACCGCGGAACACCGGATCGGCGGGCATGATGTCCGGAAACGCCTTGTGCAGCGCATAGGCGTTCAGCGCACCGGCGATCACCGTGCCGCTTCCGGCCCAGCCGCCCGTCGTGATCGGCACGCCGAACGGGTTTGCTGCGGCCGCTTTGACCGTCGCGGCCGCATAGGCGCGGACCGCGGGGATCATGCCCTCGCGATAGCTTTGCGGCATGAGCGGGATCGCGGCGACGGCGTCGCGCAGGTTGAACGCGAAGCGCCGCTCCATCGCCGGCCATAACGCTTGGACCGCGGTGGCATAGCGCGGGTCGCGGGTCGTGCGCAGCAATTCGACGGCGGCGGCGAACCGCTCCGAGTCGAGCGGGCCACCGGTGGTGTTGCCATGCTGGTACAGGTCGGGGGCATGCGTCTGCTCTTCCGCCCAGATGCGCGTCGCGATCCCCAGCGCCGTCCTGGCCAGCGCCGGATCGGCCTCGCCAAGTGAGCGCGATGCGGCGGCAAGCGCGGCGATCGAGCCATAGTTGAGCGCCGAAGCCTTGGTCGTGAAGGCCCAGCGATCGTCGGGCGTCCCGCTGCGGCCACCGCGTTCCTCGCCGAGCTTCAGCGCCGGATCGTGGATCAGTCCGTCGGTCTTGGTCGATGCGTCGCCGAGATGCGTATATTGCGCGACGTCGGGCTCGACGATGCCGTGGATGGCATGACCGACCGCATCGAACTGGGCAACCAGCTGCAGCGTGCCGTGGCGGATCTGCTGGAGCAGATCGGGCGTGCCGTCGGGGACGTGGATCTCCGTCCGGCGACGGGTCCAATCGACCGCGGTCGTGTCGCGCGTCGGGCGCCATTTCTCCCAGGTGTCGACCAGCGACCGGACGACCTGATATTGCGACTGGGTGCGGATGTCGAAATCGCCCGCGTCGAACCAGCCGCCGACCGCGAGACCGGGGATATGCTCCCCCGGCTTGTACTTGGTGTCGGTGGTCGGCCCCTGCGCGTAGAGATCGATATGTTCGTGGTTCAGCGGCGCCTGACGCGCATCGTCGCGGTGCGCGTCGCCATGCCAGACGCGATAGCCCTCGTTCACGTACATGTGATCCATTGCGACGGGGAAGTAAACGTCGAGCGTCGGATGCCATGCGCCCGCATAGACGTCGTCCGCGATGCGGAACGGCGCGGTGCGCGTCGCGCCATATTCGAGCATGTAGAGGCCGGGCTGGCGGACGTCGCTGAAATCGAGCTGGTGATAGCTGTAGCGCAAATAATCGCCCCAGCGGGTCGCCGGTGCGGTCTTGACCGTTGTCGTGCTGCCATCGGCGCCGACCCGCAGCAGGCGCGCCGGTGCCGTCGTGCGATCGTTGCGGTCGAGCTCGATTGTCGCGACCTTGCGTGCGCCGGGGGCATAGCCGAGCTGCGAATGCGCGATCACGGGCGCGCGCAGCCAGCCCGGGACGCTGTTCGGCTGAACCTCCCATTCGAGCACGGTCCCGATCCGCCCGGCAGGCAGGAGCGAGCGGAGCACGAACCAGCCATTCTGCGCCTGATTACGACCGTCGAACAGCTGCACCGGCGCGCTCGAGCGGATCGTCACGCGGCGGGCGGGATCCTCGGGCGCGAGGACGAAGCGGGTGCCCTGCGCAATGGCGTTCGGCTCTGCGCCCGGCCCCTCGGCGCGACCGCTCGCCGCATTGCGCTGTGGCGTCGCGGTCATCGTGTCGGCGGGGTGCAGCGGGAAGACGCCGCTGCGATCGTCCGCGATATAGCCGTGGTGAAAATAGGCGGCGGGGAGGAATTCGAGGTTGAATCCCGCCTTGCCCGCAAGCGCCGCGGGAACGGGCGCGTCGAGGATCACCGCCAGCGCGACGGCCGCGCCCTTGGTCGAGGAGCGGATCCGGTATCGCCAGTTATAGTCGGGATATTCGAGCGTGACGGTGACGGTGCCGGCCGCGCGATCGACCTGCCGGTCGACGAATCGCGCGGTCGCATCCCATTGCCCCGGCGTGGCGGACAGGCGCACGTCGCCATTGGTCGCGATCCGTTCGCCCTGCTGGATGATCTCGACGCCGCTGATCTTCGAATCGGCGAACAGCCCGTCATACCAGTTCGAGAAGACCAGCACGTTGACGGCCGGTGCCTCGTAATAGCCCGCCTCGCCAAGCGTCGGTGCAACCGCGTCCGGGCGCGCGGCCCGACCTGTGCGGGCAGGGGCGATGCGTGGTCGTGCGGTGGCATCCTGCGGGGCTGCGGCATCGCGCGGCAGCGCGCGCGCGACCCCGGGTATCGCGGTCGAAACCAGTGTCCCCAGCAGGCAAAACCAAGCCGTTCCCGTCATATACCCTCTCCCAAGTCCCAATGTCGCCGATCGCTGACCGGTCATTCTTACTCCGACTATAGCGCTAACTTTCGGCGGCGCTACCATGTGATCAGGACCTGGAATGCCAGCCGATACGCGGCTGGACATGATAGCGGTATCGACTTACGTTCGCGCCTTACGAGCAGGGCAGGCATCGGGCGAAGGCGCCGGTGGATCGACCCGATGCCGTGGCGGAGGGAGAGAGATGACGGGGCTCATCACCGATCGAAGTCGTGCACCGCGGGGATCGCTTGTGCACTGGTCATGCATGCTGTTGCTGGCAGGCCTGTCGCCCGGCACGGCGGCGCAGCCTTTGGCGACGCCGGGTTCGAACGCAATCACCGCCGTGGCGGATCCCCAGACTGCGGCCAGACCGATACCGCCCGAGCTAGCGCCCTATTTCACGGCGGTGTCGGAGGCGACGACGACGCCCGACCGCGACGGCTTTCTGCGCCGCTGGTTGTTGCTCGAACCGATCGCCAAACCCAATCGCACGAACACCGGCTTTACCGCCACCTATGTCCGGCAGGCCCTGACCGCATCCCAGCCGGGGTCGCCGGCCGCAATCCCGAGGGACGGGCAGGTTGAAAAGGCCGCCGCGCCACTGCGCTGGCATGCACTTGATTCGAAAGGGTTCGACGTCAAGCTGTTCGACTTCGCCAAGGCACTGGGGGCGCCGACCTATGGCGTGATATTCTGGGCGGTGACGATCGTCGACAGCCCCCGCGAGCAGCGCAACGTCCGCCTGGCGGTCGGTTCGAACGCGGCATCGATCTGGTGGCTGAACGGCACCGAGGCGGTCGGGCTGTTCAACGACCGTCGCATGGTGATGGACGACGTGCTGTCGGATCGCCTGACGCTGCGCAAGGGACGCAACGTCATCCGCGGCGCGGTGATCAACGGCCCCGGGCTGAGCAGCTTCTGCGTCCGCTTCGTCGACGAAGCCGGCCGCCCGATCACCGATCTGACGACCCATGTTCGATAGCCCCCGTCGCGATACCGCGGTTCGGCAACAGCGAGGTCTCCGGATGCGGTGCGGACTGATCGCGGTGTGCCTCGGGTTTGCGGGCGCAGCGCCCGCCGCCGCGCAATTGGCGGGCGAACCCTTCATTCACGATCCCTCGACCGTCACGCTGTCGGACGGGAAATACTACACGTTCGGCACCCGCGGCGGCGGGCTGGTGTCCGAAGACGGCTGGACCTGGCATGGCGGCCCCGAGCGGCCGGGCGGCGGGGTGGCGCCCGACGTCATCAGGATCGGCGACCGCTATTACGTCGCCTATGCGGTCGGCGGCGGGGGCATGGGGGGCGGCCATGCCAGCCAGGTCAAGATGATGTGGACGCTGTCGCTCGATCCGGCATCGCCGCGCTTCAAGTTCCACGACATCGGCGTCGTCGCGTCGAGTGACGGGGTCGAGACCGCGGATGCGATCGATCCTGCGTTTCTCTACGCCGAGGGTCGGTTGTGGCTGACCTACGGCACCTATTTCGGCCCGATCCGGATGATCGAACTCGACCCGAAGACGGGACTGCGCATGGCGGGCAACGTGCCCGTCGACGTGGCGATCGACATGGAGGCCACCGCGATGCTGTATCGCGACGGCTATTACTATCTGCTGGGCACGCACGGCACGTGCTGCGACGGGCCCAATTCGACCTATCACATTCGCGCAGGCCGGGCGCGCAGCCCGCTTGGCCCCTATCTCGACCATATGGGGATCCCGCTGCTGCGGGGCGGCGGCAAGATGGTCGTCAGCGCGCGCGGTCGCCGCATCGGACCGGGGCATTTCGGACGGATCGCGCTCGCCGGCGGGGTCGAGAAGCTGTCGCTCCATTATGAGGCCGACATGGATCGCAGCGGCCGGAGTGTCCTTGCGATCGAACCCCTGCGGTGGACGGACGGCTGGCCGGTCGTGGGCGAGACGGTGGCGCCGGGCACCTATGAGATCGCCTCCGAGCGCAGCGGCTATGCCTTGAGTCTGGCGACCGATATCGTCCGCATTCCGTTCGACGTTCGCCGCAGTTTCATGGCGGCCGCGACCGATCCGGTCGGGCCGATTCCCGACCAGACGCTGGCACAGGATTCTGCCGACTGGCCACGCGGGCGGATCCGGGTGGATCTGGCGGACTATCTGGTGCGCCCGCATCAGTTGTGGACGATCACGCCGGTGCCCGCGGCGGGGGGCTATTTCGGCGCCCCCTATTACCGGATCGCGATCGCAGGCACGTCGCGCATGCTTGCCGCGACCCCGAACGGGGAGGTCGAGACGATCACCGCCGCCACCGCAGGCGCCGAGCCCCTATGGCAGATCGATCAGCTCACCGACGGCAGTTACCGGATCAAACCGAAGGTCGTGCCCGGGGACGGGCGGGATCTCGCGCTGGTCGCGATCGGTGCGAGCACGCCGACCCTTGCGGCATTCGATCCGGCAAGCCCGGCGGGACGGTGGACGTTCAAGCGACCCTGACACGGCCATCGGTCACCAACCGCGGTTGACGGACGCGTAGAGTCGACTACTCCTACTATTAACTTCAAAAGACGGGGCCTCGCCAAGGGGCCGAAAGGGAGAGCATGAACCGGATCAGTCCTCGCCTCGCACGGTCGTGCGCCATCCGCCCTCGTAGCATGGGACGCATGACCGCAGCGTCGTTGCTCGCGCCGCTGATCCTTGCGGGCACGGCGCTGTCCGGCGGCGCCGCAGCGCAGACCCTGTCGGCGGAGACGGCCAGTGCGACCTTGCAGGCCGACAAGCCCGGCCCGCAGATCCACCGCGACGTGTTCGGGCAGTTCGCCGAGCATCTCGGTCATGGCATCTATGGCGGCATCTGGGTCGGCAAGAATTCGCGGATCCCCAATGACGGCGGCTACCGGCGCGACGTGCTCGCGGCGATGAAGGCGATCAACGTGCCGATGGTGCGCTGGCCCGGTGGCTGTTTTGCCGACGAATATCACTGGCGTGACGGGATCGGCGCGACCAAGGCGCGGCCGACCAAGGTCAATACCAACTGGGGCGGCGTCAACGAGGATAACAGTTTCGGCACGCACGAATATTTCGGGCTGATGGACCGGCTGGGCGGCAGCACCTATGTCTCGGCCAATGTCGGCAGCGCACCGCCCGCCGAGACCGCGCAATGGGTCGAATACATGACCGCGCCGCAGGGTACCACGGTGCTGGCGAAGGAGCGCGAGCGCAACGGCCACGCCGCGCCGTGGAAGATCCAGTATCTCGGCATCGGCAACGAACTATGGGGCTGTGGCGGCAACATGCGTGCGGAATATGCCGCCGATCTGACCAACCGCTATGCCCAGTTCGCCAAGTCCGCGAACGGCCCGATGCTCAAGATCGCGAGCGGCCCGAGCGATTCCAACTATGAATGGACCGATGCGATGATGCGCATCGCCGGCAAGAATATCGACGGGCTCGCGCTGCATTATTACACGCGTCCGCGCGACAAGAACTGGGCCGACAAGGGGCCGGCGCTGGGCTTTGCCGAGCGCGAATGGGCAAGCACCATGGCGCACACGCTGCAGATGGAGGAGTTCATCACCAAGCATTCGGCGATCATGGACAAATATGATCCTGCCAAGCGCGTGATGCTTGCGGTTGACGAATGGGGGACATGGTACGATCCGACGCCGGGCAGCAACCCGGGCTTTCTCGAACAGCAGAATTCGGTGCGCGATGCGGTCGTCGCGGGGCTCAACATCAACATCTTCGCGCGCCATGCCGACCGGGTGAAGATGGCGGCGATCGCGCAGATGGTGAACGTCCTGCAGGCGATGCTGCTGACCGACGGCGCCAGGATGGTGAAGACGCCGACCTATTGGGTGTTCGACCTGTACAAGCCGTGGCAGGGCGCGACCTCGCTGCCGATCACGCTGACTTCGCCTTGGTATCACAAGGACGAGGTGGCGGTGCCCGCGGTCAGCGCGTCGGCGGTGCGTGACGCGGCGGGGCAGGTGCATGTCGCGCTGGTCAACCTCGACCCCAATCGGGCGATGCCGGTCTCGGTCGCGATGACGGGGTTGCAGGCGACCCAGGCGAGCGGCCGGATCGTCACCGGTCCGACGATGGACGCGCATAACAGCTTCGATTCGCCGGATGCGGTGACCCCGCAGCCCTTTGCCGATGCCCGGATCGCGGGCGGGACGCTCAGCGTGACCGTCCCGGCAAAGTCGGTGCTGGTGCTCGATCTGCGCTGACCGGCCGGCCGGGCATGACGTGTTCGGCAGTGACGATGGATGGGGGATGCGATGCGGAGTCGTGGTGGAACGTGGCTGCTGGGTGCGGCGCTGGGGCTGGCATCGATCGGGAGTACGGGCGCGCAGGTGAAGACCCCGGCGCCCGCGGTCGTGGCAGGCGCGAAGGCCGTCACGGTCGAGCGCATCACCGTCCATTCCCCCGCCATCACCGGCAATCTGGAGGGGAATAGTCCCGACCGCGCGGTCATCGTCATCCTCCCGCCCGGCTACCGGACCAGTCCGGGCAAACGCTATCCCGTGGTCTATGCGCTGCACGGCTATTCGATCGGCGTGGAGCAATGGATCGGCGAGATCCATGTGCCGCAGACCATCGAGGGGGCGTTCGCCAGGGGCGTCCGCGAAATGATCGTCGTGCTGCCCGACAGCAAGACGGTGCACAACGGCTCCTTCTATTCGCGGTCAGTGACGGTGGGCGATTTCGAGCGCTTCGTCGCGCACGACCTGGTGGCCTATGTCGACGCACATTACCGGACGATCGCGGATCGGCGCAGTCGCGGCCTCGCGGGGCATTCGATGGGCGGCTATGGCACCGCACGGATCGGGATGAAGCATGCCGATATTTTCGGCGCGCTTTACATGATGAGCCCCTGCTGCCTGTCGACGCGCGCGCTGGGCACCCCCGATGCGGCGATCGAGGCCACGATCCGGGCGCTGAAGTCGCCTGCGGACGGCGCGACGCTGCCCTGGGGCGTACGGGCGCAACTCGCGACCGCCGCCGCCTGGTCGCCCAATCCCAAGGCCCCGCCGCTCTATCTCGACCTGCCGGTCAAGGACGGCCAGCCCCAGCCCGACGTGACCGCGCGCTGGGCCGCCAACGCCCCGCTCGCCATGCTCGACCAATATGCCGGCGACCTGCGCCGCTATGCCGCGATCGGGATCGACGTGGGCGACCGCGACGGATTGAAGGACGACGCGGTCAAATTCCACGAGGCGCTCGACCGCTACGGCATCGCCAACCGCTTCGCCCTCTATCCGGGCGATCATACCAGTGGCGTCGCGGGACGCGTGCAGGACCAGATGATGCCGTTCTTCGCGCGCGCGCTGGCGTTCGGCAAATGAAGGCGGGATCGGCAATCGCCGCAGCCCTGCTCTTCGCGACCGCGGCCTCGGCGCAGGTCTGGCGATCGGATCAGGGCGATGGCAGCTACCGCAACCCGGTGCTCTATGCGGACTATCCGGATCCCGACATCATCCGCGTCGGCCGCGACTATTATTTCGCGTCGACGACCTTTGCGAACACGCCGGGGATCACGATCCTGCACAGTCGCGACCTGGTGAACTGGACGATCACGTCGCATCTGGTGGCGCGTCTCGAGGGTCGGCCGCAATATGACCTGGTCGGCGGCAACGCCTATCGCAAGGGGCTCTATGCCTCGAGCCTGCGCTATCACGCGGGCACCTATTATCTGGCGAACACGCCGGTCGGGCAGAATACGCGGATCTGGTATGCCAGGGACGTGCGCGGCCCGTGGCGCTACCACGAGCTCGATCGCCAGGCGTTCGATCCCGGCCTGTTCATCGAGCCCGACGGCCGCGCCTATCTCGCCACCGCGAGCACCGCCGACGGGACGATCACGCTGTTGACGCTCGACCGCGCGCTCGCGCACGTCACGGCATCACGCAAGATCCATTATATCAAGGGGGCCGAAGGGTCGAAGCTGCTGCGGCGTGGCGACTATTATTATCTGTTCAACGCGCTGCCGCCGCGGCTCGCACTCTCCGTATCGCGGTCGCGCAGCCTGTTCGGGCCGTGGGAAACCCGCGACCAGATCGACGACACGACCGGCGGGCATCAGGGCGCGCTGGTCGATCTGCCGGACGGGCGCTGGTTCGGGTTCGTGATGGAGGATAGCGGCGCGATCGGGCGGATGACCAATATCAGCCCGGTCTTCTGGCGCGACGACTGGCCGGTTTGGGGTACGCCCGCCGCCCCGGGCCGCGTGCCGCGTCAGGCAGCCAAGCCGATCGCGGGCCATCGCTTTGCCGAGCCCGCGACGTCGGACGACTTCGGGCGGCGGCGGCTCGGGCTGCAATGGCAGTGGAACCATAATCCCGACCCGGAGCGCTGGTCGCTTGCCGCACGCCCCGGCTGGCTGCGGTTGCGCCCGACCGTGGCGGAGCGTTTCTGGTCCGCGCGCAACACGCTGACGCAAAAGGGGCAGGGGCCTGCGAGCCGCGGCGAGGTGAAGCTTGATATCGCTCGTCTGGCACCCGGCGACCGCTGCGGTTTCGGCACGCTGGGACAGATCAGCGCGAACCTGACCGTGACGCGCAACGCGAACCGCCGGGCACGGGTCGCGATGGAAGTGACGACGGACCGGGTCGAGGGCGCGCAGACCGAAACGCGTGCCACTACCGACCTGCCGCCGGGCGATACGCTGTGGCTGCGCACCGACATGGATTTCACGACGAGCCGGGGCCGGGTCGCCTATAGCGCAGACGGTGTTCGCTGGACGGGGCTCGGCGGTGACTTCCCGCTCGCCTTCGCATGGCAGACCGGTACGTTCCAGGGCGAGCAGTTCGCGCTGTTCTGCTACGCGCCGGCCCGCAGCACCGGTTGGATCGACATCGACAGCTTTCGCCTCTCGCGACTGGCACCGGCTAGCGGCGCGCCACGATAGGCGAAGGCGGGTCGCGGTTTATCGCAGCAGCGCCGCCTCCGCCCAGGCGACGGGCTGCGCCGCGGTCGCGGTGCTACCACGGGCGACGAGTTCGACGATCCGCACCCCCTTGATGTCCGCGCGCAGCGGCGCGGCGGCCATGCCGAACGCCATCGCGGGGGAGGTCGCGAGCAGGCGCCCGTCGCCCCAGACCTCGAACGTGACCGTGCCTGCCTTGGGGGTGCCGGAATCGTTGACGCCGACCTTCGTCGTGAAGCGCGTGAACCCGGCGTTGCGCACCTCGAGACGCGACTGGCCGAGCACGCCGAGCCCCGTGTCGAAGTCCGTCCCGGCGATCCGCAACAGCTTCCCATAGGGTGCCCGGTCCGCCTCGGCCCCACCCCAGCCGCCATATTGCGCATGCTCGCCCGACCCATGCGTACCGATCCACGGGGTGATCGAACGGTGGATGGTCGGATCGGCCTGCGGCGACGCGACCCCGTCCACCGCCGGATTGACCCGCCCGGTCTGTTCGGAAAGATAGAGCCCGTCGGCAAGGCGCCGGGTGCCCGCGGCGCGGAACACGCGCGTCTCGTGCGGGGCCAGCGACAGGGCCATGTCCTTGCGGAAGCTGCTGTCCGCCTTGCTCCACAGGTCGCGCAACCGGACATCGATATCGGGTCGCAGCTTGAGATGCTCGGCGGTCAGCGTCGCCTTGGCAGGCTGCGCGGTCCGGTTGACGACCGCGACGCCCTTGCTGCCGTCGGCCAGCGCCTTGACGAGGATCTGCACCTCGTCCGAGTCATAGGCGAGCACCGCCTGATTGCCGGCCGGATCCTGGTTCAGCGCGACGATGTCGGCATTGCCGAAGATCGCGAGCAGATCGGGCGTCAGCTTGCGCAGGTCATAGCCGATGATCAGCGGCGAGTTCAGCATTGCCCAGAGCGTGAAATGCGCCCGCGCCTCGACGAGATGGCTGCGATCGAAATCACCCGACCCGACGAACAGCATGTCCGCATCGTTCCACGACCCGGGATGCGCATAGAGCGCGCGGTGCGTGACGGTGTCCATGTTGGTCAGCATGCGCGGCCAGAGCGGCTGGATGTCGTCGCTGGTGCGCGAGGTGTTGCCGACGTCCTTGCCCCAGGCCCGCACGTCGCCCGCGCCCCAGAGGCACAGCGAATAGACATAGGGACGTCCCGCCGCCTCGGCGCGGATCGCCGCCCCGACATCTTCGTAGAGGCGGCGGATACCCGCCACGTCGGACCGGCCGAGCGACTGCATGTCGACCAGCGGCGGCAGCGCGCGATACAGGCCCGATCGCACGCGCGGCGCATCCGCGGGCAGCCCCCGGATACCGCAGGCATCGACCTTGATGAAATCGAAATTCCAGTCGCGGAAATAGGTCTTCATGTCCTGATCGACATGGCCGTAGAGCCCGACTTCGCGTTCGGCGACGCTGCCTTCGGGCTGGTTCTTGAAATCGGGGGTGTAGATCTGTCCGCAGCTGTTGCGGCCGATGTCCGAATAGATCCCGGCCTTCAGCCCCATCGAGTGGAGCCGGTCGGTGAGCGGGCGGAAGCTCGTGTCGGGGCCGGTCGCCGCAGACGGGAAGTGGCTGGTACGGATGATCATCCGTCCGTCGGGCTGGCGGCGCTTGAGCCACCAGCCGTCGTCGATATTGACGTAGCGATAGCCGAGCGTCACCAGCTTCGTGTCGACCAGCGCCTGCGCGGAGGCGAGCACCTTCTCCTCGTCGACATCGCTGTTGAACGCGTTCCACGAATTCCAGCCCATCGGCGGGACGGGGGCGTGGCCATCGGCGTTCGCGCTCCACCGGCCGGTCGCCGCAAGCGGATCGCGCGGGGCGGCGTGGGCGGCCGAGGCGGCGGCACCGGCGAATGCGAGCGCGGTGCCGAGCAGCAGGATCGAGCGGGCGATCATAGCGGCAGCGCTGCGGAAGCGCGCGCGGTGAAGCGTGTCGTCGCGCCCGGAACGCCGGTGCCGGGCTGGCCCGACCCCAGCGTCACGCGGTACGTGCCGGCGGCGACCGATCGCGTGCCGTCGAGCGCGACCGAACTCAGGTCGCGCGGCGACAGGTCGAAGCTGAGCATGCGGGTTTCTCCCGGGTTGAGGTCGACGCGGCGAAACCCGCGCAACGCGATCCGCGGCGTACCGGGCCGGTCGGGGAAATCGAGGTAAAGCTGCGCGACTTCGGCGCCCGCGCGCTTGCCGATATTGCGGAGCCGCGCGGTAACGCGGATGCCGGTCTCCGCCCCGGCCGGCGCGGGCTCGACCCGGATCGCATCATACGCGAAGCGCGTGTAGCTGAGCCCCGCCCCGAACCGATAGACGGGCGTGCCGGTGAAATAGCGATAGGTCCGCCCGGCCATCGCATAGTCGCCGAAGGGCGGCAGATCCGCGACGCTGCGGTAGAAGGTCAGCGGCAGCCGGCCCGACGGATTGGTCCGGCCGGTCAGGATATTCGCTGCGGCCAGCCCGCCCTGTTCGCCCGGATACCAGGCCTCGAGGATGGCGGCCGCGTGATCCTTGGCCCAGGCGAGATTGATCGGGCTGCCGTTCATCGCGACCAGCACGATCGGCTTGCCCGCGGCGCGCGCCTGTTCGAGCATCGCGATCTGGTCGGCGGGAAGGTCGAGCGTGGTCTTGTCGCCGCCGGCGAAGCCCGGAACGCTGACGCCGGTTTCCTCGGCTTCGAGATCGGAGGTGAGGCCGACGACCGCGACGACGATGTCGGCCGCCGCGGCGGCGCGTTTCAGCGCAGCGGTCGGATCGTCCGATACGCGTTTCCAGACGAGATCGCCGCCGCCGCCGTCGATCGCGATGCGGTAGCGTCGCCCGGCGGTGAGCGTGAGCGTCTTCATTCCGGGCAGATCGTTCCAGCGGGCCTTGCGACGGTCCGACACGACCACCCCGTCGACCTCAAGCACGCCGCCCGCCCCCGACAGGCCGAGGCGATAGGTGCCGGTTTCGGGGGGGATGAGGAATCCGGTCCGGATCGTCCGGTGCACGTCGGCGACCCCGGCCAGCGCGAGCTGACGGTCGCCGACATCGGGCTCGATCCGGGTCACGACGGGGGTGTCCCGATACCGCACCGCCGCGACGATCGCGTCGCGCGTGCCGGGGGCAAAAGCGGTCGGCAGCGGGGCGACCGGGTTGTAATAGCGTGCGAGCACGCCCGGCTTGCCATCGGGGGTCTGCAGCGCGGAGGTCGGAACGCGGTCGCCATCGGTGACGGACTCGCCGAACGGGACCAGCGTGATCCGCTCGGCGCCGAGCGTCGTGCGCAGACCTTCGAGGATCGAGACCGGCGGTCCCGACAAGGGCGATGCGTAATTGCCGCGCAACACGCGGGTCGCGTCGCCCAGCGGCCCAATCACCGCGACCTTCGTCCCGGCGCGCAGCGGCAGGACGCCGTCATTCTTCAGCAATACCATCGACCGTTCGGCTGCAGTCAGCGCGAGCCGGCGATGTTCGGCGGCTCCGACCGCGTCGACCGGTACCGCCGCGGGCGCGCCGGCCAGACCGGGCAGATCGCCGGTGCGGTAGCGCGCCGCGAACAGGCGGACGAGGCTGCGATCGATATCGGCCGGGGTAACGAGGTCGTGCTGCAACGCGGTGCGATAGCGGGCGTCGAGCCCCGCCGTGTCGCTCAGCGTATCCCCGCTGCATTCATTGTCGACTCCCGAGCGCAGTGCCGCCGCGACCGCGGTCGCGCCGTCGGGGGCATATTTGTGGTTGTCGGCAATGTCCTTCACCGCGTCGCAATCGGACACGACATAGCCCGAAAACCCCCAGGCGCCGCGCAGATGCGTCTTGAGCAGCGGGTCGCTGGCACAGGCGGGCTGACCGTTGATGCGGTTATACGCGCACATGACCGACCCCGCCTGTCCGTCGACGATCGCCGCGCGGAACGCCGGCAGGAAGGTATCCTCGAGATCGTGCGCGGACACATAGACATTGGCCTGGTGCCGGGTGGCTTCCGGCCCGCTGTGGACGGCGAAATGCTTCGGCGTGGCGATGACGTGCGGGCGCTCGGGATCGGGGCCCTGCAGGCCGCGAACGAAGGCGACGCCCATCGCCGCGGTCAGGACGGGATCCTCGCCATAGGTTTCCTGGCCGCGCCCCCAGCGCGGATCGCGGAAGATGTTGATGTTGGGGGACCAGCTGTCGAGCCCGGTGCCGATATGCCCGACCCGCCCGGTTTCGCGCGCGAGCGTGTGGAGCCCGCGGACCTCGGTGCTGATCGCGCCTGCCACCGCCTGGACGAGCGGCGCATCGAAGCTGGCGGCCAGACCGATCGGCTCGGGGAAATTGGTCGTCGCGATCGGCCCCAGCGCGCCGTGGAGCGATTCCGTCCACCAGTTATAGGCCGGAATGTCGAGCCGCGGGATTGCGGGCGCGACGTTGAGCAGTTGGGGCAGCTTCTCGTCCGCGCGAAGCTGCGCGACGAGCGCGGTGGCCATGACCGTGGCCTGGTCGGGCGCGTTCGGGCTGGTCTGCGCAGCGACCGGGGCCGCGACGAGCGCCATCGCAAGCGTGAGCGACGGGCCAATCGCCGCGCGCCGGGCGGGCATCATACTCTCGCGCATCATCGTCTCCCCCATGCTCGCCGGACGTCGCCGCCGGCGCGTCACGAAAGCGACGTTTCGAACGGGCCGACGGGCAGCCCTGCATCGTCGACCAGGTTGATCGCGGGCGTGTCCGACCAGGCATAGCGGACCCGCGTGACGGGCTGGCCGTCGCCGGGCAGCGTCACCTGGGAGCCGACGACCGTGCCGGATGCGTAGCGACAGCTTGCGGCGGCGGCACCGCACAGCTCGAACCCGATCGCCTCGCGCGCGCTTTTCGCGTGCAGCGCGCCGGTCACGCCGGAAAAATCGAGCGCGACGCCGCCGCCGGGCGCGCGCTGTGCACGGGCGATGGCCGGGCCCGAGGGTGCGATCCGTTCGCCATAGACCGTCGCCCGCATGACCTGGGCAAGGCGTTGCCCCACCGCATGTTTTTCGCCCGGATGGATGTCGAGTGCATCGCCGATGTCGAGCGTGACCGCGACGCCGGCGTGGCGGTCCGTGGCGGCGACGCGACGCTGCGCATCGCGCACAGTGGCCCAGCCGCTCTCGCCTGGCGCAAAGGACGGTGCGCCGTAGCCGGCGAGCTGGGCGATGGCGAAGCCGGCCTGCGGGCTGCCGAGACGCGTGCGCCAGTCGGCGATCAGCGCGGTGAGACGCTGATCATAGCCCGGAATGCCGGTGTCGGACTCGCCCTGGTACCAGGCGATCCCGGCGACGCGCGTCCGGCCGAGCGGCGCGATCATCGCATTGTAGAGCGTCCCGGCGCCGTTGATGTCGTCCCACGGCACCCGGGGGGCGGAACCCGCGATCCGTCGCGCCTTCGCATAGCGCCAGCCATCGCCGAGCGGCACGCTGCTCCCGTCCCCGAAGGTGATCCGCATCGTGTCCGCAGGACCGGTCATCCCGCCATAGGCATAGACGTCATCGTCATTGACGGTGATGACGTTGCGCCCGGCCTTCAGCGTGCCGACGGGCAGCGCATAGACGCGCGATTGTGAGGCTAGACTGCTGCCGCCGACACCGATCCCGTTGACCCAGGTCCGGTCGGCATCGTCGATCGTCCCCAGCACGAGCGTGGCGGGACCGCGCGCCTGTTCGGCGGTGATCTCGACGCTGCGCTGATACCACAGCATGCCGTTGTAGCTGGCGAGGTCGGCGATGCCCCAGGTCTCGAAATTGGTCATCGCGGGCACCGCCTGCCAGTCGAGCGCGGCGCCGGGCTGCCACGGCTCGCGCCCGACCGCGTCGCCCGATCCGGTCCGCCACCAGGTCTCCCACAGCGTCATCGCACGCCGGTTCGCCGCCGCGGAATCGCGCGCATAGAGCGCGAGCAGATCCGCCTGGTCGCCTAGCCCCGCCTGCCGCAGCGCGGGATCGCTCATCCACGCGCTGATCCGTGACCCGCCCCAGCTCGCATGGATCGCACCGATCGGTACGGCCGCGCTCCGCCGGAGCGCTTGCGCCATGTAGAAGCAGGCCGCGGAGAAGGCGGGCTGGCTCGTGGGGCCGGCGACGGTCCAGCGCACCGCATCGTCGAGCCGCGCGACGGGCGTCGCGGCGGCGCGCTTCGGGATGGTCAGCAGGCGCAGGCCGGCGTCGACGGGTGCATGCGCATCGGGGATCAGGTCCTGCGCCTCGCTGACCGCCAGTTCCATGTTGCTCTGGCCCGAGCAGAGATAGACATCGCCGATCAGCACATCGTGCAGCACCGCCGCGCCGCTCTGCGCCGCGACCGTCAGATCATAGGGACCGCCGGCGTCGAGCGCGGGCAATTCCGCAGCGAAGCGGCCTGCTCGGTCCGTCTTTGCCGTGACCGAACGCCCCGCCAGCGTAATCATCACCGTCTCCCCCGCCGCCGCCTCGCCGGTCAGCGCGATCGGCTGACCCCGCTGGATCACCGCGTGATCAGTCAGTACGCCGTCAAGACGCGGGGCCGCGAGCGCGGCCGACGCGCTGCTGGCAAGAAGGACGGCAATGGCAAGACGGGCGGGCAGGCGTGGCATGATTCGATGGGTCCTCTGGCAGGTCAGACGGGCTGGAGCCCGTGGCGCACGATATGATCGATACGTTCGCGGTGGTGAGGCGGGCTGGCCACCAGACGGTGTGTCGGGGCGTCGTTTTCGATCGAGCCGGGCATCACCGCCGTGCGTGCGCGGAGGCTGACGACTATGTCGTTACCAGCGCCGTCTATCGCGGGCAGGGGTAGCGTGTTGCTCTGAATGGCAGTGTCGTGCGCGAAGGCGGGCAGCGCGCACGTCAGTGCGGCAACGCTGATCACGTGCGCGACTGCAGGGCCACGGCGGGCGAGCGTCGGGCTTTGGGCCGCAACGGTGGAAGCAGCAGACGTCGTCGAGCCCATCCTTGCCTCCCCTCATGGGTCGCATTGCCTCATCGTGCGTGAGGCATGGGCGACCGAATTGCATGTCTCCGACTTCAGACGGAGATGCGCAATTTAGCATTTGCGATAGCGCTCACACTAACCCGGATGTCGGGCTTTGCAAGTATTTGTCGGAGTGAATCCAAAACAGCTCTCAAATGCCAGAGCGCCATGCGATGTGGAGCACAATTGACAAGACTATGGGCTGGATGGCCGCGCGGGCGAGGCTGGACCATGAACGGCATGATGCGGCGGCTGAACGCGCGTGGACGCCTGCCGCAAAGTACGGTTCGGTGTTGCAATATCAGAAGAAAAATGGTGCCCGGAGACGGGGTCGAACCGCCGACACTGCGATTTTCAGTCGCATGCTCTACCAACTGAGCTATCCGGGCATCGTCCGATCGGGATCGGATGAAGGGCCGATCGTGCGATCGGAAGGGCGCGTTTAGTCGGGCTCTTCACCGCTGTCTAGCCCCGTTTGCGATATTGCGCGACCGGGGATGCGATAGCCTTCGCCGAGCCATTGCAGCAGGTCGCGGTCGCGGTGCCGGCTCGAGCAAAAGGGGGCGTAATCGGGGACGGCGGGCTGGCCGCAGATCGGGCATTTCACGGCGGGCATCAGCGGCTCTCCAGATCGTGGACGACGCCCGTACGACGGGCGAGCGTCGCCAGCCAGTCGGGGTGCGCCATGAGGCGGGCATGGACCGCGGCGGGCAGCGCATGGCGCCGCGGGGCGGTCGGCGGGGTGCGCTCGAGCGTGCGCAACGCCGCGCGGGCGGCGGCGCCGACCGGATCGGCGCGCAGGATCTCGGGGATCGACGCGCGGGCGCGCGGGCGGATGATCTGCAGGAAGCCGAAGCCGTTGACCGCGGTGCGCTCGAACGGGGGCGGCAACGACGCGTCGATCGCGGCGGCGACGGCGCTGCGCTGCGCCTTGCCGGCGATGGTGGGGAAGTCGACGCCGATCGAGCCGCCGATACCGTGGCGGCGGATCGCGCGCGCGACCGCATGTGCCGCGGCGACCGCCAGCGGGTCGAGCGGGGGTGCGCCATCGACATCGAACAGCGTCATCGCCGGGGTCGGTGACAGCCGCAGCGCGCCGAGCGGGAAGACGATCTCGCCGCTCATCGCCTCGTCGAGCAGTTCGGACCAGCCCGCGGCCTCCAGCGCGTCGGGCTCATGCGCGCGCGGGGCGTGGATCGGCAGGCCGGTCGCGACGAGGCGGTCGTACAGCGTCGGCGCGGCGCAGGGAGAGCGATCGGTGGCGTTCGCCTTGGCGAGCTTGGCGCGGCCGGCCTCGGGCAGGGCCTCGCGGACGATCTCGACGGTCAGGCTGGCGCCTTGCGTGATGCCGGGCGGCAGATGGCTGACCAGCGCCTCGCCGCCGTCGAGCGCGACGCGGCCGCGCCCGCCGCCCAGCGCCTCGACGAGGCGCGCGCGCGCGACATGGCCGACGCGCAGCGCCACGTCGTCGCGCTCGATCAGTGCCTCGACGATCTGGTCATTCTCGACCAGCGCGGCGCGGTCTTCGCCAATGCCGGCTTCGTAGAGCCAGACGGGGCCGGATTCAGGCAAGCGCGAGCCCGGCGGTCTTCAGCAGCGCGCGGGTTTCGAACAGCGGAAGCCCCACAACCCCCGAATGGCTACCCGAGAGAAAGCGCACGAACGCCTCGGCGCGGCCCTGGATCGCATAGCCGCCCGCCTTGCCCAGCCCTTCGCCGCATGCGATGTAGTCGTCGATCTCGGCGGTCGAGAGCGGCTTGAACGCGACGATCGTGTCGGCGAGGCGGGTGCGGACGGTGCCGGCGGCGTCGATCACGCAGACTGCGGACAGGCAGTGATGACGCCGCCCGGACAATTTGCCGAGCAGGTCGCGCTGGATGTCGGGCGTATCGGCGGGCGGCAGGATGCGGCGGCCGAGGGCGATGGTGGTGTCCCCGGCGATGACGATCTCACCCGCGGCGCGATCGACCGCGCATGCCTTCTCGACCGCGAGACGCAGCGCATAGGCGCGCGGCACTTCGGCCCGGTGCGGGCTTTCGTCGATATCGGGGGACGCAACGCGCGACGGCACGACGCCGAGCCGCGCCAGCAGGTCGCGGCGGCGGGGCGAGGAGGAGGCTAGGACGAGCACAATTGCCTCGATCTTGCTGCACGACCGCGGACGACCCGCGGCCAGCGCTTATTTGAAGCGGTAGGTGATGCGACCCTTGGTCAGATCATACGGGGTGAGCTCACACAGCACCTCGTCGCCGACCAGCACGCGGATGCGGTTCTTGCGCATCTTGCCGGCGGTGTGACCGAGAATCTCGTGGTCGTTTTCGAGCTGTACCCGGAACATCGCGTTGGGGAGGAGTTCCACCACGCGGCCGCGCATCTCGAGCAGTTCTTCCTTGGCCAAATATAATCTCTGAATTGGGGGAATTTCGGGACGAGCGCCCTTACCGCAGGTTCGCGAAAAAGGAAAGCACGCCCGAAAGGCGCGCATGGCCCTTATGCCCATACGCGCCCCTCAGACCTGGATGTCGGTGTTCGCCGCGTCCGAAACAAGGGCGCGTCACAGCAGCCCGGGCTGTGTGCCGGTGGCTTCGCGCGCGGCGCGGCGGAAGGCGGCGCGGTCGACATTGGGGATCCGCGGCCGCTTGCCCTGGAACAGGTCGGCGAGCGTGAGGATCTGAAGCCGCGGGAACGTCTCGTCGACGCCGGCGCGGTAGATGCCGACCGCGGCGGCGCGGCGCTCCATCTCGCGCGTGGGCCTGGCGTTCATGATCAGCACGCCGATCGGCGCCTTTTCGCGCGCGATCGTCGCCGCGAGCGTCTCGACCATCGTCACATCGGGATTGAGCCCGCCCTTGACCGAGACGATCGCGCGGTGCGTGACCATCTTTCCTGCGGCGACATCGTGATCGTTGAAATAGATGAGCCCGTCGATCCCGCCATCCGCCCCCTTCTTGCGGCCGCCAAAAGGGAGCGCATCGACCAGCGACACCGCCCACCACTGAAACTGGTATTTGTCGCGCAGCGCCAGATCGCGTGCGGAGGCGAGGCCCTTGGGGGTGCCTTCGACCGTGAAGGTGACGCGGGGAAACGCGTCCTTCATGCGCTTTTCGATCAGCGAAATGGCGAGATGCGTGATGTCGATCCCAATCCATTGCCGGCCCATTTTCTGCGCGGCATGGACCGCCGTGCCGCATCCACAGAACGGATCAAGCACCACGTCGCCTTCGTTCGACGACGCGCCGATGATGCGTTCGAGCAGGGCCACCGGCTTCTGGGTCGGATAGCCGAGACGCTCCCGCGACACCGGGGCGATGATAGGAATGTCCCATACGTCGTTCATCGCGACGCCTGGCGACGTGCCGCTCTCCTGCGTGGGATTGCGGGTTCCGTCGGGAGCGAAGGTCACTTTCTGCATCGCCCCGCGCCAACGTTTGATCGAACTCGCCGACGGGGGCATCGTCAGAACGTTGAACAGATTGCCCGTTTCGGTCTTACTGTAGAACAGCAGGCAGTCGTGCATCCGTTGAAAGCGGTGGGAGACCGTCGGCCAGCGCCGATAGCTCCAGATGATCTCGTTCTGAAACTGCCGTTTGCCGAACGTCGCGTCGAGAAGAAGTTTCAGATAGTGGCTCGCGGTCGGGTCGCAGTGGAGATAGAGGCTGCCGGTCGGTTTCAGGACGCGGTGCAGTTCGAGCAGCCGGACCGCCATCATCGCCAGATAGGCCATCATGTCATTGTCGCCGAGAAACCCGCGCATCGCGTTGAGCAGGTCGAACGCCTTGGTGTTGCCGCTGCGCGCGACCTAGTCGAAGGCATCCTCTGCGCTGTCGTTCCAGTGCCAGCTGTCCTCGAACGCCTCGATCTGCGCGTTCGAGGCGCGGCCGTCGGGTTCCTTGAACAGGATGCCATAGGTCGCGTTCGAATTGAACGGCGGGTCGAGATAGATCAGGTCGATGCTCTCGTCGGCGATCTCCTTGCGGAGGACGGTGAGATTGTCGCCATAGAAGAGGTGGTTTTCGGGGCGGTTGCGCATCGGGGCAGGATGCGGGGGCAAAAGCCGGTCCGTCCAAGCCAGATGCATCCGCGGACGGTCTATCGGGTCCGTTACGGCGGTATCGGCGGGGGGGTGTTACGGAGGGGGCAGCGCGTGCCGCCCCCTCCGTCAGGCTGCACCTGCTACCTCCCCCTTGCGGGGGAGGATCGTCGCGTCAGCCCACCCCGCCGCCCGCGAGTGCGGCGAGCAGCAGCAGCGCGACGATGTTGGTGATCTTGATCATCGGGTTCACCGCCGGGCCGGCGGTGTCCTTGTAGGGATCGCCGACGGTGTCGCCGGTCACCGCGGCCTTGTGCGCCTCAGATCCCTTGCCGCCGTGGTTGCCGTCCTCGATATATTTCTTGGCATTGTCCCAGGCGCCGCCGCCGCTCGTCATCGAGATTGCGACGAACAGACCCGAGACGATCACGCCGAGCAGCATCGCGCCGAGCGCGGCGAAGCCCGAGGCCTGGCCGGCGACCGCGGTGATGATGAAATACACCGCGATCGGCGACAGCACCGGCAGCAGCGAGGGCACAATCATCTCGCGGATCGCCGCCTTCGTCACCAGATCGACGGTGCGCGCATAATTGGGGCGGCTGGTGCCGAGCATGATGCCGGGATTGTCGCGGAACTGCGCGCGGACCTCCTCGACGACCGCGCCCGCCGCGCGACCGACCGCGGTCATCCCGAACGCGCCGAACAGATAGGGGAGCAGCGCGCCGAGCAGCAGGCCGACGATGACGTACGGGTTGCTGAGGCTGAAATCGACCGTGACCTGCGGGAAATAGGTCGCGAGGTCGGTGGTATAGGCGCCGAACAGGACGAGCGCGGCGAGCCCGGCCGAGCCGATCGCATAGCCCTTGGTCACCGCCTTGGTGGTGTTGCCGACCGCGTCGAGCGCATCTGTCTTCTGTCGGACGTCATCGGGAAGGCCCGCCATCTCGGCGATCCCGCCGGCATTGTCGGTGACCGGGCCGTACGCGTCGAGCGCGACGACCATGCCCGCCTGGGCGAGCATCGCGGTGGCGGCAAAGGCGATGCCGATGATCCCGGCGAGCTGGTAGGCGACGATCACCGCGACGACGATGACGAGCGTCGGCATCGCAGTCGATTCGAGGCTGATCGCGAGCCCCTGGATGACGTTGGTGCCGTGGCCGGTCTCGGATGCCTTGGCGATCGACTGGACCGGGCGGTGGTTGGTGCCGGTGTAATATTCGGTGATCCACACGATCAGCCCGGTGACGACCAGCCCGATCATCATCGACCAGAACAGGTCCATGCCGGTGAAGCTTTGCGTCAGCGACGGCGCGGCCTGGGTGGTCAGGTCGTCGGTCGCGGGATCGAGATAGCCTGCACCACCGATCACGCGGTGAAGGTCGCCGAGCACGTACTGCGTGGCGAGGTAGATGGCGGGAATCGACAGGATCGTCGAGGTGAAGAAGCCCTTGTAGAGTGCGCCCATGATGCTGCCGCCGCCGAGCCGGACCATGTAGGTGCCGATGATCGAGGTGACGATGCACACGCCGCCGACGAGCAGCGGGAGCGTCATCAGACGCATCAACTCGGCGCCGCTCGCCTGGATCAGCAGCGCGATCGAGATCATCGTGACGCCCAGCGTGACGACGTACGTCTCGAACAGGTCGGCGGCCATGCCCGCGCAGTCGCCGACATTGTCGCCGACATTATCGGCGATGACCGCGGGGTTGCGGGGATCGTCCTCGGGAATGCCCGCCTCGACCTTGCCGACCAGATCCGCGCCGACGTCGGCCGCCTTGGTGAAGATGCCGCCGCCCAGACGCGCGAAGATCGAGATCAGCGAGGCCCCGAAGGCGAGCGCGGTCAGTGCCTCGACGATGATCCGGTCGTTGGGCGCGTGACCCGCAAAGCCGGTGAGATACCAGAAGAAGGCGCTGATCGCGAGCAGCCCGAGCCCCGCGACGAGCATGCCGGTGACCGCGCCCGATCGGAACGCCATCGTCAGCCCGGCCTGGAGCGAGGTGCGCGCGGCCTCTGCGGTGCGGACGTTCGCCCGAACCGAGATGTTCATGCCGACATAGCCCGCGACCCCCGACAGCACCGCGCCGATGACGAAACCGATCGTCGAGATCATGCCGAGCGTGGCGAGCAGGATGACGGCGACGATGACGCCGACGATCGCGATGGTCGTGTACTGGCGGCCGAGATAGGCCTTTGCGCCCTCCTGGATGGCGGCGGCAATGTCCTGCATCTTCGCATTGCCGGGGGAGGCGGCGAGGACCTGCCGACTGGTGACGAAGCCATATAGGACGGCGATGACGCCGCAGATCATGGCCAGATAGACGGTCGTCATACGGCACTATCCCTTTTTTCAGTTCCTCCCCGGTCTCGGCTTTGCCGAGTCCCGTCCAAGGAACCTATCAGTGCAGGGGTATTGCGCAAGCGACCGTCAGGCGCGGTGCTCATAGCCTAGACTTGGCGGCAGCGGGACGGGCGTGCCGGCATCGTGAAGGACCAGCCCCGATCCCGTCAAGAACGCCCCTATCCGGGTGGCATCGGTAGCGAAATCTTCGGGCGCGGCGAACAGCAGCTGATAGTCGTCGCCTGCGGTCGCCGCTGCGACCCGATCGCCTGAATAGGCACGATAGGCGTCGGAGAGGGGGATGGCGGCGAGATCGATCGCGACGGCGAGGCCACTCGCGAGCGCCATGCGCGCGGCGTCGATGAGCAGACCGTCGGACACGTCCATCATCGCATGGACGTGGCGGGCGAGGCGGCGGCCATCGGCGAGGCGGGGCTGCGGGCGGCGATACGCGGCGAGCAGCTCGGCCGGGCCAGGCTTGCCGAGCGCGATCGCCAGTCCTGCCCCGGCATCGCCGATCGTGCCGGTGACGTAGAGCGCGTCCCCCGGCTTCGCGCCGGCGCGGGCGGGGGCGGCGGCGTCGCTGCCGAAGGCGGTGACGGTGAGGATGCGGGGTGCTCCCGGGGGGAGGGTGACCGTGTCGCCGCCGATCAGCCGCGTGTCATGGGCCGTAAGGATGTCGGCGAGGCCTTCGAGGAACGTGCGGTCCCATGCGTCGTCGCCGAGCGGGTAGTTGAGCAGGATGCCCTCGGGAACCGCGCCCTTGGCGGCGAGATCGGAGAGGTTGGTCGCGACGAGCTTCCACGCGACATCCTGCGCGGGGTCGATGGGGAGGAAATGCACGCCCTCGACCAGCGTGTCGGTGGTGACGACGAGCGGCCCTGCGTCGAGCAGCGCGGTGTCGTCGTTCAGGCCGCGCGCCGCTGGGTGGAGCGGGAGGCGGCGCAGGGCTGCAATGAACTCGGCTTCGGTCATGTCCTCCGCCAATACAGCAGCGTCATCCTGACGAAAGTCAGGACCCAGAGTAACGAACGCTCCGTCCTGTTACTCTGGGTCCTGGGTCAAGCCCAGGATGACGATAGATTACGCCCGGACCTCTTTCGCGATGCCGTCGAGCAGGCCGTTGACGAAGCCCGATTCGCGCTTGTCGTAAAAGGCGTGCGCGACGTCGACATATTCGCTGATCACCGCGGCGACCGGCACGTCCTTGCGCGCCAGCAGTTCGTAGGTGCCGACGCGGATGATCGCCTTCATCGGCTTGTCGAGGCGGGCGAGCGTCCAGCCCTTGGCGAGCTTGCCCTCGATCAGCAGATCGATCTCGCCGCTGCGGGCATTCGCACCGGTCACGAGGTCGTCGAAGAAATCGACGTCCGCCTCGGCATATTCGACGTCTTCGATCGTCGCGCCAAGCCGGTGCTGGTGGAATTCGTTGAGCAGGACGGGCATCGCGGTACCTTCCATCTCATGCTGATAGGTCGCCTGGACGGCGGCGAGTCGCGCGGCGGCGCGTTCCTTGGTGCGGGGAGCGGTTCTGGACATAAGCGGTTGCCTGTACGCGCGGGGGGCTTGCGTGTCAGCCCTTCGCGTTTCTTACGCGTGGGGGGAGTGAAGAAGATTGGTTCGCGCGGAGGTGTCGACCTTACCGCGCAGCGGCCCTCCAATAACCCGCTGGTGAGGATCGGGGCGGCTGCGCCGCGTACAACATCTCCGCGCCTCCGCGCCTCCGCGCGAACAAAAATCAGTGGTTGAGGCGAAGCCGCAACGCCACCGATTTTGCGTGGGCCGGCAAACCCTCGGCGTTGGCGAGTGCGACGGTCGCGGGGCCGAGTTCACGCAAGGCGGCTTCGTCGAGCGCGAGGAAGCTGGTGCGCTTCATGAAGTCGAGCACCGACAAGCCGCTCGCGAACCGCGCGCGGCGGCCGGTCGGCAGGACGTGGTTCGGGCCCGCCACGTAATCGCCGATCGCCTCGGGGGTGTAGCGGCCGAGGAACACCGAGCCCGCATGGCGGACGCGGTCGAAGAAGCCCTGCGGGTCGGGGATGGCGAGCTGGAGATGCTCGGCGGCGAGCCGGTCGACCAGCGGGATCGCGTCCGCCAGCGTGTCGACGACGATGATCGCGCCGTTCGCATCCCAGGCGACGCGCGCGACCGCCTCGGTGGCGAGTTCGCTGAGCTGGCGATCGACCGCGTCGGCGACCTTGTCGGCAAACGCCGCGTCGTCGGTGAACAGGATCGACTGCGTCGTGGTGTCGTGCTCGGCCTGGCTGAGCAGGTCGGCGGCGGTCCATTCGGGGTCGTTGAGCGCATCCGCGACGACGACGATCTCGGACGGCCCCGCGACCATGTCGATGCCGACGACGCCGTAGACCTGGCGCTTGGCCTCCGCGACCCAGGCGTTGCCGGGGCCGGTGATGACGTCGACGGGCGCGACCCGGCCCGCGCCGTAAGCGAGCGCGGCGACGGCCTGCGCGCCACCGACGCGCCAGACCTCGTCGACGCCCGCGAGATGCGCGGCGGCGAGGACGAGCGGGTTGATCTGGCCGTCCGGCGTCGGCGTGACCATCGCGAGACGACCGACGCCCGCGACCTTGGCGGGGATCGCGTTCATCAGCAGCGACGAGGGGTAGGCCGCACGGCCGCCGGGGACGTAGATGCCCGCCGCGTCGACCGGCAGCCAGCGTGCGCCGAGCCGGACACCCGCCGAATCGACCGAGTCGCTGTCGAGCGGGCGCTGTTTCTCGTGATAGGCGCGGATCCGCGTCGCGGCGAGTTCGAGCGCGGTGCGCAGCTCGGGCTCGAGCGCGTCGAACGCGGCCTTGCAGTCGGCGGCGTCGATCTGCCAGCCGGTCGCTTCGAGGTCGTGGCGGTCGTGCTTTTGCGTCAGGTCGCGCAGCGCGGTCTCGCCGTCGCGGCGGACGGACGCGATGATCGCGGCGACATCCTGCGTGACGCCGGCGTCCGATTCGCGGCGGTCCTCGACGAGCGCGGTGAAGCGGTCGGCGAAGTCGGCGTCGGTGGTGGAAAGGCGGATCATGCGGCCTGCTCCTGCTCGACGGCACGACGGAACGCCTCGACCAGCGGCACCACCCGAGCGCGCGTCTTCATCGCGGCGCGGTTGACGACCAGGCGGCTGGTGACGTCCATGATCCGCTCGACCTCGACCAGGCCGTTTTCCTTGAGCGTGCGGCCCGACGAGACGAGGTCGACGATGCGCGGCGCGAGGCCAAGCGTCGGGGCGAGCTCCATCGCGCCGTTCAGCTTCACGCATTCGGCCTGGACGCCGCGGGCGGCGAAATGCGCGGCGGTGACGTGCGGATATTTGGTCGCGACGCGGACATGGCTCCAGCCGCGCGGATCGTCCTTCGCCGCCATTGCGGTGGGCTCGGCGACCGACAGGCGGCAATGACCGATGCCGAGATCGACCGGGGCATAGAGTTCGGAATAGCCGAATTCGGCGATCACGTCAGAGCCGACGATGCCGAGCTGCGCCGCGCCGTGCGCGACGAAGGTCGCGACATCGAACGCGCGGACGCGGATCAGCGAGATGTCGGGGTCGTTGGTCGCGAAGCGGAGCGCGCGGCTGTCCTCGTCCGAAAACGCCGCTTCGGGATGGATGCCGGCGCGGGCGAGCAGCGGCAAAGCCTCGGCTAGGATACGTCCCTTCGGGACGGCGATGATGATCTGGGAGTCTGGCACGCGCCGGGCTTTACGATCGGGCTGGGGAGGGTGCAACCGGATCGCCCCGATCGCCACAACAATACGGCCCGGGATCGCTCCCGGGCCGTCGTGGCGCCTTAGTAGAAGAAGCCGTTGTTGACCTGTGCGACGCGACCGTTGCGCGTGTCGACCAGGACGACGTCGCGGCCATAGCGGACCCAGCGCTGATAGCCGAAGCCTGGGCGGGGCAGGCGATAGGTCTGGTAGTCGTTGATCCAGTAGTTGCGGCCATAATATTGCGGCGCGAACCGGTGGCCGACGTTGATCGGGCGATAACGATAGCCGCGCGGGCCGACATAGGCCGGACGACGATAGACGTTGGCGTGGCTGCGGCGATAGTCGCGCCAGTCCTCGCGGCGCTCCTGACGGTCTTCGCGCAACTCGCGGCGGGCATCGCGGACGTCGCCGCGGTCGCCGAAACGGCGCGCCTGCTGAAGTTCGCGCTGGCTCTGACGCACTTCACGGTCGCTGCGGCGGACTTCGCCATAGCTCTGCGCGGTGGCGAACGTGGGAACCAAGGTGGCGGCGGCTACGGCCGCGAGGATCAACTTACGCATGACTGCTCTCCTGTCTTCGTCGCCGTATCAAACGGCATGACAGGAGATTTGCTCCCCGGCCGCTGAACGGTTTCAGAATGCGGTGGTCAGGATTCAGACAGGTGGCATCTACGCCTTCCACCACTTTCGTCAGGATGACGAGGATTGGGCGGTCAGATCCCCCAGCGGCGCATCGCGGCGATCACCGCGTCGGGTTTTTCCCAGGGGACGAAATGGCCCGCATCGACCTTCTCGATCGTCAGCTCGGGGACATAGTCGGCGAGGTCGAGCTGGCTTGGCAGCAGCGCGGTGTCGCGCATGCCCCAGATCACCAGCACCGGCATCTTCATCGGCGGGAAGGGCGCGTCGAGAAAGGCGGGGCGGGGCGGGGTCTCGTCCATCGCGGGGACGACGATCGCGCTGGCGCGGTACCAGTTGAGCATCGCGGTCATCGCGCCGGGCTGCGACCATTCGTCGAGATAGGCGGCCTTGTCCTTGCCCGCGATCGCCTGCGTCACGTGATGCGCGAAGGTCGAGCCGAGGAATTTCTCGAGGCCCGTGCCGGTGAGGCCCTGGTCGATACTCGTGTCGCGGAACCGGCGGATATACTGGCTCGCCTTGCGCTGTTCGGGGTCGTCGAAGATCGTCCGCTGGAAGACGAGCGGGTGGGGCGCGTTGACGATCACCAGCCGTTCGATCCGGTCGGGATGGTGGAGCGCGGCCATCCAGGCGACCGCGCCGCCCCAGTCATGCCCGACCAGCGTGAAGCGGTCGATCTTGAGCTGATCGGCGAGCGCGAGCAGGTCGGCGACAATCTTGTCGGGGGTGTAATTGGCGACGCCCTCGGGCTTCGACGAGCGCGCATAGCCGCGCTGGTCGGGGGCGATGACATAATGGTCGCGCGCGAGGTCGGGGGCGATGTGGCGCCAGGTGCGGTGCGATTCGGGGAAGCCGTGGAGGAGAATGACGGGCGGATGCCCCGGATCGCCGCTGATCGCGACGTCGAGGTCGACGCCGGTGGAAAGTCGGAGGCTCTGCAGCTCGGTCATGTCTCTCTCCCGCGTGGTGCCCCGGATCTGGCCGGGGGTCGATATGGTCTGCACCGATAGGGGGAGTGTGCGGTACCGCGCAGGGCGGGACAAGGGCCGGATCCATTTTGCGATCCTCCCCCTGGCGGGGGAGGATTTACCTGAGGGTCAGGGGTAGCTGACCGTCTTGGGTATCGCGGGTATCTCGATCCGTTCCTTCTCATCGCCCGGGACCTGCGGGAAATTGCCCGCATTCCAGTCGCGTTTCGCCTGTTCGATCCGGTCGCGGTTCGAGCTGACGAAGTTCCACCAGACGTGGCGCGGCGTCGTGAACGCATCGCCGCCGCACAGCATCGCCCGCCCGCCGCTCGCCGAGCGCAGCGTCGCCGCGATGCCGGGGCGCAGGACGTAGAGCACCTGCGGCTCGAGCGGCACGCCCTCCAGCGTCGCCTCGCCCATGGCGAGATAGACCGCGCGCTCCTCCGCCGCCGCGTCGATCGGCACGCTCGCACCCGGGTCGAGCGCGATGTCGGCGTAGATCGTGCCCGAATAGGTTGTGGTCGGCGCGCTCTGGCCCCAGAGACTCCCCATGATGATCCGCGAGCGCGCGCCATGCGCCTCGATCACCGGCAGCTGCGCCTTGGTGACGTGTTCGAACGCGGGATCGATCTCCTCGACCGCCTCGGGCAGCGCCAGCCAGGTCTGGATACCCGACAGGTTCGGCCCGCCGGCGCGCTCGTCACCGGGCGAGCGTTCGGAATGGACGATGCCGTGACCCGCGGTCATCAGATTGACCGCGCCGGGCTCGATCCGTGCCTTCGTGCCGAGCGAGTCGCGGTGGTCGATCGCGCCGTCGAACAGATAGGTGACGGTCGACAGGTTAATGTGCGGATGCGGGCGCACGTCGATGCCCGTACCGACCTCGAGATGCGCGGGGCCCATCTGGTCGAAGAACAGGAACGGGCCGACCATCGTCCGGTCCTTGTTCGGCAAGGTGCGGTGGACCTTGAAGCCGCCCAGATCATGCGTCGAGGGCAGGATGGTCTGGAGGACGAAATCATCCAGCATGGCGTGTCTCCGTGGCGTCGAGGAGTTCGACGAGGTCCGCTGGATAGAGGACTTCGTCATGCCCCGCGATGTCGTTTCGGGAAAACCAGCGGTGACCGACGAGCAGCTTGCGCTCCTGATCGGTGAGCCCGCCCGCCGCCACGTCGCACGTATCGACGTCGACGCGGAAATAGCGTTCGTCGGCGGTCACCTCGACGCCCTCGAAGGTGCGGAAGTCGACGACGCGGCGCGCGACCTCGGGGCCGCAATCCATGTCGAGCCCGACCTCTTCCCAAAGCTCGCGACGGGCGGCGGCGGCGTAGCTTTCTCCCGGATCGACCGCACCGCCCGGCGTGCACCAGAGCGGCGGGCGATCGTCGGGGGTGAAGCGGAACATCAGCACGCGGTCCTGCGCGTCGACGAGCAGGATGCGCGCGGCGGGGCGCGGGGTTCTCACAGCCCGAGGCACCTCCCCGGCGAAGGCCGGGGTCCAGTTGGATAGGTCGATATGGCAACGGACCGCCCATTGTTATGCCTGTCCCCCAACTGGACCCCGGCCTTCGCCGGGGAGGTGTTCGATGTGAGGAGGCGACCAAGGCTCATGCGGCGTCGAGTTCGGGATAGTGGCGGAAGATGCCGTCGGTGTTGAACGCGATCCGCCGGTCGCTGTTCAGATAGGCCCTGATCGCGGGGATCTCGGCGACCTGGTCGCGGATTCGGATCAGGTTGGGATAGTCGGGTTCGAGCGTGCGCATCCGCTGCGGAAACATGTAGCGAAGCCCCTCGACGATCTGGAACAGCGAGGTGTCGGCATAGGTCCAGCGATGGTCGATCAGCCATTCGCCCGGATTGGCCTGTGCCGCATCGTCGAAGTGACCGAGGAATTTGGGCAGCCGCTCCTCGCGGAACTGCTTCGCGGCGCGCGCGGCCTCGGGCTTCTGGTCGGCGTAATAGTCCATCATCGCGACCGGATGGTGGACGTTGTGGACCTCCGCGACGAGATCGGCGAACGTCAGCTGCAGCTGGTTGAGCCACAGCCGATCGGCCATGTTCGATGGCGCGAGGTCGTGGCGTTCGCCCAGATACATCAGGATGTTGGCGACCTGTGCGATCACCAGACCATTGAGTTCGAGATAGGGCGGGGCGAAGGGCGTGCGGCCGGTGCGGTCGTTCAGATCGGCCATCAGCGCCTCGGCACCGCGATCGTGCGCCGCATCCGTATAGGGAATCTCGCCGCCTTCGAGCGCAAGCCGGACGAATTCGCCGCGGCCCTGGAGGCCGGGCCAGTACCAGAGCGTATAGGCCATCATGCCTCTCCAGGCGCGCGCGCCTTGATCGCGAGCGCGTGGATCTGTGTGCTGAGCAGTTCGGCGAGCGCGTGGTTCACGAGGCGCTGCCGGGCGACGCGGTTAAGCCCTTGGAACGCCGGTGCTTCCACCTCGACACGAAAATGCGTCTCGCCGGTGCCGTCGTCCCCCATATGTCCGGCATGCAGCGCGCTCTCGTTGACGACGGTCAGATGGGTCGGGGCGAGCGCGGCGGTGAGGCGCGCGGTGATCTGGTCCTGTACGGAGCCGGTGGCGAGGTCTGTCATCCGACCTATATAGCCCGTTTTGGATAGACGGGGAGCCGGTGACGCAAGACGCGAGAAAAGAGCGCAAGGACCGGCCCAGCCCCCGTTTCCACGGGCGCGTGGAGGGCAGCGGGCGTGTGTGCATGTGGCCGGGCTGTGCCGAACCCGGCGAATTCCGCGCGCCGCCGCTCGAGGGGCCGAGCGATGGCGGGCCGCCGCAATTCCGCTGGTTCTGCCTCGAGCATGTCCGCGCGTTCAACGCAGGCTATAATTATTTCGACGGGATGACCGCGGACGAGATCCACCATGCGCAGCGGCCGATGGCGGGATGGGAACGCGAGACGCGGGCCTTTGCGCATGGCGGCGGCGACACGCCGCCCAAATGGGCAGACTTTGCTGACCCAATCGACGCGATCGGCGCGCGGTTCGGCGAGCGGATGGCGGCTGCGCGCAAGGATGGTCGCGTGCTGTCCGATGGCGAGCGGCGGTCGCTGCGCGTGCTGGGGCTGGGGACCGACACCGACCGCACCGCGCTGCGCAAACGCTATAGCGAGCTGGTGCGGCGCTATCATCCCGATCGCAACGGCGGGGACCGGGCGCATGAATCGGAGTTGCAGAAGGTCATCGCCGCCTATCAGCATCTGAAGGGTGCCGCGGCGTTCGCCTGACGGGTCAGGAGGCGGGGAAGCTTGCCCCGTCCTTGGTGCCATGCTCCGTCTCGCGGTCATAGGCGATCTGATAGGCGTCGAGCCGGGCCAGCGCTGCCCGTGCGGCGGCGTCCGCGGTCCGGCAGGTCGCCCGCCTGATCGTGGCCAGGATGTCGCCGCGGTGGCGATAGGTGTAGCGGACATGCCCCGCTTCGTGCCGGGCGAGCGCCGCGACGTAGCGGTCCCAATCGGCGCGCTCGGCGGCGGTCAGCCGGGCGGTCGCGGCGAGTTGCGGCATGCGCACCGTTGCCTTGTATCGGATCGTCGTCGCCGCAAGATCGCAGCCGCCGTGTCTGGTTCGCGGCCAGGACCAGCGCAGGTCCCAGCTGCTCAGCGCATCGACCCGGCGGCCGTCATGCGCATCGGTCGGTCGGGCGGCGTCGATCGCCCGGCGGACCGCCATCGCATCGCCGCCATCGACCGGGTAATAGTCGATCGTCACGTCCGGTATTCCGGCAAACGCGGCGTTAGCCTGCGCGCTCGACTGGCTGGTGAGCCCCGCGATCGCGAGCAGCGCGACGAGGGGCCGGATCGGCAGGGCGTGGTCACGCATCGGCCCAGCGACGGAGCAGATTGTGATAGACGCCGGTCAGCCGGATCGTCGCCGGGTCGCCCATCCCTTGCGCCGCGGCGACCGCCTGCACGCCCTGGTCGAGATCGAACAGGATCCGGCGCGCGCCGTCGTCGCGGACCATCGACTGAAGCCAGAAGAACGACGCGGTCCGCACGCCGCGCGTCACCGGTGTCACACGGTGCAGGCTGGAGGCGGGATAGACGACCATGTGCCCGGCGGGCAACTTGACCGATTGCGGTCCGAACTGATCCTCGATCACCAGTTCGCCGCCGTCATAGCTTTCGGGATCGTCGAGAAAGAGCGTCGCCGACAGGTCGCTGCGGATCCGGAAATCGCTGCCGCGGCGGATACGGATCGCGGTGTCGACGTGCAGCCCGAAATCCTGCCCGCCGGCATAGCGGTTGAACAGCGGCGGGAAGACCTTCAGCGGCAGCGCGGCGGCGATGAACAGCGCCGACTGCCCCAGCGCGTCGAGGATCATGCCGCCGGCGTCCTTCGCCGCGGCGGACTCCTCGGGCAATTGTTCGTTGCGCTTGGCGAGCGCGCTTTGCACGCCCGAGGTCGCGTTGCCGTCGACCCACTCGGCCGCGTCGATCAGCGCACGGACCCGCGCGACGCCGGCGGAATCGAGCACGTCTGGAACCGCGATCAGCACTGCGCGCCCTCCCGCAACGCCGCGACGCCGCGCGTGCGGAACGCCGCGATGTCGCTGGCCGCGAGAAACGCCTGCGCCTTCGTCACGAACGCGGCGTTGCCCCGCGCGCCGGCCTGTTCGAGCCAGCCGAGCGCAGCGTCGATCTCGCCCGCCGCACCGAGCATCCGCGCATGGTTGAAACAGCCGCGGAAATCGCCGCCCTCTGCCGCGCTGGCATAGCAGGCCGCGGCACGCGCGAGGTCGCGGGGGCAGGCCCAGCCATCCTCGGCAAAGCTGCCGACGAAGTTGATCGCCTTCGCGCTGGCAAGCCCTGTGTTCATCGCCGCAACTTTCTCCAGCAAAGCGAGCGCGGCCGGCCTGTCCTCGGGCACGCCGTCGCCCAGCGCCAGCAGCGTCGCGTAATTGTACATCGCCCAGTCGAGCCCGCGCGCAGCCGCGACCCGGTAGCATTCGGCCGCACGCGCCTTGTCGACCGGCGTGCCCCAGCCGAGATCGTAGCAGCGCCCGACCATGTTGAGCGCCATCACGTGATGCTGCGCCGCCGCCCTGACGAACCAGGCCAGGGCGGCAGCCGGATCGGCCGCGACGCCGGCACCGTCGAGCAGCATCTGCCCGTAGACCGCCTGTGCCTCCGCCACGCCGGCGTCCGCCGCCTCGCGCACGAACGCCGCGCGGTCCTCCGGAGTGCCGGAGAGGCGCGCGGCGATGGCGTCGGGCGAAAGTGTGTCTAGCGCCGTCACTCTGGTCCTCAGAACCGCAGGTTGACCGTGCCGAACACCGTACGGCCCGCGGCGAGCGTGGCATAGTGGCTGGCATAGGTCTGCGAGAAATAGGTCTTGTTGGTCAGGTTCTGCGCGTTGACGCTGAGGTCGATCATGTCGGTCAGCTTGTAGCTGGCCCGCGCATCGAACCGCCAGTAACCGGGCGTGCTGCGGGTGAGGACCTTTGTCGCGGGGGTTACCGTGACGACGCCCGCCGCAGTCTGCCGCGCGCTGCGATTGTCGGCATAGCCGCCGATCTGTTCGTCCATGTACAGCGCGGTGCCGCCGATCTGCAGCCGCTTCGTCACGTCGATATTGGTCGTTGCGGTGAAGCTGTTCTTCGCGGTCTGCGGCACCTGCTTGCCGGTGTTGACCGACACGACGCCGGTGGTCCGCGCAGGCTGGACGACGGTCGTCACCCCGTTCGCGGTCGTCGTGATCGCGGGGGCGGTCAGCGTCGTGAAGCCGCCGTCGATGATCTTCGGGTCGAGATGCGTGAAGCCGCCAAAGACGGTCCAGCCGGGGAGGATCGTCCCGCTGACGTTGAACTCGAACCCGCGGATCCGCGTCTCGCCGATGAACGATGCGGTGTTCGTGTCGTCGAGCACGCGCGCGTTGGAAATCTCCGTCTGGAACACCGCCGCGCCGAGCTGCAGCTTCTCGGCGAACAGGCTCGCCTTGGCGCCGACCTCGTAGGACTTGGTCTTTTGCGGCTTCAACAGCCCGAGCACTGCGACGGTGATCGCGTTATCCTCGCGGCCTTCGCCGAGCAGGCTGTTCGGCGGCGTCGCGGCGGTCGCGTAGCTCGCATAGAGGCTGGTTTCGGGGGTCGGCTTGAAGACGAGCCCTGCTTGCCAGTTGAAGAGGTTGTCGACGCGCGTGAGCTTCGTCTGCGTTGCGCCCGGCAGGGTGATCGTCGATTCGAACCGGTCGTAACGCGCGCCCAGGTTCAGGATCAGCGCGGGCATCAGCGTGATCGAATCGAACGCGTAGACCACCTTGGTATTCGCGTCGTTCTGCGTTTCGGTCGACACCGCGCCCCGTGCGATCGGGGTCTGCGTCGTCGACGTGTCGCTCGCGTAATTGACCCATGGCGCATAGGGATCCGGATTGAACAGGCTGACGCAATAGGAGCGCGCGATCGTCGCCGTGTTGCAGCGTGGCGAGATCGTCGAGCCGTTCGCCGACACGAACGTGCCGCGCCGCGTCTTTTCCCATGAAAGCTCGGTGCCGAGCGAGAAGCTGTGCTCGATGCCGCCGGTATTGAATTTGCCGTAAAGGTCGGTCTGGTCGACGATGCTCTCGCTATAGCCGTAGCGCGTGTTGCCGCGCGTCCAGACATAGCCGCCATTGGTCACGTTCGCGCCCGTATTGGTCGCGGTGGTGCCATAGACATTGCCCTGGCTGTCGTCGGGGAGGGTGAAGATGAAGCTTTGCGTGCTGTGCGTGTAGCGTGCGGTGTTGCGCAGCGTGATGCCGCCGAAATCATGCTCGACGCGGATCGTCGCCTGGTTGGTGTCGGCGTCGCGGAAGTCGCGCGCGGCCAGCCCGTAGAAGTTTTTCCGGGAGACAAAGCCGGTCTGGCCGCCCGCGGTCGTCACGGTCCCGAGCGCGGGCCGTGTCGTGACGCTGCCGGTGCCGGGGTGATTGTTGATCGTGTAGAGATAGGGGATGCCGCTGTCGGGCAGTTCGCTGCTTTCCATATGATAGAAGCTCGCGGTCAGCCGGGTCGGCGTGCCGAGCCCGATCGCGACGGAGGGCGCCACGCCCCAGCGCTTCTGCCAGATCGCATCGCGGCCCGCGACATCCTGGTCGTGCCACATGCCCTGGATCCGGAACGCCGCGGTGTCGGAGATCTTGAGGTTCAGGTCGCCGGTGACCCGCTTATAGTCCGCCTCGCCATAGCTGCCGCTGAGCGATCCGAACGTGTCGAGCACGGGCAGACGCGACAGGATGTTGATCGTGCCGCCCGCCGAGCCGCGGCCGCCGAGCGTCGAATCGGACCCGCGGACGATCTGGACCGATTCGACCGCGAACACCTCGCGCGTCTGCGAGGCGAGGTCGCGGACACCGTCGACGAAGATGCTGCCCTGGCTGTCGAACCCGCGGATGAAGGGGCGGTCGCCGATCGGATTGCCGCCCTCCGCGGCGCCGAAGGTGATGCCGGGCACGGTGCGCAGCGCATCCGCGAGGCTGTTCGAACCGGTCTGTTCGATCACCTCCTTGGGCAGGACGATGATCGAGCGCGGGGTATCGACCAGCGGCGCGACCTGTTTCGGGCCGGCGTCGCGTTCGCGGTGGCCGTTGACCAGGATCTCGTCACGGTGCTGCACGTCGGCCGTATCCGCCGTGGCCTTAGGCGTCGCCGTCGTCCGGTCGGCATCGGCGGCGAACGCCGGCGCGGTCGTGAAGGCGCCGATGCAGGACAGGGCCAGGAAGGCGGGCATCGTGGCAGGACGCGGCGCGGCGCCCCACGGCGAAACAATCGACATAGTGAAACCCCTTTTGCTCTTGGGGCATCGCTATTGAGAGTCGTTCGCACTGTCAATGCTAATGCGACTGGTTCTCAAGTCGACGAGGCGAACAGCCAGCTCCGCAAGGCACTGGCAAGGTTCGGGGGCACGTCCGCGACGATGCGCAGCGCGTCGATCTCGGCGACCAGCGCCGACAAGGGCAGGCCGAGCCGGACCGCCTCGCGCTCGAGTGCATGCCAGAAGATCGGTTCGAGGCTGATCGACGTCTGGTGACCGGCGATCGTGATCGACCGCTTCACGGGGCCTGCAAACCCGCCGCGCGGGGGGGCGATCACGCGCGCGGTGGCCGAATGGCCGTCACTCGGTGTCGAAGAGCGATGCGAGCTGTTCGATGATCGTCCCGCCGAGCTGTTCGACGTCCATGATCGTCACCGCGCGCGCATAATAGCGCGTCACGTCGTGGCCGATGCCGATCGCGACGAGCTCGACCGGCGACCTGGTCTCGATCCAGCCGATCACCTGACGCAGATGACGTTCGAGATAGGACCCCGAATTCACGCTGAGCGTCGAATCATCGACCGGTGCGCCGTCGCTGATCACCATCAGGATGCGGCGTTCCTCGGGCCGCGCGACGAGCCGGGCGTGCGCCCACATCAGCGCCTCGCCGTCGATATTTTCCTTCAGCAACCCTTCGCGCATCATCAGCCCGAGCGAGTTGCGTGCGCGCCGCCATGGCTCGTCAGCGCGCTTGTAGACGATGTGGCGGATGTCGTTGAGACGGCCGGGCTGGGGCGGACGACCGGCCGCGAGCCAGGTCTCACGCGACTGGCCGCCCTTCCACGCGCGCGTGGTGAAGCCGAGGATCTCGGTCTTCACGCCGCAGCGTTCGAGCGTGCGCGCGAGGATGTCCGCGCTGATTGCGGCGATCGAGATCGGGCGCCCGCGCATCGACCCCGAATTGTCGATCAGCAACGTGACGACGGTGTCGCGGAAATCGGTCTCGCGCTCGGCCTTGTAGCTGAGCGACAGCGTGGGGTTGACGATCACGCGGGCGAGCCGCGCCGCGTCGAGGATACCCTCCTCCTGATCGAAATCCCAGGAGCGCGACTGCTGCGCCATAAGCCGGCGCTGCAGGCGGTTGGCGAGTTTCGAGACCGCGGACTGGAGATGGACCAGCTGCTGGTCGAGATAGCCGCGCAGTCGCGCCAGTTCCTCGGCATCGCACAGCTCGGTCGCGGCGATCACCTCGTCGAACTGCGTCGTCCATGGCTTGTAGTCGAACGCGGTGCCCATGTCCGCCATCGGGCGGTTGGGACGGACGGGCTGCATGCCCTCCTCGCCGTCATCGCCGGGCTCGCCGTCGATGTCGTCCATCGACTCGTCGCTCTGCTCCTGGCCGTCGCTTTCCTCGTTCTGCTGCTCGGACTGCTCGCCGCGCGCCTCGACTTCGCCCTGGCCGTCCTCGCCCTGGTCGTCGCCTTCGTCGCCCTCGTCCTGCTGCTGCTCGTCGGTGCCCTCATCCTCGGAGCCGCCCTCTTCGCTCTCCTCGGGGACCTGGTCCGCCTGGACGAGCTCGAGCTCGGCGAGCATCTTGCGCGCCAGGCCCTGGAACGTCTTCTGGTCGTCGATCGCATAGGCCAGCGCGTCGAGATCGGTCTTCTGCTCGATCCACTCGCGCACCAGCGCGAGGCCGGGGGCGGCGACCGCGGGCGATTCCTGCCCGGTCAGCCGCTCGCGCACCATCAACCCGAGCGCGGTCGACAACGGCACCTCGTCCCGGTTGCGCGCGCGCGTGATCGGGTCGGCGCGCAGCCGGACGTCGAGCGCCATGGCGAGATTGTCGCTGATCCCGGTATAGCCGCGCGACCCGAGCGCCTCGACGCGCGCGGTCTCGACCGCGTCGAACACCGCACGCGCGACCGCCTCGACCGGCGCGGCACGGTTATGCAGCGCGATGTCGTGATGCTTCAGCTGAAGCGCGAAGCCATCGGCGAACCCGCGCGCTTCCGCGACCTGTTCGGGCGGCAGCGCGCGCGCGGGCATCGGCACCTTGATGTGCTTGCCCGACTGCGCCGGCGCGTCCGCGGTGAAGGCGAGCTCGACCTCGGGCTCCTCCGCGATCGCACGCGCGGTGCCAGCGAGAACCGCCTTAAACCGGTCGAGGGGCGTTTCGTTCGCCAAGGCCTCAGGCCTTGCCCATCACGCTCTCGGGCAGGTCCTTGCCGAACACGCGCTGGTAATATTCCGCGACCAGCGACCGCTCCGCCTCGTCGCACTTGTTGAGGAACGACAGGCGGAACGCGAAGCCGACGTCACCGAAGATCAGCGCGTTCTGCGCCCAGGTTATGACGGTACGCGGGCTCATCACGGTCGAGATGTCGCCGTTGACGAAGCCCTTGCGGGTCATGTCGGCGACGCGGACCATGTTCTCGACGACCTTCTTGCCGTCGGGCTTGTCATATTCCCCCGACTTGGCGAGCACGATCTGTGCCTCGACCTTGGCGGGCAGATAGTTGAGCGTGACGACGATGTTCCAGCGGTCCATCTGACCCTGGTTGATCTGCTGCGTGCCGTGATACAGCCCGCTGGTGTCGCCGAGGCCGACCGTGTTGGCGGTCGCGAACAGGCGGAACCAGGGGTTCGGGCGGATCACGCGGTTCTGGTCGAGCAGCGTCAGCTTGCCCTCGGTCTCGAGCACGCGCTGGATCACGAACATCACGTCCGGGCGGCCTGCGTCATATTCGTCGAACACGAGCGCGGTCGGGGTCTGCAGCGCCCAGGGGAGCAGGCCTTCGCGGAACTCGGTGATCTGCTGGCCGTCCTTCAGGACGATCGCGTCGCGGCCGATCAGGTCGATGCGGCTGATATGCGCGTCGAGGTTGATGCGGATGCACGGCCATTTCAGCCGTGCCGCGACCTGCTCGATATGCGTCGACTTGCCGGTGCCGTGATAGCCCTGGACCATCACGCGACGGTTGTGCGCAAAGCCCGCAAGGACCGCGAGCGTGGTGTCCGCGTCGAAGACATAGGCGGGGTCGAGATCGGGGACGCGCTCGTCCGCTTCGGAGAAGGCGGGTACCTCCATGTCGGAATCGATCCCGAACATCTCGCGCACCTTCACCATGCGGTCGGGGGCGTCGAGGATCGTCGTCTCGCGGCTGTCAGGCTGGGTATTGGGGATATCGGTCATGCTGGCCTCGTGTTCCCGGTAGCTCTAGGCCAAGCGCGGGTGAATACTCAACCGCGACGTACGCGATTGTCGGGAAGACATCATCGAACCGCCGGACGCGCGATGGGTTCCCGCCCCGCCGGGAATGTGGCGGGGCAGGGCTTCGGTTTGCGCCTATCGGCCGAGCAGTACGCGCGCCTGGCTGGCGATCTGCGCGAGCATCGCGGCGTTCGGGACGGCGGCGTGGCGCGCACGGTCGATCACCGCCTTGAACTGCGCGACGCGGGTGGCATTGCTCGCCAGCCATGTGTCGACCGCGCCCTGCGGATCCCTGGCTCCGCACCGTGCGAGGAACTCCAGCCGCAACTGCTGGAAATCGCGCGCAAGTCCGGCGATGAGCAGCCGTTCCCACGGATCCGACGGCGTGATCCGCGCCGCATTGGCCTGTGCCCAGTCGAGCCCGAGCGCCTGTCCGAGATGCGTGAAGGCGCGGGTCAGCACCGCCTCGTCGAGCGCGAGGCGCTCGCCGAGATCGGCTAGCCCGACCGCACCGTCGAGCTCGAACAGCCGGACCACCTTGATCGCGAGGTCGTGCGGGGCACCTGCCGTCTCGAGCTGCGCGGCGATGCGGTCGCTCTGCGCGCTCGCCTCCTCGAGGAGCAGCGCCTTGGTCTGGCCATCGAGATGCGTGATCCCCTTGGCGAGCCGCGCGAGCACGGCACCCGGCATCGTGCCGGGCGCGGACACGCGCAGCAGATCCGCGATCTGCGAGCGCGTCGCCACCGCCACCTCGTCGAACAGCGCGATGCGTGCGGCCTCGGGCATCGGTCGTGACTCGATGTCCGCCCAGAGCGAGGGCAGGTCGAACAGCCGTTCGGCGACGACGAACATCGCCGCGATATCGCCCATCGCCGCGCCTTCCTCTTCGGCCAGCTCGAACGGGTGGAGCACGCCGAGCCGGTTGACGATGCGGTTGGCGAGCTTGGTCGCGACGATCTGGCCGCGCAGCCGGTGGTCGTCGATCGCCTGCGCGAAATGCTCGCGCATCGCGGCCGGGAAGGCGGCGTGAAGATCGGGCTTGAGCGCAGGGTCGTCGCCGAGCCCGGCGTGCTCGATCGAATCCTGCAGCGCGAGCTTCGCGGTGGCGAGCAGCACCGCGAGTTCCGGACGCGTCAGGCCATGGCCGTCGAGCCCGCGGCGGAGCAGGTCGTCATTGGCGGCCAGCCCCTCGACCGCGCGATCGAGCCGTCCGCTGCCCTCGAAGATCTCGATGACGCGGACATAGCTCGGCATCGAGCCCGGCCCGCCACCGCCGCCGGTCGCGCCACCAAGGCCGCCGGGGCCCCCCAGCGCGCCCGCGCCCTCGGCGATCGACAGCGCGAGCGTCTGGAGCCGGTTGTCCTCGAGCACGAGATGCGCGACGTCGTCGGTCATGCTGGCGAGCAGCGCATTGCGATCCTCGTAGCCCAGGCGTCCCTCGATCATCTCGCGGTTCAGCGCGATCTTGATGTTGACCTCGTTATCCGAGCAGTCGACGCCCGCCGAATTGTCGATGAAGTCGGTGTTGATCCGCCCGCCACGCTCGGAAAACGCGATGCGCGCGGCCTGCGTGACGCCGAGATTGGCGCCTTCGCCGATCGCGGTGACGCGCAGATCCTCGGCATTGACGCGCAGCCGGTCGTTGGCGGGATCGCCGACCTGGACGTTGTTCTCGGATGCCGCCTTCACATAGGTGCCGATGCCGCCGAACCAGAGCAGGTCGGCGGGCGCCTTGAGGATCGCGGAAATCAGCGCGCCGGGTTCGATCTCGTCGACCGCGATGCCGAGCACGGCCTGCGCCTCGGGCGAGAGACGGATGACCTTGGCGGTGCGCGGATAGACGCCGCCGCCTTCGGAGATCAGCGCGGTGTCGTAATCCGCCCAGCTCGACCGGGGGAGGGCGAACATGCGCGCGCGCTCGTCCCAGCTTGCGGCGGGATCGGGGTTCGGATCGATGAAGATGTGGCGATGGTCGAACGCCGCGACGATCTTGAGCGACTTCGACAGCAGCATGCCGTTGCCGAACACGTCGCCCGACATGTCGCCGCAGCCGACGACGGTGATCGAATCGCTCTGCACGTCGATGCCGCGCTCGGCGAAGTGACGCTGGACCGAGACCCAGGCGCCCTTGGCGGTGATGCCCATAGCCTTGTGATCATAGCCGACCGAGCCGCCGCTCGCGAACGCGTCGCCCAGCCAGAAGTCACGCTCGAGCGCGAGCGCGTTGGCGACGTCGCTGAACGTCGCGGTGCCCTTGTCCGCGGCGACGACGAAATAGGGATCCTCGCCGTCGAGGATCGCGACGCCCGCCGGATGGACGACCTTGCCCTCGACGATGTTGTCGGTGATCGACAGCAGCGTGCGGATGAAGATCCGGTAGCTCTCGGTCCCTTCCGCCAGCCACGCGTCGCGGTTGGACGGGGCGGGGAGCTGTTTGGGATAAAAGCCGCCCTTCGCGCCGGTCGGCACGATCACCGCGTTCTTGACGCGCTGCGCCTTCATCAGCCCGAGAATCTCGGTGCGGAAATCGTCGCGGCGGTCGGACCAGCGCAGGCCACCGCGCGCGACCGGGCCGGCGCGCAGATGGATGCCCTCGATCCGCGGGCTGTACACCCAGATCTCGCGCCATGGCACGGGCGCGGGGAGGCCGGGGATCAGGTGGCTGTCGAGCTTGAACGCGAGCGCTTCGGCCGCGGCGGGCGTGAAGGCGTTGGTGCGCAGCGTCGCGCCGACCAGGCTGTGATAGGCGCGCAGGATGCGGTCGTCGTCGATCGCGGTCACCGCGTCGAGCCCGGCCTCGATCGTCGCGTCGGCATCGGCGGGATGCCCGGCATCGGCCGGATCATGCGCGGCGGCGAAGCGCGCGATCAGCGCGGTCGCGACTCTCGGCGCGCGGCGCAGCGCGTCGACCACCGTCGTCAGGCCGTAGGGCAGCCCGGCCTGGCGCAGATAGCGGAACCAGGCGCGGAACAGCACGACCGCCTGCGGGCTCATCCCGACCTCGACGATCAGCCGGTTGAACGCGTCGTTCTCCGCCGCGCCTTCGAGCACCGCGGCGATCGCGCGCTCGAGCGTCGCGGCGTCGGCCTGCGCGACCGCATCGTTCGCCTCGAGCACGAAGTCGTGCACGAAGGGATCGCTGTCCTCCTGCAGCCGGGTCGGCAATTCGCCGATCACGCGGAAACCGAAATTCTCGAGCACCGGCACGGCATCGGACAGCGGCAGCGCGCCGCCCAGCTTGTAGATCTTGAGCTGGCGGTCTTCGCCGGGCGCGCTGGAGATAAGGCGCACCCCGCGCGACCCCGGCCCGTCGAGCGCGGCGAGCCGCTGGATGTCCTCGGCCGCTTCGGCGGGGCTGCTGAGGTTGCGATAGTTTTGCGGGAAGGCGGCGGCCCAGCGCAGCGCGAGGCGGGCGGCGCGCGGCGAGGGCAAGGTCTCGACCAGCGCGGCCTCGACGTCGGACACCCAGCCGCGGACCATCCGCTGCAGCCTGAGCGCGAGCGGCGCGACGTCGGGCACGCGGCCTTCGCCGCGCAGGTCGAGCGTGTAGCGCAGCATCGCGGTCTCGCCGTCCTCGAGCGCGATCGACCAGTTCAGCACGGTGGCATTCGCGGCCTCGGCGAGCATCTCGCCGATCGCGGCGCGGCGGCCGGTCGTGACGTCGTCGCGCGGCAGCCAGACGAAGCCGAACAGATGGCGGCCGAGCGGCGATGCGACCAGCACCAGCGCGGGACGCGGCCGGTCGGCCAGGCTCATCGCGGTCAGTGCGAGTTCCTCGAGCGCGTCGGGCGCGAACGCGATCACCAGATCATGGGGCAGGGCGGTGAATGCGTGGGTCAGCGCCTTGCCCGCATGGCCGCGCGGATCGAAGCCGAATTTCGCCTTCATCGCGGCGAGCCGCGTGCGCAGGATCGGCACGTCGCGCGGCATCGTCGCCAGCGCCGCGCTGGTCCACAGACCGCTGTAGATCGACAGTCCCGCGATCGTCTCGCCCTCGATCACCGGGACCACGACCAGATCGAGCGGGACGGCGCGGTGGACGGTCGAGATCAGGTTCGACTTCAGCAGCAGGGGGGCGAGATTGCCCGCCTCGAACCACTGGATCGCGAGCGCGCGTGAGGCCTCCGCCAGGATCGGCACGGCATGCGGATTGCGCGCGATGCCGAGCGCGGCGCCGCCGCTGCCGTCGCGGTGCCAGACCTGATGCCCGAGCAACGTCAGATGCCCGTCGAGGAACCAGCGCAGCAGCGCGGCGCCTTCCGCATCGGGGCCATCGCTGTGGAGCAGCGCGATATCGGTCGCCATCGCGCCCTGCATCGCGCGCCAGTCCTTCACCGCCGCGCGCACATCGGCGAGCACGCCGGTCAGTTCCTCGATCAGCCCGCGCCGATCGCGGGCATCCGCGCGCTCCATCTCGAGATAGATCATCGATTCGGCGGGGCCGGTGTCGCCGATCGCCTGGAGCACGCCGTCGGGGCTGCGCGTCGTGTGAACGACCGGGTGGATGATGCGATCGATCGCGATGTCCTGCGCGGCGATCGCGGCGGAAATCGAATCGACCAGGAACGGCATGTCGTCGTTGACGATCGCCAGCCGCATGCGGCGGCGCGTGTCGTCGGCGCTGATCGGTTCGAGCGCGATGGCGGGCGCGCCATCGTCGCGGCGAAGCGCCGTGGCGACGACGAAAGCCGCGGCGTGCGCCGCCTCCGTCGTGCCGAAGTCCTTGAGTTCGCCCGGAAGCGCGCGTTCAGTCAACCGGGCGGCCAGCGCGTCGGTCAGCGTCGTGGAAAGATCAGCCATGACCGCGCCTATGCGCCGGGTAGCATACGACCTCAAGGCTTGTGGCAGGTGCGAACACCGCTGTTGCGGTGCAGCATTCGGATGCGCGACGGCGCGGCGCGAACACGGTTTTCGCCTACCCGATCGCGGCCATCGCCTGCGCGGTGAGGGCCGCGTCGTCGGTGATCGTGCCGATGATGTCGAGCCCGCCATCCACCCCCGCGCGGGCGACGAGCAGGACGATCGCGCCGGGCTCCGCATCGGTCCGGAGCACGACATGCGCCAGCGTGTCGGGTGTCGGGCCATCGGTCGGGCCGGTCGCCGCTATGGGGTCGGCGAATTCGGCACTCGGCCCGTCGGCCCAGATCGGCGCGCCCGGCGAGGTGGCGGGCGCGTGCCCGGTCGAGGCCAGCGACGCGCCGAGCCCCGGCATCATCGGCGCGTGGCGGGCATAGGCGGTGAGCCCGGACGCGGACGGCACCGGCGCCGCGCGAACCGCCGCCTCGAGCTCGGCGGCGAGCGTGGCCTGCATCCGGTCGTCGGCGAGTTCCTTCCAGTTGATCACGCCATACAGGAAATCGATGCCCGCGTCGCTCGACGAGAATGGCATGAGGATGCCGCGGTACAGCGTCGTCCGCCCGCGGCTGTTGACGAATTCGGCCTCGAACCCGATCGGCGCGCGATTCGCGATGATCTGCAGATAATGATCGGTCAGCCGCGACAGCAGCGACCGGCTGGGCACGTCGGCGATCGACGTGATCGGCCCGACCAGTCCGCATTCCTCGCGCAGCTTGGCGCCGAGATAGGCGATTCGCGGATCGTCGATCGTCATCACCGCTGCGGCATCCCGATCCGCACCCGTGCCCGGATCGGTGCGGAAGTCGAGCAGCACGCTGTGCGGGCCGAAATCGGCGATCGAGCCGGGATCGAGGTCCGCGATCGTCGGATAGGGGCGTCCCCTCAGCAGTGACACCCAGTGGTTATAGGCGCGGACATGCATCCGGCGTTCGTCCCCGCCCAGATCGAACATCACGTCGTTGACGCCCGCGTCGGTCGCCCCGCCGGGAAGCCCCGTGCCGGCCTCGTCGATCTCGCCGTATTCGCCGTCCGGCTCGCGTCGCATGCCCATACCGAAAACTTCCCCGTTCACTTACGGCTGCTTGTGCACGCTGCTTGGTAAACGGCACGTAAATGCGGGTTAGCGCTTGTCACGGCAAATTTCCCCTGTTAAGCGCCGCCCCCTCGACCGGAGATATCCGTCATCGGGCCGCTTTAGCTCAGCTGGTAGAGCATCGCATTCGTAATGCGGGGGTCACAGGTTCGAGTCCTGTAAGCGGCACCATCGACATGTTGTTGAAAACACTTACATTTTTAGCTCCTCCCGCATGGTTGAGGATTTTCGGCTCCGGTAGGGTTCCGGTGCATCGAACCCGGTGCGAGCTTTTCGATTTCCGAAATGATGCTCTCCAGAGCGCGGACGACGCTCGGAAATTCGCCGATCGCATATACCTCGGTCTGGCTTCCGGCGCGGTGGCCCATGAAGCCCTCCAGATCCCATTTCTCAGCGCCGCGGTTGCGGACGAGCGTCGCAAGGCTGTGGCGCAGCACATAAGGGCGCCATTCGCGGCCGGTGGGCATGTCGAGCTTCGTCAGCATCGTGTCCCAGGCGCGGTCGACGTCCTGCACGGGGCGGCCGTGATAGTTCACTAGCCAGCCGCGGCCCGATCGCTCGGCGGGTTTGAGTGCCATGTAGGTCGAGTATTCGGCGAATAGCCAGCGATCTAGCAGCGGGAGAACGGGTAGGAGCGCGCGGTGCTTCTTGTTCTGCGTGCGGCCCTGTGGGTTCAGATCGATCGTCCCGGCGCCCGGCCACCATTGCTGGCGATCTGGAGCGACGCTGATATCTACAACCGCGCCCGGCCGCGCGATGGTGCAGACCGAAGCTACGAGAAACGCATGGAGCGAGCCGCGCTGGCGATCGGGCTCGGCCGCATAGGCGAGCATCTTCGCGATTTCCTCGACGCCGATTCGCGTACGGCGCTGGCGCTGTACCTGTCGGGCGGGAAGGGGCTTGTAGATCGGGCGCTTGTCCGAGCGCGGCGGCTCGGCGTTGGCGGCGTGGTTCAGGACTGCGATCAGCTGCGCGATCGACGCCTCGGTCGCGGCTGGCGAGCGGGTGCGTGACACCGTGACCTCGCCCTTGCCGTTACGCCATTCGACCGGCTGCAACCGCGACCAGGCACGGAACGCGTGGACGAACACGGACGAGCAGGCGACCGCACAGCTGGTGGCGTGACCGAACCGGCCTTCCGCGCCCAGCGCCTGCTCGGCATCTAGGAATCCAACGACGTGCGCCAGCCGTCCGGCGATCGTGTCCGCCGACACGCGCGTGTCGCCCCATTCGATTTTATAATCCGCGATAGCGTCGGTCAGGAGATAGGTTTGCGCCTGCGCCAGCGATTGGCCGCAGGCGTGGCAGAAGGCCGGCGCCTCGCCCTTGTCGGCAAGGTAGAGCGTGTCGAGCGCAAGGATCGCAGTGGCTTCGTCTACCGTACGCGTCGACGAGCTTCGCTCACGTTGCGCGGCGGAATCGTACCACCAAACATAGAAATAGGGGCTCCGACGGGTTCCGTCTGCTCGCTCGTCATGAGCGAGCCAGTATTTGCCCCGTTGATAGACCGGCGGCGTGCGTCGCGACATTGTGTTCGTTCTTTCAGATATTCGGATTTGGCGCGGTGCGTCATGTCGAAGAGGCCGAGGCTGCCCAGCAGATCGAGGTCGGCGGACTCCAGCCGGATGCCCTTTCCAAGCTCGGCGGCGCGGGCGAGCTTCTGATCGAGCCGGACGATCGAGGGGGCGTTCATTGGATCGCCTCGCGCAGCTTGCGGGCGTGGGCGAGAAGCCGCGCGCCGCGCGACTCCCGCGCTGCAGCAACGTCTGTAATGTTCGAGACCGACGCGCCGCGGTCCCCGTTGATCTTGAAGTTTAGCGTGGGGGCCCTGACGCACAGTTCGTCGGCCAGCTTGCCCTTGCCGAGCAATCCGGCCGCGGTATCGAGCCTCATCATCTGGACCACCGCGATCGGGAACGTGACTTGTTCCCGCTTTCGGGAACAAGTCACTGATCGTGGCGGTGGGACGAGTTGGCATACTTGCGTGGGCGCGGGGCGGGTCATCATGCTGATCCACCCGCTGCGGGGCGATCGAGCGGGTGCGCCAGCCGCCGCTCTTGTAGAAAGTGTTTCGACAAGAGCGGCGGGGTTGCGGGGACATCTCCGAGCGCAAGGCCGCAGATGCGTTGCCATTCCGGCGCGACCGTTGCGACGATGACGCCGAGCGCGGTCGCGCCGCCGCCTATGAACAGGCCAGTGCAGACGCCGTGGAGGATAGGCATCGTGACATGGATCATGGGGCAATCCTTGCAGGCAAAAGGGTGGCGGCACCGAAAGCAGGATCTTCCGGAGCTGCGGAGGGATGGTTCAGGACGGTCGCGGCAGCTCGGCCGCGGGAATCAGATCAGGGGATGATCCGGGGGATGGCGACTTCCGCCGCGTCTGGCGGGTGGTCGTCATTGGCCGGCACGCGGTGGTCGTCGTTGGCCGGCAAGTGATTGTCGTCGTTAGCGGGCTTCGAGCGCGATTGGCCGTACGGCAAGCGGATCGCCGACTCCGGGATCATGCTCGGCCGCCCAATGCGGAAGATGCAGAGCCGCGGCACGATGACGTGACCGCATTTTGCGTTCTGGCAAATATAGCGGATATCTCGCGGCAGCCGATCGATTTCAAACAAGTCACAGGCGATCGGGCGCGTCAGGCAGTGCGGGCACACCATGGCCGGAACGCGCGGCGTATAGCTTCTCCTATTCGTCACTGATGGGTCCCCCCGGTATTGCCCGACCCCGTCGACATGGTGGGACGAAGGAAATTTGGCAGGCGCCGACGAATGCGGCGCAGAACGCCGTCAACCTGCTGCGCCTCGACCAGCGCACGATGATGATCGCGCGGGGACGAACCGGGCTGGGCGGCGGCAAAAAGGGCGGAGTGCAGTTCTCCTGCCTTGTGGATGAAGTCGAGCGAATCCGCCACGAGCGCGAGGCGACAGGCTTTCTGCTGCTGGATCTTGATCCCGAGTTGCTGACTAAATGCGTCACGGAACGGCGCATCCTCACCGCCTGCAAGGCGATGGGCGGTATCTAACGCCAGGGCTTGCATGAGGGTCGGCAGCGTTCCCGTGTCGGGGTCGGACCACTCGCGCATAGTCCGCGCTGAATAGTCGCGCTTAGTGAGCGCGGTAATGACGCGCGCAGCTCCGGCCGGGCCGATCTGCGTGAGAACCTTAGTCATCGCGTCCTGAAACGTATCTGGCGTGCGGAGCTTGGTCATGCGCCGCCTTCTCGCTGCAAAACCGAACGCTGATGGCAATCGACCTTGCCATAGGGAGGAGGTAGGTCAGTTAAACGAGGCACGTCTGAGAGCCCATTAAGCGGAAATACAACGTCGAGGGCACTGATCTGAATGCTGAGTTCGCGGGCCATTTCCAAGACCTCCGGCTGCTTGGTCGATGGAATACGTCCTGCGGTTTTCGAGCTTAGAACGGTGGACGGCCGTTCAATGAGCGCAGCAGCCATCGGCCGGACGCCGCCAAATCGATCAAAGAGGTTGGATGCCATGACCATGAGCAGCTATGTACGATAAAGTCGCACAAAATATCAACGGTTATTTCGTACAGACAGCGTGCGAAATTTTCGCGACGTAGCACCGGTGGAACCCGCTGCTATCAGGCTCAAGAAACTGCGCGAGGCTGCTGATCCAGCGCTGAGCGTGCGTAAACTCGCGCAATTGCTAGGCATGCCCGCGTCGACGTACGCGTTTTACGAGGACCCGAAAAAATTTAAGAAGGCTTATCTGCCGATCGAACTGACAAAGTCGCTCGCCCAGCGTTTGACACCTCATGGCATAGACCAGTGGGATGTGCTGGCGCTGGGCGGCTTCGAGGAAACGAATGCGCCGACCATCGAGGCCAGTATCAAGCCCGTCGCGCAGTTCGCGACCATGCAGGTCCTGTTGCCGGACGCGCGCGCTCTGGAGCGGATGTTTCTTGGAATTCTGAAGGCTTCGGAGGGCTTGCCGCAGGAAGCGCTCGCGCGTGAACTCGCACAGCTGCTTCCCAGAGGGCTCGGGCTTCTTCAAGGGCCGCTCGTGTTCGAGCAGACGGATGACGACGATGCTCCTCAAGCCGATCCTGAAGACGGTCACGACGATCGTCCCGCGCGCCAGCGAGCATAGCGCAAGTTGTTTCACACCGAGCGCATCCGCGCTCACATCGGGACTGAGACTGGAACACTAAGACCATAACGCCGACTCATATCGTTCTTATTATGTTCCGATCCGTACGGCACGATTTCCAACAAAAATAGGGGTGCCTGCGAAAACTGGCGTCTTCCCAACATCGAGCTGCTCAATGCGATAGGATCCGATTGCGGAATGGGTCAGCTTGACGGATTTATGCTGAGCAGGTGTCAGCAACTGGTGGGAAGCCGCCAGTCCGCTTTCGGGCGCCGACCGCGAAAAGCAGACGTTCGTTCAGTCGGCAGGGCAGGGGCCTGAAACGTCCGCGGATGGTGGAAAGCACCACGGCAGCTTTCGGCACCTGAGGTGACTTAAGCCGCAGCTTCCCGATCCCTATAAATGACCAGCTACAGACGCTGCGGCTCGACGACGTCAAGGACATCGTCATGCGGGCCTTCGACGACGACGCCGGCGACTAGCGGGCGGTCGTGCGGCGTTGCCATCGAAAAGCTTCCTCTCGCCTCGACCCGATACATCGGTGAGCCGACGTAGTGCGGCACGAGGTAGCAATGTCGCACAAGATAATTCAGCATGTGCACCGACAGTCCGACGATGCACGAAGCCTCGATGGGACTGAAGGCGTTCAGGACGCGGGATGCGGCGCTATCCGGCGAGTCGCGACCTTTGCTCATTCAAAACTAGCGAGGTATGCTCAAACCTGTATCAATTGTTTTCGCGATGGCCCTGCCGTCAGGTATCAGACGCGGGGTTGCGGGAGCGTAGGGCTTGGCATAACGTGCGGGAACAGACTATTCGTTCCCTTTGGGTTCCCGCCTAAATCTGGTGTTTACGAAGTCGGGGGCACAAGCGCGGTGAGGGAGAAGATTTAATGCCCGTGATGGCGGTGGCCGATCAGAACGACGCGCGCGGATCCGCGCAGGTCTTGGCCCGAACCGCGAGGAAGTGCATCGACGGGACGCTGCAGGCCTCAACCCATCGCATTGCGCTCAACAACATCTACCGGCTGCTTCACGCCTATCGCAGCCACGGCTTCGCAGGATACTCCTACGCGTCCCGTACGCTGCGCGGCCCCGAGGCTCTGACCCTGATGCCGACCCCCGACCGTCGGGTATATCTGCTGGCGGATGCGTTGGAGCGCGCCCTTAGTGAGACTTACGGCAACGTACCGGGCGGCGCCGTCTTTGACGAGCTGGACCGGGTGATTCTTGTCGTGGCGGGCAACAGCAAGGACGAGCTGGTGGACGAGCAGCGCGAGAAGGCGTCGCGTTTCTTGGACCGGTTCGCCGAGCATCTCCAGCCGAGCATCTAGTTGGACCCCCTCTCGTTCCTCAGGGAGGAGTGCCACAGCGTCGCGTCTGCTCTCAACGAGACGCTTCGGCACGACTACGGGCCCGATCAGTCCGGACACTATTTTCAGGAGTGCCGCGAGCGGCTCCAAGCGATCCGTCAGGCGATCGATGAGGATCCGTCGATGGATCGGGCCTCCATCGCGGCGCATATGGGCGAGCTCAGCGCGCTCGGTAGCAGGATCTCCCTCATAGAGCGCTCCCACTTGGGCGAGTTCTCCTGGCCCTTCGCCGGCGTGATCAGGCGGATCGCGGACACGATGTTCCGCGAACCCACGATCGACGGCCTCAAGCCCCCCATCGTGCACGTCGTCGCGGAGGGGATGGACTACCAAATCGTCGACGACCACGTGCCGAACGGCGGCCTGCGGCGCATCATCATCGTGGCGTTCCCACGCCAGTTGAAGCACCACGTCCTGATCCATGCGATCTTCGGGCACGAGCTGGGCCACACCGCCTATAATGTGGAGGGCACGGGACAGACGATCCAGAACAGGGTCATGCCCATCCTGAAGCGGGGCATACTGTCGGATCCCGGAACCGCTCGCGCCTGGCTCGAGAGGGATGACGCACCGGCCGCCATCCGCTCGGCGTCGGCATCCGCGAGGAAGCGCGCATTCGACGAGCAGACGCTGGTGAATTGGCGCCAGGAGATCGTCAGCGACCTTTTCGGCCTCTTGCTGTTCGGCCCCGCATTCGCTGCGGCCCATCGGACCGTGATCGAGGCGCTCTGCCCGCGGCCCGATTCCTTCCAGCTGGGGAATTCGACCCACCCCCCATATCCGGTGCGGCAGAGGATCCTTGCCAGGGCCATCGTCAAACTGGGCTGGAGCAAGACCATCTCTTCTCCAGACGCGGAGGACCTGTACGCGGCCGAGACTGCACTCATCGGTTACCTAACCCAAAGCGTGGACGATCCATGGTTCGACCTCCTCGACGATCAGCAGCTCGAGGAGGCGCTCGCGGCGATCTCACAGATCTTCAAGTCCTTCCCCGGCACGGCCTATTCCCCTCCCGGCAAGCGGGTTCTCTCCGAACTCGTGAGGCGTCTCAGCCTCGAGCGGCCGCCCATCTACCAATCGCTCTCGAAGGAGGGCCACCCGCAGAACCGCGTCGTCCCCGTCGCACACTGTCTGTATGCCGGCTGGACCTTCTGGTTCGGTCGCGATCGCCTCACGGAGGCCGCGAGGCGCACGGATCGGGAAGTCAGGGAACCCAGCTTCCTTGAGATCAACCGGCTTTGCAACCAGGCCATCCTGCAGCAGGAGGCGATCGACTTCGTTATCGAGTCAGGTACCTGCGCATGAGCACGCTGGGCAAGGGCGAGATCATCAAGCGGATGCGAGCCGGAGGTCTTTCGGTGACGCCGCTGCTCTCTAATTCTCAAATCGGCGCGGCGAGTGTGGACCTGCGGATGGGAAATGTCGTCATGATGGTGCGCGCGCGGGGATCGTCCCACGTCGATCCCCTTGGCGTGAAGCGTGCTGCGACTGGCCCCGACCATGCGCGGGAGGAGAACTACCAGCAGAAGCACGAAAGGCATGAGTTGCCGTTCAAGTCGTCTTTTCTACTGCACCCGGGCGCCCTTGCGCTTGTTCCGACCCTCGAATGGGTAGTGATCCCCACGGACCTGATCGGCGCGGTGACGGCGCGGTCGACATGGGCAAGGGAGGGGCTCAGCATAGCGACCGCCACGTTGATCGAGCCGGGCTACAAGGGCATCGTCACCCTCGAGCTCGCGAACCTCGGGGAAATTCCGATCGCCCTGTACCCGGGACTTGAGATAGCGCAGATCTCATTCACCAAGGTAGTGGGAGCGGCGAAGCGCGAGGATCGCGCGCAGTTCCGGTTGTCCTTCGAGCCACGGCAGGGTTCGGTGGCGAAGCCCAGCGAGTTCCCGTTCCTACCGGACTAGCCCAAGATGGCCTTAACGCCGCTTCGGTTCCATTACGGCTTCGCCCGAATGCCGATCGCTGCTAGTTAGACAATCTGGGATGGGGGGCCATACGTGAAGGTCACGTGCGTCGAGACGTTTGAGAATGCCATCGCTGAAGCGGGTCCTGGAGACCGCGCCAAATGACTCTCGTTCTGGACAAGCGTGCGACCAGAACGCCTGGCACTCACGCGATCATCATTGGCGTGAGCGCATATCCCCATCTGGACGCCAAGCCGCCCCAGCTGTCCGACATACTCGAGGGGCTCAAGTCGCTCGCGTCCCCAGCCGACTCCGCGCGTGCCTTCGCGACATGGCTCGCGAAGACATACAGTAACCCGCAGGCGCCGATCGCAACGATCGACCTCCTTCTGTCTGACAAGGCTGGTCAGGGCTTTACACTTGACGGGTCTGAGAAGGGCCCTGTGGATACTGCTGATATCAGTAATATCATGGACGCGGCTCTGGCCTGGAAAGCCCGCGGCGACGCCGATCCTGATGGCGTGATGATATTCTACTTCTGCGGGCACGGCATGTCCGCCGGGCTGCGCAACGCGCTTCTGGCGTGCGACGTAGGCCGATACCCGGCGATGCCGTCGACCAACGCGTTCGATCCCGACCTGCTCCTCGCAGGTATGAAGACCTGCAATGCAGCAAAGCAGGTCTTCTTCTTCGACGCCTGCAGGGCGGCGAACGAGGAGCTGTTCAAGGATTTCAATCAACAGATGGGAGGCCTTGTCCCGGCTGGAGGCAACGCCAATCCCGCCATCGCCCAGGCGGCGTTCTACTCTACGCGCCACGGGGCGCCGGCGTATGGTCCCACGGACGGCGGCATTAGCGTATTCACGCGCATCCTGCTCAAGGCGCTCGACGGGCTCGCGGCGAATGAGGCCGAGGGATCCTGGCGCATAAACACCTATGACATCGCCAAGGCGCTGGATCACGCTTCAGGGCCGCTCTACGATCCGGATTTTGGCGATATGCAGACGCCGGCGCTGGGAACGGGCGCCGGTTTCGATCTCCATTTTCTGAAGAAGGCGCCCGTAGCGCCATTCTACCTCTTGCCGAGGTGGCACGAAGGCGACGCACCACCGATTGATGCTGCGGGCGTGAGCGTTAGGCGATCAAGAGCGCCAGCGCCGTCCGATTGGTCAGCCCCATGGGCAGAGGATCCTGCCGGGGCTTGGTCCTGGGGTCCAGACCGCTTCAAGGGGGAGGTCATTGCTGGCGCAATGTGCGACGCGTCGATCCTCATGACGGACGGCACCGTCAAGGAGCTTGAGCCGTTCTATCTGTCCCCCCCATTCCGCAAGTTCGAGGTGGATTGAAATGACTAGTCTCGAATTGAGAGTGAACCCGATCGAAGGGGATAACCAGTCCGACCGGCGGGTTGAGATGATTGCGGAAATTACCCCCGTCGGTCGCTTTCGCGCCAAACGCCGCTCGCGAAAGCTCGCGATCACGAGTGGTGATGCGCTGCAGATCGACGATCTGCCCACGGGCGCATGGCAGATCAAGGTGACGTTGCCGTCGGGACGTCGCATGATCCGTGACGTAACCCTAAAGTCTCGCGGCGCGAAGTCGGTGCAGTTCGACGACGTCGATGTCGCCCCACGCCGGTCCCGCGATCCGATGTCGGCGACGCGGTCGTCGGAACTCAGCTTTTTGTCTCCGAACCTTGCCACCGCCCGGTCACTCAGGCCTATTGGCAGGATTACAAAGCCGAGGGCATCGGTCGTGGAGCTTGGTGGCGGCGGGGACCCCGGGCGCCACAGCAGATGGAGTGCGGTCACGCGTCTGATCGGCGAGCCGGCGACGAACCTCGGCACGCCGGTAAGCCTCTCTGGGAGTGCCGCCGAGGGAGAGTGGGTGATCAGCGCGGACGACACCGTCTACTATTCGCCAGTCCGCTCTGCGCTAGCTGTCACGACTGGAAACCGGACCCTTCTACAGTCGCTGCCGACACCTTGGGACATCTTTGGGGAGGACGGAGTTCTGACGGTGTCGGTCTCAACCGCGATCGACCGGCTGGATGTCGATGTAAGGGTCGATGAACCCGGCATTTCGGGCGTGATCTCGTATCTCGCCAATGGCTCGCTTCAGAGCGCGGCGGAACTGCTTGAGCAGTCTTCCACCCTGAACTTTAGCGAGATGCTGCGAGGCAAGGTATCGAGTCCTCTGCGTGCCTGTGCCGCCGCCTACGTGCTGGTCGGTGCAAGCGACCTGTCAAGGCCTGCGGAGTGGCACCGCTGGCTCGACAACCTCGCCAGCTGGTTCGACACCATTCCGGACGGGCTGATCATCCTCGCCCGGTTCCGTCAGCTCACGGGTAATCGTGAAGCGGCGTCGCAGCATCTCCTCGATGCGCTCGCTCGCGGCCTACCGCACTACACTTTGGGCATCGTCTGGCTCCGCGATCTCATGGCGATGCAGACGAGGGACCATCCCGCGCACGGCTACGGCGAACTCGTCAACAGGGTCGCCTCGTACGTAGACGTCTCCAAGCCTTTCACATGCCTTCGGTGGCAGTCCGGCCGATGACGGTATTCCGGCTGCACGCCATCCCCGCGGAAGAGGGCGACTGCCTTGTCGTCACATACGGACCTTCCGAGGACGATCTGGCGCGCATCGTCGTGGATGGCGGTCACACGGCTACGCAGACCCATCTCAAGAAGCACCTTAAGAAAGCCGGCGCGAAGGCGATCGGCCTGCTGGTTGTCACCCACGTCGACGCGGATCACATCGAGGGCATGCTCGGCATGTTGGGAAGCGACGGGCCATTCAAGAACCCGACGGACGTTTGGTTCAACGGCTACCGCCACCTCGTCGAGGATCTGGAGTCCTTCGGGCCGGTACAGGGCGAAACGCTGACGACCGAGCTACTGAAGCAGAACTGGAACCTGGCGACGGGGGGCGGTGCGGTCAGGCTTGAGGACGATGGCACCCCCAGACGGCTTCCGGATCTAAGGCATGGGATGAAGGTGACCGTGCTCTCTCCGAGCCGTAAAAAGCTTTGGGCGATGGAGCGAACCTGGAAGTCCGCCTGCGCGGAAGCGGGCTTGGTACCCGGTAAGCCCGCCACCAAGACTGCGACCCTCCCCGGCTATGAGGCGTTCGGCGCTGACCTCAAGGCCATCGCGGCCACCGCCACGAAGCGGGATGGCGCTGCAGCGAACGGAACAAGTATCGCTCTGCTTCTCGAGTTTGCCGGTCGCAGGCTGGTTCTTGGTGCAGATGCCCACCCGGATGTCCTTACCGACAGTCTCCGGCGACTGGGCGATGGCGAACCTCTTCACGTCGACCTGTTCAAACTTCCGCATCATGGCAGTCAGGCCAACGTGACCGTCGATCTACTCAAGGCAGTCCGCTGCAGAGATTACGTCGTCTCCACGAACGGTAAGCGCTTCAACCATCCCGACGAGATCGCGATCGCCAGGGTGATCACGTCGTCGGTCGAGCAGAAGACGATCTGGTTCAACTACAGGCAGGACCGCACCGAGTGCTGGATCGATGACGAGGCGAGCGCGAAGTACGCCTATTCGTGCGAATTTCCGGAGACCGGGGACGAACCGTTGGAGATCGATATCCTCAGCCTCGGTCCCCCCAAGCCCGATGTCGCCGACGTTTAGGAGACGTGGGAGGATGTCGACTTGCGTGGCCGGTCCGGTCGCAAAAGTGCCGGCGCTCTCGATGCAGCCGGTCCGGCGCTGATTTCCCGATCGACCTCTAGCACCTGACGCACGCGGCACCCATTTTCTATTTACAAGCCGGGGTTATGTGCTCGCCGCGGCAAGGGGAGCGATGCGTGATGGCGTTCACAATTGGCGAGACGGTGCAGTTGAAGTCCGGCGGTCCGATCATGACGGTCGAGGACGTTGATGGCGAAGAGGGCGGCAGGTGCAATGTGCACTGCGTCTGGTTCGAGAAGGTCGGCACACGCCGCGTCACAAGCCGTGACGTGTTCGCCGCGGCCATCCTGGCGTCGGCGCAACCAGGTGGCTTCTCGATCGGAACGATCCGCAGGGGCTAGATCAGGCGGTGGGATTCAGAAGCCTCTTCGTCGGCATCGATCGGCATGTGTCGGACGGCGTGCAGGAACTCACCTGCGCGACGCGGGACGCGACCGCCCTGGCGGCGCTCTTCGACGACACCTTGGGCGGCGACACTCTCCTGCTGGTCGACCAGCAAGCCACCCGCGGCGCGATAGCGGCCGCGATCGGGGATCTCGCGACGTGTGGCGCGGACGACACCGTGGTGATCGGGTTTTCAGGACATGGCTCCGAGGATCACCGGCTGGTCGCGCACGACACTGATCTAGACAACCTTTCAGAGACGAGCCTGGCGCTAGACGAGCTTCAGGAGATGTTCTCCAGCATACCCGCCCGACGGCTGCTCCTGGTCCTGGACTGCTGCTTTGCCGGCGGCATCGGGTCCAAGGTACTCAGGCTCGATGCGCGGAGCCGTGATCCGCGGTCGGCGGAGGCGAGACTCGCGCAGCTGGCTGGCGAGGGCCGCATCATCCTGACGGCATCGGCCGCGGATGAGCCCGCCTACGAGCACTCGCGCTTTCGGCATGGACTGCTGACGTACCATCTGATCGAGGGCCTAACGGGTATCGACGGCGCTGGCGAAGGCGGACGAGTTCCGACTCTGCGTCTTCTTTCGCAGGTGGCGGAAAGGGTCGTCGCCTCGTCGGCAGCGATGGGCCGTCCTCAGACGCCCACGATACGCGGCACCTTTGATGGCGACGCTGCCTGGCCGATCTTCGTTCGTGGGCCACGTTGGGCGGAGGCCTTCCCGGAACACGCGCCGGCCCGAGTCACGGAGTCGCTCGAAAGCCTCATCGGCGCCGGCTTTCCAAAAGCGGTCGTTAATGCCTGGGCGACGGCGATACCCAGCTTGAACGCGCTTCAGGTCTCGGCGATTAACGATTACGGGCTTCTGGGTGGCGACCATCTCGCTGTCTCGGCGCCCACGTCTTCCGGCAAGACCATGATCGGCGAGCTGGCCGGCCTTCGTGCCGTCCTCGACCGGCGACGGGCCATCTTCCTCCTGCCACTTAAGGCGCTTGTCGCCGATAAGAGGCGGCACTTCGAGGGTACCTACGGCTCATTCGGGATCCGTACGGTCGAGGCGACCGGCGAGACGGACGACGTGTCGCCGATAATCCAGGGGAGATACGATGTCGCACTTCTGACGTACGAGAAGTTTGCGGCGATTGCGCTCGCGTTTCCGCACGTCCTTGCGCAGGCGGGCGTGATCGTGGTCGACGAAGCGCAGATGATCGCCGACGAGGGTCGCGGTGCCTCGCTCGAGTTTCTGCTCACCCTCATTCGAATGGGCCGGCGTCGTGGGATCGAGCCGCAGCTCATCGCGTTGTCGGCCGTCATCGGCGACACGAACGGGCTTGAGGATTGGATCGGTGGCAAGCTCCTACGCCGTGACGAGCGCCCGGTGCCCCTTGACGAGGGCCTGCTCCTGCATTCGGGCGATTTCCGGTACATAGATTCGGCGACGGGGTCGGAGCAGACTGCCCGCGGCGCTGTCTCGCGGATACACCAAAAGGGGTCTAGCCAGGATTGGGTGATACCGCTCATGCGCCGTCTCCTGGGCGAAGGCCAGCAGGTGATCGTGTTCCGCGAGACCAAGGGTGAGGCGAGGGGCTGCGCAAAGTATCTGGCGGATGCGCTTGCGCTGCCGCGTGCGGATGAGGCTCTCCGTCGGCTGCCGGCCTTCGACCCCTCTCAGGCCAGCCAGGCGCTGCGCGCGTCCCTGGAAGGCGGCGTCGCCTTCCATCATGCCGATTTGACGGCTGAGGAACGCCGGGTCGTGGAGGAGGAGTTCCGTCGAAAGGATTCCGGCCTTCGCGTGATCGCGGCGACCACCACGTTGGCGATGGGCGTCAACACGCCCGCCAACTCGGTTGTCATCTGCGGGTTGGAGCATCCGGGCCCGACCCCGTATTCCGTCGCCGAATACAAGAACCTCGCCGGGCGGGCGGGCCGCTTGGGGTATGCGGAGCGGGGAGCTTCCTACCTCCTCGCACTGTCCCCGCGTGAGGAACACGACCTGTGGCGGCGTTACGTGACCGCCGAGCCGGAGGAACTCCGTTCCCGGTTTCTCGACCGCGATACTGACCCGCGCACCCTGATAGTGCGGATCATCGCCAGCGCGGCCCGAGCGGGGTCCGGGGTCAGTCGCGCAAAAGTCGTCGAGTTCCTCGAGGCGAGCTTCGGCGCATTCCAGCAGGCGCGGCTAAGGGATGGCTGGCGTTGGGACCAGCATGCGATCGAGGGGGCGTTGCACGACCTCGAACGGCACGGTCTCGTTGAGACCAGGGGCGACGAGGACCTCTGGCTCAGCGCATTGGGACGGATCGCCGGTGAAGGCGGGTGTGAGGTCGTGTCGATCCTGAGGCTTGTCGAGGCGTTACGCGGCCTGTCAGTCGATCAGGTCACCGACCCGGCACTGATCACTGCTGCCCAGGTCACGGCCGAACTCGACGCTGTGCATTTCCCGATGAACAAGAAGAGCGTGCTCGGGCATCACAAGGAGCCTCAGGCCTGGACTGGCGCCCTAGAGCGTCAAGGCGTGCCCAGGACGGTGATGTCCGCGCTGCAGCGTAATGCTGGTGAGAACCACCAGCCCACCCTGCGCGCGAAGAAGGCCGTCGCGGCTCTCATGTTCGTGTCGGGCCGCCCGATCGCCGAGATCGAACAGTCGCTCACCCAGTTCGGCGGCGGGTTCAACGGCGCGGCCGGTCCGATCAGATCAGTCTCCGGACGAACCTGCGACCTCCTGCCTACCGCGTCTCGCGTGGCGGAGATCGTGGTCCCGGGTCTGGATCTGGGCGATCGCGTCGAGCGGCTCCTCATCCGGCTCACGCTGGGAGTCCCGGGCGTCGCGGTGGATCTCACCCGTCACGCCGGATCGAACCTCACCCGTGGGGAATACTGCGAGCTGGCCAGCTTGGGCCTTGCCGATCCTGCGATGCTTGAGGATGCTCCGGACGAGCAATTACTGGCTGCGCTAGATGGCGACAAAGAGCGGGTCGACATCGCCCGGTCAGCGGCGACGCGGGCCATCGCGGTTGCCGCAAGCGCTGCCCTGGCTGGAGCCGAGCTCCTCCCGGATTATGTTCCGTGATCGCCACTGTCCCCTCGCCATGCGCGGTGAGTTTCCCTTCAACGAGCCGGGGCTCAGGGCTCTACGGAATATGATTTTGGCAGATTGACTGGGGCATAGGTCGTGTTCGTCACGCGATCGATTACGGACCGGTGCAGGATGGCGCCCTCGGGAATCGCGCGCGGCTCTGCTCGCGGGAGGTAGAGGCCGGATCGACCGGCGTCGGCGGGATACCGTCGCCACCGCGCGCTCTTCGGGAGCCACTCGAAGAGTTTCCAGAATCCCCGCATCGAATCGTGGAGCGGCGCCTTCGGATCCGGGGCGACGTAGACGGCGCGACCGTCGGGAAGCGGAACGCCGAGCGCGAGGTGCGCCGTCATGGCTTGGTCGAGACGGAGTCCATGGTTTTCCGCCTCCTGCGCCATCCAGATTAAAGGAAACTTCGAGGGCTGGCTTTCCATTTCCGGGTGCCCACCACCGATGTCCGAGTGGTCGCCCGCGAACCAAACGGTACGCTGATCTTGGGCAACCGAACCTTTCGCGAACGGGTCGGGGCGGTGCTCCTGTCCGTCCGTCCAGCGGTAGAGACGAAACATCCGGCGACGTTCGTCGATGGCCGCGGCCTGGCGAAAGGCGCGGACGCCAGGATTAGCCTTGGTGTATGGGAGGAAGGCCATGCTCGGCAGTCGCCAGCCGCGCCGCGGGACGAGGATCGAGGCAACCGTGTCCCACACCCCGAGAAAGTGGACCGGCGCTCGACGGCTCCGGATCACGCGCTGGAACCGCCATGCGTATTTGAGGTCGTCGTCCCGCGCCGCCCGCTTGTAGGCGCCGAGCGCGTATTCCGAGAGATTGAACTGATCGGGATCGATGAGGCCTATCATGTAGATCAGGCCCGCTAGTGCGCGGGCGGTGTACGATCCCCGGCTGAAGCCGAACAGGAAGATGCGGTCACCCTCGCGCCAGTTCCGGCAGAGGAATTCGTATCCGTCTAGGATGTTCTTATCCAGACCCCATCCCGTCGCGAGACCGAGATATGTCTCGAGGCCTTGGGGGATCCGGCGCCACTCGTCGCGGGATCCTAGGGTGCCAATGCCTGGGTCGTAGAACAAGTGTTGCCCGTCGCCCTCCACGGCCACGCGGTAGAGCCTCAGAACGTTGCTCAGATGCGACTGGACCTCGTTGCTCGTTCCATCGAGGAACAGGACCAAGTTCTTGCCCATGACAGCTCCATGCGAATTGCGACCGCACGTACGGTTTTTACGAAGCGAACGATGGCCTTTTGTTCAAGGTACGCAATCCGGAATCGCCTTTCCGCCGGAAGGATAGATGGTGGCGGTCCGACAACCGGGCCGAACGGACCTACGTCAATGCGAGAGCGGTTGCCGCCATAATCACGATCGAGCACGAGTAGATGGCCCTTGTACCCTGTTCGACCGCGCCCAAAAGGGCGCCCCGCAGGTTTTGTTCGAATTCGACGCCGCCGCTTTCAGGCGCCGTCTGGATGAGGTCACGGTTACGAGCGCCTTCAATTGCTAGGCGGCCGCTTCGGCGGGGGCCTAACCGCGCGCCTTGTCGCCCGCACGGGACATCTGCCAGGATCTGGACTACATCGACGCCTACGAAGCGAAGAAAGGCGCAGAGTGGTCAATCCGCATACTCGCTACGTTACCGAGCCGGCGTCACCTTAATATAATACGGGGCGACAGGATCGCGGAGGTTCGTTGCCGGCTCGCGGTGCATTCGGACCACTTCCGGGCGTGTCCGCTTTTGCGGATCGCTGGCCCAAAAACTGACTTTCAGCATCCGGCCCAGTTTCCGCCATAGGCCTGAACCTGAACTAACGACCGCTTTCGGGATGCTTGTGAGCAGCCCTGAGTGACAGACATTGGGTCTGCCGTCGGTAGTTCGGCCGCGGCAACTCACGACCAGAGCTGGTCGCTCACCATTGTTTTTGGTGAACGTCCGGTCCTGACGGAATCTGCCGATAGGGCTATCCCGCGCGGTTCGAAGAAGTCAGGTTCCGCGCAGCGTCCGATCGATCCATAGATCGAGATCATCGCGGTCGACCTTTCCGAGAACGTGGCGATCGCGCTCAACCCGATCGAGCGCACCGCGAGTCAGGTAGGAAGTCGTCACGATAAAAGCCTTGGTCGCATCGTGCTCCAGGCGCGTATCGGCTAGTTCGCGGACAAGCGACAGGCCGATCTTACGATCCACGCGGTTTCGCTTGGCCTGCCAAATCGCCTTGAACATGCCGGCGATGCCGAGATCCTTGACCGCAATTACGTCCACGCCGCCATCTTTGGAGCCGCGCGTCAACTCGACGTTGTATCCATCGGTCTCGAGCATGCGCGCTATAAGCATTTCAAGCTCGCGCCAAGACAGGTCGTCCAAGCCGACTAGCCGCTGCTGGACTCGCTCGATTAGGCCGATGCTAGGCGAAAGCGTGAGGAGGTTCGACCGCGTCTCGGGCTTGGCGAGGACCTCGGCTGTGAAGAATTCCATCCCAAAGGCGAACTTTACATCCACCGCAAGCGGAGGCGGCTGGGATGCAATGAACAGTATGCGCGAGCCCGGAAAACGCAGCAAAGCATCGGCCGCTAGCGGTTCGACATCGATACCCTGCCAGTCGACATCGTCGAAAATCACCAGCCATCGCGTTCCCAGCGGTGCTTCGCGCCAAACCGCTTCGGGATCATGGCTGAGCCGCGCATAAGTGACAGCTTGGGTGGCATTGGCCGGCACAGGTTCGGCAACCTTGGCGGAAGATGCGTGCGCAAAATATTCGCTCCACTGCTCGCTGGATGCCCGAGTGGCAGAAATCATCAAGACGCGATCGACCTGACCGTCGTCGTAGAGCCTGCGCGCGGCGAAGAGGGCGACAGTCGACTTGCCGAGGCCGGACGCAGCGACCAGCAGGCTACGTGCGTCGTTTCGCTCGGCGAAATGCTCCAGAAATTGCCGCTGTTCGGGGTGCAGCGCGGAGATCGGGTCGGTCGGCATTGGTTCAGACTAGCAGACGGTCGCTTCGTCGCGAACCGACAGTGTCCATAGTCGGGCTTGCCGCTCGAACATGCCGCGGCCCCTTAGTGCAGAGCTTTGCCGCACGCTGGTCCATCGAACCATAACTTGGTTCTTACGCAGTGGGAGCGGACGGGCCAAACAAACGCCAGACCGCACAACGGAACACACGAAAGCGGTTCCATCGGCGTCAGAGGTCGGAAAATGTTTCCAGCTTCTTCGCAGAAAGGGTGGCGCCCTTTGGAAATTCCTCTCTTAAGCGTCGCGCAAGGTCGCCGAGTGCGCCGCTTCGATCGCGCAGATGATGGACAAGCCAGGCGACGGCCTCCCGTGCACCGGGGTGTCTTAGCTTATGGCCGCTGACCTCACGCCCGCTCAAGGCAGCGGTCCAGCCTTTGCCGGCGGTTGCGACATCAACTTGTTCCAATATCGTCTCAAATCCGATCGGTGCGACCTGACGGCACACGCGCAAAAACAGCAGAGCCCGTTCGAAATAAGTCGGGCTTTCTTGCGACAACGCCGCGGCAATCGCGCTGAGATGCGGCTCGAGCAACGCCCCAACGCGTTCGGGTCGCCGTTTATGAAAGTCCGCGAGAATGCCGCCTCGCAGCGGCCAATTGTTGGAATCGCCGGCAAGCGCGATGTACGCACCGCGTTCGATCTGGCGCAGCGCCGCATCGGGCGCAATATAGGCAAGACTGGTGTCTAACTCGGCTATCTCCTCAAGATGCCGGTCAATCATGTCCGCCACACGTGCCCGGCCGACTGAGTCGTAAAAGAATTGGCAGAGCAGCGAGATTGCGTCGTGCGGCAGTTGGCCCCAATCGGCGCCCAATGTCCGATCGAGCTGGTCCCAATCGATCGCGGCCACCGTCGCGGCGAAAAGTTCGGGTGCCGCTTTGTGGATGACGTTGAGGACGCCTGCCGCATCGCGGAACTGACGTACGGACGCCTGTTCCAACGCGCGCGCGAGGTCCTCCGGTCCCCATTGGCGGCAGAGCCGGCCACATGCCTCGCGCATCGCCGCGGTGGGCGCCAATTTCCCCTTATAGACCTGCAACGGATCGTAGATGCGCAGGCCGTTCGAGAAGATGTCCTCGAGCGCATCGAATGTGTCGATCGGATCGGCTCGCATGCGCCCGCCGATCGCCGCCCCGAGCGCATCGACTAGTTGCAGACCGAAGTTACGGTCGAGGTGCAGCAGATGCTCGCAGAACCAAGCCGAGCGGTATAAGGGGCTCTCGGTCGGCCAATTCGAGGCCAGCATCAGGCACTTTTGGCGATCGATACGTGCCAAGTATCGCGTTTTCCACTCCAGGGTTAGCGCGATGAACGCCTGGGTGATCATCTTGGCGATCTCGCTCGCGAAATCGGCCGTCTGCGCGCAAAGCGCATCGTTCAACCGGTCGGCAATTGCCTCTGGGTCCGACGCCCGCACGATCGCCCGGCCGTACCGTACATTGCGGTAGGTCCCGTTGAGGTAATTGCCAACCGCATGGGCCATGCTGGGCTGTGGCGCGCTAAACCACTTTGCGACGGTTATGACTGCGTTCCGGCCGGGGCGCTTGATCGCATCGGGAAGATAGGAATCGATTTCACGCAGCGCGCGCGCGGCGGCCGCAATGTCCTCAGCGCTCTCGGCAGCCCAGCAGCGTTCGAGAAACGGCGTGAGGGCAGGTTCGTCGATCAGACGCGACCACCGGGCGCCGCTTTCGCTCATCCGAAACTCGCTGAGCAACAGGCCCAGCCCCGCGAGCGACATCGCAGGATCGGCGAGCGTCTGAGCCATCATTCTTGCAATCTGGCGGCGACCATCCGCATCCCGCTGTTCGAGCAGCGGATCGAACACCTTTGCGGAGAAGCGCTGATGCGGGCATCTCAGGTCGGTGGCGGCAACGACGATCCGCTGCTCGACCAGCCAGGCGATGGCGGCCGCGGCCTCGTCGAACGCGAGCCCAGCCGCGACGAACATCGGGTGCAGGTCCTGCGCGGTGGCGCGTCCGTCGCGCGTAGCCAATTGGCGAATCGCTATCGCGCCCAGCACGAGGTCGGCTTTGGCTGCCCGAGCGGAGGCGACGACAGAATTAACGCGGCGCCAGCCGCCACTGAGGATAAAGCAGAACTGCCAGGGGAAGTCGGCGCTCGCTGCAGCGTCCAGTCTCCCCTCGAGCTTTTCCTGCCCGATCCCGTCCCCGACCCAATCGTCGACGAGGCGAACGGCGGCAAGCGTTTCATCGCGGCGACGGCGAAGGTCATCGGCGATCACGCCAACGGCGCGCTTGGCATCGAGATGGATCGTGCCGGGCGAACGCCCAAGGATATGGGGTGTCGTAAATGCTGAGAGGAGCAACTTCGACGGTGTTGCAGCCTGTTCGGCGAGGACCAGCGTATGCTCGGCCGTCAGATGCGCGTCGTCGATCAAATGGACGGTCGGGACGTCATCTTGGGTAAGTGTGAGCGTGTCAGTCCGGGGATCGCGCAAGCGGACGACGCGAAATCCCTTGCCCGCGAAATACTCTGCCGCCTGAAGCGCGCACACCGACTTGCCCGCACCCGGCACGCCCGCCAGCCGCGCCGAGTAGCTGCTGGCAAGTTCGGCCTCGAGCACGCCGGCCTCGGGCAGCCGTGGACACAGACCGACATCGGCCGCGCCGAGCGCCCGGCCCAGCAGCGCGGGGCCAAGGCCGCGCGTTGTCTCAAAGGCGATCGGCACCCAAGAGTTGCGCCCGCTGGTGTCCTCGTGTTGCGACGAACTCTTGCCGGACAAGAACGGCAACAGTTCGTCGCGGCGCGGGAGCGCGCGCACCGCCGCGAGCAACGCGCACATATGGTTGCCGTGCTCGGGATAGAATTGCTCGATGACGGACGGGTGATCGCCCATCAACGCAATGAGCGATTCCCACCCCAGCACCGTGACGAGAAATGTGCCGGCCGCCGCGCGCTCCTGTGACCGGATGCGGACATGCTCCTGCAATGAGGCGTCGTTCGGCGCGGTCGTGGCGAGGATCCACAAGCGAGGGGCAGGTTTGAAACGCTCGGCCTTAGCGAGCTCGGTATCGAATTCCGAATTCGTTACCTTCCCGTGATAGTTGATCTCCTTGCCTTTGCACTGAATACAGTGCGTCCCGGACCGCGCGCCGTGGCTCTCGCCCCAAATATCGACGCCATGTTGCGGCTGCCCGGATCGCCCGTTCTTCTGGGCATAGGGGTCGTTCCATACCGCGGAAAAGAGCGCGCGGCACAAATCCTCGAAGCGGCTCCAGTCCTTAGGCGGTGCAATCTGCTTGGCGGTGAACTCCATCAGAACAGCTAACCTTACGCACCGCGTGCGTCGAGCGATCACCGTTTTCACCGAGGCGGTGCCGACCATTAATGACGGAATTTTGCGAGATACGGAGGACGGGCTTACGCACCGTATGGCTCGGACGCCATAGCGTAGGGCAGCAGACAATCGTGAACGGACCCAAAATGTTCGAGCCGATCGACATCAGCGAGTTCAGGCCCAGCAATCGTGTCGTCATCGCTAGGATCGGGGTCACCAAAAGAAAATGTAATCCAATGGATCTAGGTCGTGACGCCCGCGCAACATGTCCTGTATATCCTTGCACTGAGAGGTAAACGGGCCGCTATGTATCTGTCGCGAATCAAGATCGAGAATTTTCGGAACTTCCAAGATCTGGATGTCACACTTGGCGGCAATGCGGTCATCGTTGGCGAAAACCGGGTCGGCAAGAGTAACCTCCTGTTTGCGATGCGGCTGATCTTCGATCCATCGCTGCCCGATAGCGGCCGGCAACTCGGTCTCGCCGATTTCTGGGATGGGCTCGAAAGCATCGATGCCGACACCGTGATTACCGCCTCGGTCGAGATCAAGGATTTCGAGGACGATCTCGACGTGCTGGCGGTGCTCACCGATTACCGGCTCGACGACGATCCTGATACGGTGCGCCTGACCTATCAGCTGCGCGCTGTGCCCGACCTCGATGGCGATCCGGCGAGTGACGATGATTTTACATTCGTCTGTTTCGGCGGCGAGGACGAGGCCAAACGCTTCGGCCATGACCTGCGCAGACGGATAACCATGGATCTGCTCCCAGCGCTCCGCGATGCCGAAGGCGATCTCGCGACCTGGCGCCGCTCACCACTCCGGCCGTTGGTCGAGGAAGCCTTTACTGGCATCGATGCCAATGCGCTTGCTGAGATTGGGGAGAAGATTGCCGAGGCAACGGGGGCAATGATCGCGTTTGATGAAGTCGAGAGGCTCGAGTCGAACATTGCATCGCTATTTCTTGCGATGAGCGGTTCCAAACAGGATGTGCATCCAACGCTCGGTTTCTCGGCGACCGATGCGCTGCGCATCAATCGCCAGATCCGGTTGCTGATCGACGAAGGCCGGCGCGGGATCGGCGACGCCAGCCTCGGTTCGGCCAATCTCATCTTCCTGACACTTAAACTGCTCGATCTCCAGCGCCTGATCGATGCGAACAAACGCGATCATTCGATCCTTTCGATCGAGGAGCCGGAAGCGCATCTTCATCCGCATCTGCAGCGTCTTGTGTACAAGCATCTGTTCGAGACCATCGTCGATCCAACCGACGAGGACGATGCCAAGCCTTTGTCGGTCCTGCTCACCACGCACTCGCCGCATATCGCTAGCGTCGCGCCGCTCGCGTCACTGCTGTTGCTTCGCGATCAGGTGGGCGCGGGGACCAAGGGCTATTCGACCGCCGCTGCGGATTTCTCGGACGCCGAAACCGAAGACCTCGCGCGCTATCTTGATGTCACTCGGGCCGAACTGGTGTTTGCCCGCGGCGTGATTTTGGTCGAGGGCGAGGCCGAGCGTTTTCTAGTTCCGGCTTTTGCCGAGGAAATCGGCACACCGCTCGACGATTATGGTATTTCGGTCTGCTCGGTCGCGGGTACCAACTTCGAGCCCTACGTAAAGCTGCTCGGCGCGCTCGGCATCCCCTTCGCCTTGATCACCGACTATGACCTGATCGACGGCGTTCCTCGCGTGTACAGTCGCGCCATGAAGCTAGTCGAGATCATCGACACGGCGCGCGGTGGCGACGACCCTGGATTCACGGTCGCGGCAATCAAGGCGCTGGAGACATATGAGGAGTCGCTCGACGTGTGCGAGCCGTACGGCATCTTTACTAATCGTAGCACGCTCGAAACTGAATTATTCGGCGGGGATTATGCCGAGGCGATGATTGAAACGCTGCGAGAACAATCGTGGAGCAAGGATCGCAAAGCGCTCCTCGTTGCATGGGAGGCGAAGCCCAAGACGGTCGATCATGACATTCTGCTTAAGATGATCGAGCAGATGGGAAAGGGGCGTTTCGCGCAGCGGCTGGCGACCCGGATCGATGGAAAACTTGTCCCCGATTATATTGCCGATGCGATTACCCAAGTCGTCGAGCGTGTCTGACCGGGCGCTTTATCTCCGCGCGGCAGAGGATCTGCGGGACAATGATAAGCAATGGCAGGCTTATCAGTCCGGCAACCATTGCGTCCTGCTGGCCGGCCCGGGCAGCGGAAAGACTAAGACGCTGACGGTCAAGCTCGCGCGCATGTTGAGCGAGGATGTCGATGCGCCGCGCGGGCTCGCCTGCATCACCTATAACAATGAGAGTGCGCGCGAACTCGAGGGCCGGCTTGATGCGCTCGGCATTGTGCCTGGCGGTCGGGTGTTCATCGGAACTGTGCACAGCTTCTCGCTCACCCAGATTCTGCTGCCTTATGCCAAGCCTGCCGGTCTTGGCTTGCCTGAAGGGTTCACCGTAGCCACCCTGAAACAACAGCGCGGCGCGCTCGAACGTGCCTTCAACAAAGTGGTCGGCGGTTCGGAAAATCCGCAGAACTGGCGCCTGCGCATGGATCGCTACCGCCGCGCCTTTCTTGACCGGTCGAGAACCGAATGGCGAACTCGCGACGCAACTCTGGCGAACCTCATTGAGCACTATGAAGCTGAGCTCCGTCAGCTTGGCCTGATAGACTTTGACGATATGCCGCTCTTGGCCGTGCGTGCGCTTGCGAACAATTCGTGGCTCCAGAAGGCGCTCGTTGCCAAATATCCGATTCTTGCGGTTGATGAATATCAGGATCTCGGCTCGGCGCTCCATGCCATGGTGATGGGACTGTGTTTCAGTGCAGGTATGCGTCTGTTCGCGGTCGGCGACGTCGATCAGTCGATCTATGGTTTTACCGGCGCGTATCCGGAGTTGCTGCGGCGGCTGTCGGAACGCGACGATGTCGAGGCGGTTCGGCTCGGCCTTAATTATCGCTGCGGCTCTAAGATCGTCACCGCATCCGAATATGCGCTCGGCGAGGTGCGGGGCTACCGCGCGCCCGATCAGGCCCATGAAGGCACGATCTACTTCCATCCCCGTCCGAGCGGATATTCCGGTCATGCGAGCTATCTCTTAGGGCACCTCCTACCTGAGATCCAGGCGCGCAGGCCGGGCCTCAATCTTGGCGAAGTCGCGGTGCTCTATCCCGCAGCCTATATCGGCGACGACATTGCGGCGGCCGCTGCGTCCGCCGGACTCACCATCATCCGTACTGATGGCAATGCGCTATATCCCCGTTCGAGCCGCATCCTGCGCTGGCTCGAGCAATGCGCGATCTGGTGCTGCGGCGGATGGCGCGCGGGCTCTCCCCGGATTAGCAAGCTCATCGGCGAAGGCGCGCGCATCTTTCACGAAGCGATCCTCGACGAGGATGCGCAACTGACCTTTCAGCGAACGGTGATCGAGGCGCTTTGGACGCGACGCGACGCGACACTCGGACTCCATGACTGGCTGGTGGCGATGCGCGCGGACGTGATCGCTCCAAGCATTGCCCGGTCACGCTCGCTGGCCGACGATTTTGATAATCTCAACGTCTTCGTTGAGCGGCTGAGCGCGACCGGCGACGTCGAGGACATGTCGCTCGGCGAATTTGCCGGGATCGGCACCGGGCTCGACCGGATCAATCTCTCAACGCTCCACAGCGCCAAAGGGCGAGAGTTCGATGTCGTGATCCTGTTCGCGATGGACGAGGGTAAGGTTCCGCGCGGCAATCCATCCGACAATGATCTCCGGGAATCACGCCGCCTTTTCTATGTTGGGTTCACACGCGCGCGCTATGAAATCCATCTGATGTATAGCCAGCATAACGCTTCGCGCTTTGTAACCGAGGTTCGAGAGCGGCTTCAACAGACGTGACGACTGCCGTTGCCTTGATTCAACGGTTGGCTGCTTTTGAGCCGACTATTTCGTTTCGCTAGCCCGAAAGCTGCCATTCGCAAAACGGCCCGCCCCGTGTTATCTCTCGGTCGGGCTCCGGCACTCAGCGAATGGCCGGATCATCCGAAACCCGCCTTCCACGATCGTATTTGTGAACGACGGCTTCGTCCCACTTTTCGCCGATCCGCGTCCTCGACACGTCGCTTCCGGCGAGCGGATCAGTCGACATGAATGAACGACCGAAGCTGGGAAGCGAGCAGGGCGGCCTGAACGTCCACTTGTGGGTCTGAGTTACTCACAGCACGGCAAAGGCGATCGTTCGTTATCAGCGCTGAGAACGTCATGAGCGCAGCATCTTCGGTCTAGTGGCTGTCGTTTAAAGCTGGCCATGTCAGATCGAACCTCTGGAGATATTTCCTCAGCCGGTCGGCGTCATTGGAGGAGCTCCGCTTCGCCAGCGATGCAGCGAATAACATTCGCCCCGCCTCTGACAGCGAGCGGCTCCGGCGGCAGACGTCGATGACATGGGCCAACTGAACACGGTCGAAGAGATCGAGCTCGGCCATTCGCTCTGCCGGCACAATGCTGCCAAGCCCTTCGTCGACGGCGGTACCGGTCGACCATAGCCGTCTCAACCTAGCGATCTCCGACTCCACGCAAGAGGCGTTTATTCGTCCACTGGGACTGAACGTCGCCATGCGGGTCACGCTGGACGCAAGATCCCGGAAATTGCCGGTCCAGCGCGCGTCAGAATGGGTGGCGAAGGTCAGGTAACGGTCTCGCGCTTCTTTGTTGAAGGTGACCCGCGTTCCTTCGCGTTCGGCGAAGCGGTCGAGTTCGTAATCCAGATTGGGTGCGATGTCCTCGTGGCGGTCGGCGAGACCGGGCAGCGTGAACGTCCACAAGTTGAGTCGCGCGTACAGGTCGTCGCGAAAGCGCCCGTCCGCTACGGCCCGGCCCAGTTCGCGGTTGGTGCCGGCCAATAGTTGGAAATCGGACGCTGCCTCGCTGTCTGCTCCCACTGGCAAGAAGCGCTTGTCCTCGATCGCGCGTAGGATCATGGCCTGCTCGTCGAGGCCAAGCTCGCCGATTTCGTCGAGAAACAGCATCCCCTTATCGGCCGTCCGCAACAGTCCGGCGCGATCGGCTGTTGCCCCGGTGAATGACCCCTTCTTGTGGCCGAACAGAGCCGACATCGCGCTGTCGCCCTTCAGCGTGGCGCAGTTCACTTCGACGAACGCGCCCTTGACCTGATGCTTCAGCCGCTTGAGGTCGTAGATGCGCCGCGCCAACTGGCTTTTGCCTGCACCGGTCGGCCCCATCAGCAGGATCGGCGCGCGCGAGCGGGTGGCGACCTGCTCGATTTCGTCGATCATCGCGTTAAAGGCGCGGTTGCGCGTCTCGATCCCCGACTTCAGGAACGAGGTGCTCTCGGCGCTCGCGGCGCTGAAGCGGGTGGCGATGCTGTCGTAACGCGAAAGGTCGAGGTCTATCGCGTTCCATGTGCCGGCTGGCCCGGCCGTTCCCCGTTGCGGTTGCGTTTGGAGCAGGCGGCCTGGGAGGTAGTGCGCCTCCGTCAGCAGGAAGAGGCAGATCTGCGCCACGTGCGTGCCGGTGGTGATGTGGACCAGATAGTCCTCCGCCTCCGGATCGAACGGCGATGCACGAACAAAATCGAGGAGCTTGCCGTAAACCTCCTCGAAGTCCCAAGCGTCGGCAAAGTCGATCAAATAGGGTTCGACCCGCGTCTCGGGCGACACGGAGCGGATGTCCTCGGCGACAAACTCCGCCAAGCGTCGGTGCGGCGTACCATGCAGCAGCACGAAGCGATCGACCCGCAAATCCTCGTGCATCACGATACCGACGGAGGGGCGCCACTTGTTCCAACGGGACGCGTCCGGCTTGCTGCCGTCCAACGTCGAGCCGAGAAATCCGATAACAACCAGCGGCTTCATTGTTATCCCATGGAATAAATCATTATCGTTGTCGATCGATTACTTACATTGACGCTTCAGAGCAGGATGCGGAATGGCGTAAAGATATCTACAAGAAACAAAGGTATAGCTGAATTCTGATCCGCTGCAGAGCGTTTGGCACACCGTCTGCAGAGTGTTGAGCGTCGGGTCGAATGGTATCGAGCAGCCCGACACCGCGGCCGGGGTGGCTGGAATAGGTCAGCCACCCCCAATCCGCGACAAGACAGGGTACCGGAGGCGACCATGACGACCAACTATGACTTACAGACCGTCGAGGGCGGCGTACCGATCAAGATGTGGACGCGCGGCGTTTCGGTCGACGACAAGGCGCGAGCTCAGCTGGCCAGCGCTGCGCGGATGCCGTTTGTCTTCAAGCACGTTGCAGTGATGCCCGACGTGCACGTCGGCATCGGCGCCACCATCGGCTCGGTTATTGCCACCAAGGGCGCGGTGATTCCCGCTGCGGTCGGCGTCGATATCGGCTGCGGCATGATGGCAGCGCGGACCTCGCTGATCGCCAGCGACCTACCCGACAATCTGGAGGGAGTCCGCGCCGCGATCGAACGCGCGGTGCCGGTCGGCCGCGACGTCAAGATGGGCAAGCGCGATCCGGGATCGTGGGGGGATCCGCCTGCCGCGATCGTCGATGCGTGGGCGACGCTTGCCGGGCGTTTCGGGCAGATCGTCGCCAAATATCCGAAACTGGGCAAGGCCAACAATCTGGTCCACCTTGGCACGCTCGGCACAGGCAACCACTTCATCGAAGTCTGCCTGGATACCGAACAGCGGGTTTGGGTGATGCTTCACTCGGGCTCGCGGGGCGTCGGCAATGCGATCGGCACGTTCTTCATCGAGCTGGCGAAGCAGGACATGCGCAAGTGGTTCCTGAACCTGCCTGACGAGGATCTGGCCTATTTTCCCGAGGGAACCGATCATTTCGACGATTATGTCGAGGCGGTCGGCTGGGCGCAGGACTATGCAGCGCTCAATCGGCGGATGATGATGACGAACGTGATCCGGGCGATGCGCGGCGTCATCGCCAAGCCGTTCGATGCGGAACTGGAAGCGATCAACTGCCATCACAACTATGTTGGGCGGGAGAACCATTTCGGCCAGAACGTGCTCGTGACCCGCAAGGGCGCGGTGCGCGCTGCGACCGGCGTCATGGGAATCATTCCCGGATCGATGGGCGCCAAGTCGTTCATCGTTCGCGGGCTCGGCAACAAGGAGGCTTTCGACAGCTGTTCGCATGGCGCCGGGCGGGTGATGAGTCGGACCCAGGCGAAGCGCGAGGTCACGGTGGCGGAGCACGTCGTCGCGACCGAGGGTGTCGCCTGCCGCAAGGACGAGGGCGTGATTGACGAGAGCCCGCGCGCCTACAAGCCCATCGAGGCCGTGATGGCGGCGCAATCCGATCTCGTCGAGATCGTGCATACGCTCAAGCAGGTGGTGTGCGTCAAAGGCTGACGCACACCATGTCCGAACGAGAAAGAACGACAATGATCGAGATCGACGGCTCAGAAGGCGAGGGCGGGGGGCAGGTCGTTCGCAATGCGTGCGCGCTGTCGCTGGTCACCCGCTCTCCCTTCCGGATCACCAAGGTCCGCGGTGGACGCGAGAAGCCGGGACTGATGCGTCAGCACGTTACCGCGATTGAGGCTGCATGCACCATCGGTGGCGCGACGTGCGAGGGACTGACTGTAGGATCGTCCGAAATCCTTTTTCGTCCCGGCCAGGTCGCCGCCGGGGACTATCACTTTGCCGTGGGGACGGCGGGATCGACCGGTCTGGTGTTGCAGACGGTATTGATGCCGCTCGTTCTCGCGGATCGGCCGTCGCGACTAGTGCTCGAAGGCGGCACCCATAACATGCTCGCGCCGCCCTTCGACTTCATCGCCAAAAGCTTCCTTCCCATCATAAATCGGATGGGCCCAACCGTCACAGTGCGGCTCGTCAGGCCCGGCTTCTATCCGCGTGGCGGCGGTCGGATCGAAGTCGACATAACGCCTGCTCCGCTCAGTGCTATCGACTGCGTCGACCGGGGCGCGCTGGTTGATCGTTCGGCGTTGGCAATGTTCGCGGCGATCCCGCCGAGGGTCGCCGACCGCGAAGTCGCGATCGCTCGCAAGCTGCTTGATTGGCCCGACGACGCTTTTGCCGTCAGGGAGCTCCCCGAGAGCCAGGGGCCGGGCAACATCCTTCTGCTGGAGGCCGCCTTCGAGCATGTAACTGAAGTGGTTAGCGGTTTCGGCAAGCTCGGCGTGTCGGCGGAAAGGGTAGCGCAGACTGCGGTGGGTCGCATGACCGGTTACCTCGCATCGGACGCGTTCGCCGGCCCGTATCTGGCCGACCAGCTTCTTCTTCCGTTTGCCCTGGCGGGCGGGGGCACGTTCACGACGGTGAAACCGAGCCAGCACAGCTACACGGCCGCAGCGGTTATCGAACGCTTCCTTGGTCGGCGATGCGGATTTACTCAGCTGCCCTCGGGAACTCACCGTATGGAGGTGCGGTAAGCGACCAGGCGCAGCTACCACCCCAATTAACACGCTATTTCCCCCGCCTCGCCCGCGGTCTTTTCGTGTCGCAAAAGGTGCGATCGAACGACCTGCGGAAACTGGCCCAGGTCCTAGGCCGCGTTGCGGTATTTGGGGCTCCTACGCCGGTGCAGTTCGGTGCAGATCGCGGCCGCGCAACGGGGGCGACGTGGATTGGCAGAATGGCACCGATTTTACGCATCCTCCCCAGGATGCACGTGACGGCGCAAGCCGGCACGCTCACCCGCGGTAGCTGGATGCTGAACCTGTTGGGCTTGGGGCGTCGGGGGCTTCGTGAAGCTTCAAACTGCGCACTCCATAGGCGTTCTTTATATATTTAAATCTTACAGGGCCTCTGTGTGACCGCTCGACGGATTTGCACTATCAACAAATGCCCGAACGCGGGCGAGGATGGCGCGCAGCTCGGGGCTCTGGACCTCGGCGATCACGTCGTCGACCGTCGCGGTGTCCAGCTTCTTCTGGCGCGCAAGCTTCTCGGCAACAGCGCGGACGAACTCGCTCGGCTTGCGGAGCATGCGGCGAACGCATTCGCGCACCGTTGGCGGCTGTAGCAGGATGAAGGCGTTCGAGATCTGCTCGCTCTGCTGCTCATCGGGCAGGGCGTCCTCGATCGGCACGCATCGCCGGATCCAGTCGAGGAACCCGCTCGCCTTCAGGCGCTCTAACGCTTTTCCTACGGCACTCCGCGACCGGTGTATCTTGTCCGCAATCCACTGGTAGCTCGGATCGAGCCGGCCGTCCTTACGGCCGCGCAGGCGCAATAGGCAGCGCAGGACGTCGAGCCCGATCGAACCGAGGGCACCGTTGCGCTTCCCCGGCAGCTTCGTCTCATGCTCGAACGCCTCGGCCGCGCGCATACGCGCGTTGTGTTCGGTTTTCGGAAACGTGTTGTGCATGCGCCAGAGGGATACCTCGGAGCCGCCGGCATTGTGGCTGTTGCGGCGCACTGGCGAGTTTGACCGTGCGCGGTCGCGGATACCGGTGGTAACTTCGCTAAACGAGCGGGCGATGTTGCTCGTGCCGGAAGCAGCGCGGGGGGAAGTGGCGGCGGGCAGTGAATTCGACATCGTGTCGGCTCCCGAAGGAAGTCGATGGCAGGCAATCGGCCGGCGCTGGAGCCGGGATTGCAGGGCTCGATGTCGATGGTCTCGCCTCCGGTGCGTTTCCGGTGCACTCCGCTTTCAATAACGGATTTCTGCGGGCTAGAAGGTGCGGGTCTCTAGAGTTTCCCGAGCAAAAACGTTGGAAGTCCGGGATAACGGCTTCGTTCGTAATGCGGGGGTCACAGGTTCGAGTCCTGTAAGCGGCACCACCTTAAACCATTAAAATCCTTGAACTTTATTGGCGACTTGTTGCCTAAAGCTTCGGTAAATATGCGTTTTGGTATCGCGGTGGTATCGCAAGCCCGCGTTCCGGTAGCGTAGCCCGCCGCCGCTAGGTTGGACGGTTGTCCTTCCATGTCCCCCAGCATCATATGATTCGCACAGCGGCCACCCCGTGAGCCGACTGCCTCGCGCAGCGGTGCCGCGCCACAACACACGTCGGGCCGGACGCTTACTTTTTAAATGTCCTTGCAAACGCCCGCTTTCGGTTCAAGCGCTTACCATGCGGCAGCGTTGTCACACGAATCCTTGTTCACTTTCTGTTCTTGCGCTCTAAAGGGCTGGCCGGAAAAAGGAATCGTCCTATGAGCATCTTGAGGCTCCACGAAATACCGTTCGCGTTAGTGCCGCGCGAGGTCCCGTTCTTCCTGTGTCACACGCCGGCCGGGTTCCCGTCACCGGCGCAGGATGACATGGAAGAGCCGATTGATCTTGGTGCCTGGCTCGTGGAGCACCCCGCGGCGAGCTACATCATGCGGGTCGAAGGGCGATCGATGGCGGGCGCCGGGATTAATGACGGCGATCTGATCGTCGTGAACCGTGCCAAGCCCCCAAAGACGGGCGCGATCGTCGTCGCGCTGGTGCATGGCGAGCGGACGTTAAAACGGCTTCGGCATATGGATGGGCGGCACTGGCTCGTGCCCGAGGCTGAGGGGTTCCCGCACATCCTTGTCGACGAATATGTCGAGATCTGGGGTGTCGTCGTCGGCGTAGCGCGCAAGGTGCCATGAGCGCGCCCATCGCCCTGATCGACTGCAACAACTACTACGTCAGCTGCGAGCGCGCGTTCGATGCCAGCCTCGTCGGCGTGCCGGTCATTGTGCTCTCTAACAACGACGGGTGTGCGATCGCCCGTTCGGCCGAAGCCAAGGCGCTCGGCATCAAGATGGGCGATCCGATCCACCACCTACGCGATGTCGTCTGCCGGCACGGCATCCGGGTCCTGTCATCGAACTACACGCTGTATGGCGACATGCAGCGCCGCGTCATCGCCGCCTGCGAACCCTTCGCGCGTGACTTCGAGATCTACTCGATCGACGAGACGTTTCTGGACCTCGCCGGATTTGAGGGCAGGGACCTTGTCGACCACGCGCGTGCGATGCGGGAACAAGTTCGTCTGTGGACGACGATACCGACATGTGTGGGCATTGCTGAGACTAAGACGCTGGCCAAGCTGGCGAACGCTGCTGCCAAAAAGGACGTTCGGTTCGAAGGGGTCGCTGATCTGCGCGATGCCGCCGTTCGTCGCGAGGTTATGGACGCGTTCGCCGTCGGCGACGTCTGGGGCGTGGGCGGTGCAACCGCCAGGAAGCTCACGGATCTTGGGGTGCACACCGCGGGCGCACTGCGAGACATGCCGATGAAGCAGGCGCGCGCCGTCGGGACGGTCGTGCTCGAGCGGCTGGTTGCTGAGCTGCGCGGCGTACCTTCAAACGCTGTTGAGTCCGTCGCACCCCGGCGAAAGGGCATGGCGGTAACCCGCTCGTTCGGCACACCGGTATGTGACTTTGATCGGATGATGGGTGCTCTGTCGCAATACGCGCTGCGAGCCGGAGAGAAACTGCGGATGCACGGGCTCGTCGCGGCACGGCTTACGGCCTTCTTTCACACCAATCGTAACAGGCCAGATCGACCGCAATATGGTGGGTCTCGCACGGTCACGCTTCATCCCATGTCGAGCGATAGCTTTGAATTGATCGCGGCAGCACGGCGGGCGGCGGAGAGGGCGTGGCGCGACGGCTATTCCTACACCAAGGCCGGTATCCTGCTCGACGACCTCCTGCCCGAGGCCGAGCGACCGCGAACTCTGTTCGAGGTGGATACGGCGAAGCGCGACCGCCTAATGGGCGCGCTCGACGCGATCAACGGCAAGTTCGGCACATGGACGGCGGTGACGGCGACGCAGGGCTTTAAGCGGGAGTGGAAGCTGCGATCAGAAATGCGCTCGCCGGCATGGACGACCAAGATTGCTGACGTCCCGACGGTCCGCGCATGAAGTTAAGGTGCGAACGGAGCATCGCAACAAACCGTTATCGACTGCCGTTCACTAACGCCCACATGTCGCCATTCTTGTTGCGAAGCGCTTGCACGAGAGCGGTCGTTCGTTCAGCTTCCTCACTATGTGGTTCAAGCGTCTTGCGATGATCCCAAGCAAGTAGGCACTCATGCAAAGTGGAATTTGGGTCCTGCTAATCTGGCTTGCGCCATGCGTTCCCGTAGCGCTGTTCGGCTGGTGGCGAGCTAGCATATTACGAACTCTCGTCGCAGAAGCGTGGACCGTTATTGCCTCTGCTATCACTCTAGTGGTTGTGGGGTTCAGCGTCCTCGGCGACTGTGCCGAAGACGTAATCGGTCCTGTACCGGGAAACCCGTGTCACGCAGCTAAAAATCAGGCGATGCCGGTTAGCCTGGCTTTGAGAGTTGCCATCTTAGTTGCTGGAAATTGGCTGATCTTCCGTGGCTCTCGCAAATAGGCGTCGGCGCAGACCGTGCCTTCACCGGGCATGACCGCTGAAGTCAATCGGACCCCTTACCACGCTCAATGGCCCATCGGGGGCAGCGGCCGCTGGCGCCAAATATCACCCATTGCCTGCATGCCTTATCCTCACGATTGTGGACAGTACGGCAGAAGGGCATCGTGAGGATTGTGATTATATCTAACTTTCGCGCCGATCTGTTCGCTTGCGGCACTAAGATGAGGTACGCAGGAGGACTGGTAGCGGCAGCCTTTCTCAGCAGTTGCTCGCAGCCTCAGATAACCATTGAGCCCTGTCTGCTTGGTCAGAGACTTGCTTTTAAGGTTCTCGACGCGCCTCGGGGTTTTTGGTCAATAACTCCTCAATTGTTCAGCATAGTCATTCACGAACCATGGGCGGATCCGGCTTGCAAAGCCCAGATTCCACGAAAGACGTCTGGTGATTCAACTGAAGTAAAACCAGCCACCCGCATCATATTGTATGGACAAGTTCCGCGGGGATGGGAAACGACCGTAAAACCACAAGTGCTGAAGCGCGGACACAAATACTATGTCCAGTTCGATTCTGACGCTGGTCTAGGTATTGTGGAAATGACAGCGGGTGCTCAGTTGGGCCTGTGCAATAAACCTCGCTGACGCTTCTTCCTAGTGATGAAGCAATGAAGACTGGGAACGTCCGGATTTCGACTTGCAGCCCCGTAAGCGGCCATTCCGCTTTCCACCAATGCCGGCAATTCCGCTTCCGCCCATAAGCGGACCCTAAGGTTGGTAGGGCCACCTCCAGATTGGGACATCCCTCGCGCCATGCAGACTTTGCCACGAAAGCTCCGCCGCTGGATGGGTAAGAAAGAGAACGCCTAGGGCGATAACGATCGCCGGAACGACTGCTTGCGCAACCAGCGCCTTACCACTTCGCATCTGCCAGGATCGAACCACACCTTCGAACACAATGCCGACCGCCGCTAACAGCAGCACGCAGCCAACCATTACTGATATCAAGAGGCCAAGCATCTCGAGAAAGTTCGCCGCCACAGGTGCGAGAAGCGCATTGGTAATCCACGCAAGGATCCAACCACCGGTGAGGCGCAGGATTAGAGGTAATCTCATGAAGCTAGTGACCATATCGCAGATCTACAGGAAACGTCCGCATTCCACCACATTCAGCCATTCCGACGTTGATCACGCCGAGTGACCGAAAGCGCTCACTTTCGGACATCCGCCTTCCGAGAACTCCCTGAAAGGGTACACTTGAACGCTGCCTCAAGAAATGTATCATGTTGAAATGACGGAACCGCGACCGAATGCGATTTACCAATTCGTTCTTGAGCGGACGGGTGATTACACAGGTAAGCTACCTGACGAGATTGAGGATCGCTTACTTCACGGCGATCTATATATCGAGGGGTGGGCCTTCGCCGATCTTTGCGAAGAATTGGAGCTTTGTTACTGCATCGACTTGAAGCCATTTTTCGAGGACGGTCAGCCCACACTAGGCTGGCTGTTCTGGAAGCATAAGGTCGCGCGGGACGTGACTGTCCGGGAACTGGCTCAACATGTGGTGACGCTCGCCGCAGCTGTAACGTCCGCTAAACCCGGCGCCAGTCCGAAAGCAGCCTGATCGCTTTTCCGCCACAAAGCGACTTTCGGTCGGGTGTCGACCGGATGACCGCTAACGCCCAATTGCAGACATTCGCTTGTCTGCTAACAAGGCATATGCCGGTTGCATCATCCCCAATGCGTCCAAGAACTCCATCGCCTCTGTCTCAGAGCGAGGTCGAGTTTATTAAGCAAACGATACAACGCTACTATGGAACAGACGCAGTCATTCGCAATTTCGGCCCCGACCCAAATCGTTTAGAGGTCCACGTCGAAACTGACGCGGAAAATGATATGCGGAAGTATGACTGCCTTGGAGTGCTTCTTACGCGCATCGATCGAGCGCAGATTAGCCTCGAAGTTACGAGCCGCGGCGAGAAACCGCGTGGATCTGCAAAGCTCGCATACCGCCAAGGTATGATCCTCTAACCTCCGCTTTTCACCACTTGCCGCCGTTCACTTGGCAATGCAGGTTTCCCGTAAGCGGACGCAGGAACTAGTCGGTATGCTGGCAAGAGACGATGAAGAACACTCCGTGCCACCGGAGCTACATGCCACGTTCCGGGAAATCGCAGACGCCTTCGCGGTCGGAGATTACTGCCTGCGCGATCATCCGATCCGGTGTGTGTGCGAAGTTAGTCCTTCGACAGCGAATGCAATCGCCGAGAGCGTGTCGGCCTACGGAGACAGATTGGCTCCCCTACACCGGTCCACGTGGAGATATGCGGTTTACCGCTGGATGGGTGACTACTGGCAGATGCTGGTTGATTTGACGACGGAGGGTGAGGAAGTGAGCGATCTCACACTTCATGCCAAGCTCCACGACACCGAACCGCCCACGCTGGAAATTGCGTCGGTTCATGTCGCCTAATTGATCACACCGCCCGAAAGCTGCCAGTCTGCCCCCCACCAATTCCGGACATCCAACCCGGAGGGTCATATCCAGATTTGTAACGTGGCGCTGTTAGACAGTACTAAGACACTGTGAAGCAACAGTTAGGCAGGATTGGAGGCCCAGCCGGGCCTTAAACAATCGAGTAATTTTAATACCATGGTCTGTCTAACTGCGCTGCAACGAGGACGGGATTCTGCGGCGCCCCGCGGCCAATGGCTAAACTACCCGTGCGATCCATAAGCCTTGAAAAGCGATTGCTCCCAATGCTGCAGATCTGACCGGTTTATGAGGGGAGGGGACAGGCGGATCGCTATCGCGAACGGTCGCTATGGGCGGTTTGCGATACCAGGGCGATACCAAGCCCAGTTGCAAAAACTTTAGACGACAAGCCCATCCGCTCGAAGCCGAGCCACCAGCTGATCGTAATTCCATGTTGCTAGCTGACCCTGACCATAGAACGCGGCAGCGGTGGCCTTTTCCGTCTCAGACCGTTTTTCAAGCTGAGCGACGTGGCGAAGTAGCGCCGTGTTTTTCGAATTTTGAAGCTCCGCCAGCCACCAGTTCACGCCGATCGCAACAATGGCTGTCAGCGTTCCGATGACCGTCGCCGCGTTTACGTCGCCGCCAAAAAAAGCGAGGAAAGTAGCAGCGAGAGCCAATAGCGATGCGGTTCGTTGGATCCTCATGGTGATCGATAACATCACAATGCGATGCGTAAACGTCAACCGCGTATCCTCGTGCGACGTGGACCGTGTCCAGCTCTGGCGATGCGGGCTCGTGCTGGGAACAGGATTTGGTCGCTATCAGACGGAGTAGGCAATTGAACTGATCTACGGTCTCCGTATGCTGCGCGAGGTTTTTAGGACGACGCTTATGACACCTACCATTTGGGCCATCTCCATTGCGACGGGCGCTATCATCATCACGATTCTAGTCGTGGGAAGTGACATCGTCAAAAAGCTCGACGTGATTGCGCGTGTCACCACATATGCAAACGAAATGACGAGAGAGAACCGCACCGGCGAATGGCGCGATCAATAACAGGATTTGGTCGCTATCGGTACCGGTGAGCTCAAAGCCAATTTGGCTCCTAGGGCCGCGGCCAGATTGGCTTGCCTGGACCGCCAGAACCTGGAAACTGCCACCCATGTACGGTCACGGTATTAATAACCTCGATCGTTAGCCTTGCAGTCACCACTTGCAAATTCCGGAGGTACGCGAGATCGATGGGAATCTGCCACGTCTCGTCATTCTTATTAACAAAAAATGGCAGCGATCTTCCCGAGGAGTCTGGAACTCCCCAAGATCCATGGCAGATTACGTTCCGAATTATTGCCATCTGCTGAAGTTCGCCAATCAATTCTTGAAATTTACCGGATTCAGGGCTTTGATGGTCGCGAACGGCCTTCGCATAGTTAGCGATTAGACTGCCGAGCGGATCTGAGAGAGCCCTTTTCAGCTTTGGCAACCAAGCTTTGTACGCGGCTTCGTGATCTTCCGCGTTTATCTCAGTCGTGGCTGTGAAGGAGAACACTGCTTTTCCGAGCGTCTCTTCTAGGAAACCGTACGTGGCAATGCACCGGCCTAATTCTACCCAGAACTCCGCAGTGTGTTTATGGGTAGGAAATTTATCCGGAATTCGCGCCACATCGATTACATAAAACTTGGTAGCTTCGCTTGTCACACAACCCTCCGTCCGTCGGCTCTTGGCCGTAAAGCCGCATCGTAGAGATGAACATGAACCACCAATACACGCTTTAGCCGTGGAGCCGTGTTTCGCTTAGTTTTCAATGAGGCTTGCCCGAATAAACCACAAAGCCGGCGTCCTATTTATCAATAAGTCACGGGGTGGAGGGGGGGGGGCTCAGCGACCATATGCTGACGAGTTTGCTAAAGCGGCTTGAGCGTTATCGCAACTCGCGGCGAACGACCGCTTTCGCCCAAAAGGCGACATTCGCTGCGATGTTGGCCGCACTTATGGCCTGCCGAAAAAAATTCTGTAGTGGGTAAACGGGTCCCTCACAGGGGGGCACTGAGAGGGCAAATGCTGACCACGCCCAGGGCCTGGTTTGGGCTAGCTATCGTCTACATTTCAGGAGCTTCAGCGATGGAAGAACCAGGATACAGAAGCGATACAAAGGAGCTTTGGAAGCGTGTCGTTCCTTTAGTCGTTGGAGTGGTGGCGCTTCTTGCCATACCACGAGCCGCCATGATGGCGCTCATGACCCCGATGACGTTTGACGCACCCGAGACGATTTCGAAGACTGGCCCTTATATTATGCTTGCGGTGCTACTGGCGAAGCCAGTGATGCTGTTTAGCACCGTGGTGTTATCCTTTCTTGTCTTCAAAGACTTTTCTCAGCGTCGCTTTGCGGGACTGCTCGTCGTACCCGCACTTTGGTGGGCAATTTATTGGGTGTCACTCGTGGTGGTGGCGTAACGCAGGTCGATGTTTACGGCGTTGCCCTCTTAAGGAACGTCTGCTCTCCACCAAACCCGGACATTCAGGGCCGACACGCATCAGATTTCTGCATCAAGCGATCCTACGATTTCCGCGGCTCCGAGCCTGATGCAGATCTTGTGAATTTGCATCATGTCGGATTTACCACACGGTTCTGAGTACCTCTGCGGCAGCGCTGCGTAGCAGGGGTTCGTTTCGTGACTGCACTTTGGGTCCGACGCGTTCAGCAAAGGGCATGAATGATCTTTGATCATTTTTCTGCATAGCGGTGCATGCTTGGCCAATCTCGGTGGCGCTGAGCGATTGCCAGCTACTGACCAAGTTCTTCTCCCACTCTGCGCTATGACGCTTAACGGCCGCGTCGATTGCCTGCGCAAGCTTCTGGTCACCCGAAGCCCCGTCCCGGGCCTTGACCATAGCGGCAGTCTGAGTTCGCCCAACTGCCATGGTCAGTATCGACCTGAACTGCTCGGCCGGCTTCATCGAGGCAACGAGGCCTTGCGCATCGCGAGTAGCGCACTGTGCAGACGCGCTGCCGCAGCTCGCGAGGGCTACAGACGCGGTAACGATCGTGAGAAGTCGTATCATGCTTAAAACATGCGCTTGAAGGGTTAGGATAAACTGAACGAAGGGGGATTGCCTCCAGCCTTCTTGAGCCCGCCGCGCTATTGTCAGGCCTGATGCAAAACTTTTGGTTTTGCATCAGGAACGAAGGTGATGGTAGATTTTGGCGGGCGCCGGTCATTGATAATAAAATATCGAGTGTAAATTATTTACGATATCCCACGACGATCCGAACACCTGGTGCGTCGACGCTGCCTGTTGTTGCAAGTTCAACAATGTGCTCTGCGGGGAACCAATAAGCAGGTATGGCCTTACCATCCTTTATTTTCCGGTCTGCTTTTAGCGCGATATCAATCGCATTTGCAATATCACCAACGGCGGATACATTAGGTACTTTCGCCATAACAGCGCAGATTGGAGTTTCTGCGTCCGACTTATGAAGAATTAGAATATTTCCCTTAGATAATAACGGTATCGGCAGCCCTACCGACTTTCCAGCCTCGGAAGCTGACACTGCGCCCCATCCATCTTTCTTCAGAATTTCGACATTCACCTGATGACTATCAACCGCCATCAGGCAAGATAGGACGCCCTTTACGACCTCCGGCGTTTTAGCTGCGGGAAGCGTATCAGCTGACGCTGCGGACGCTGTGAGGCCTAAAATCAAGCATCCATATAAGATTTTCACGGGCACCCTTCACATAACGGCAAGCCGTCTGACTATTACTAACCTGCGCCATTCCATCGATGTCTGGCAATGGGCAGTTTCAGCGTTGCAAATGGGACCCTTTTTGCGACGCAGCTCGTGCCAGCCTCAATTCTGGAGATAGGATCGATTCCAAGACGTCCGCGCCATCTGATTGGGCCCCGTTCCTATTCCGTTTACGGCGGCGAGGAATATGCCGCGGGTCGGGCGGCCCTAGGCCTGCGCGCGCCGAATAAGCCGGAAGATCGCATAGACGAACGCCGCCACACCAGCGAGCGATAGCTCGAAAGGCATAGTGAAATGGCCGATCAGCGCGAACAGCACGAAGCCGAGCAGCAACTGGCTTAGCGGCCCTGCGCGACGCAAACCGATCCATAGGACTGGCGCGAGGACCAGCGTACCTAAAAGCGCGACGAGCATCGCAGCATAGCCGCACGATCCTTCGAAACAGGAGCCGAAAACGGTCGGGTCGAGCGCCTTGGCGATGACGGTGCCTACCAGGGCGATGACGAAGGCAAGCGCCAGGGACAGCAGGGCTCCCATGCTCCCGACGGTGACGACTACGTCCGCACCGGTCAACTTTGTCGGCCATGGCAAGCCGCAGACATGTCACTTTCCCAGAATGCCATCGCTGGTGGGAAGGCGAACGGGCGTGATCGACCACGCCCGTTGCTGCCATCAGCCGGGTGAAGCGGCAGAACCGGCCAGTAGCCCACCGTCGATGCTCATCTCCGTCCCTGTGACGTAGGTCGCTTCATCGGAGGCCAGCATTACCGCAATAGCCGCGACTTCATCGGGCATCCCGAACCGCTTGAGAGGCGTGTCCGCTACTACCGCCTGCATCTTGGCGTCCCGATCGGGACCGGTGCCGAGCATCGGCTCCCAGATCGGCGTGAGGATGGCGGCCGGGTGGACCGAGTTGCAGCGAATCTTCCAGCCCTGTTGTGCGCAGTAGAGCGCGACCGTCTTGCTGTGGTTGCGGATCGCCGCCTTGGACGAGGCATACGCCGCAGCGGCGGGGATGCCGACTAGTCCCGAGCGGGAGGATATGTTGATAATCGAACCGGCCCCCGCAGCCTTCATCGCGCCGATCGCGTAGCGACAGCCGAGGAACGTCCCGTCGAGGTTGACCCGGTGTACGTCGCGCCAGTCCGCTAAGCTGGCGTGTTCCGGGTCGTGCGGTGTCATGCCCGCTTCGAACCCCGTCACGCCAGCATTGTTGACGACCACGTCGGCTACGGGAACGATACCAGCCAACCGCAACCAGTCAGCTTCCTCGCGCACATCAAGCGGTTCGAACCGACACCCGATTTCAGCCGCTGTTGCCGCTCCCGTTGCTTCATCGATGTCGGTGACGATGACGACCGCACCTTCGTTATGGAAGCGTGCTGCGATTGCGCGGCCGATACCACGCGCAGCGCCGGTGACGACGCACGTCTTGTTATTCAGTCTTTGCATGATGTTCTCGAAAACAGAGTCCAGTCGGCGGATTACTCCGCTGGCGTATGCTTTGCCGCTTTAGCGGTGACGCTGGATCATTTCGAAAGACTCCCGAGAACGTGACGATGCTACGTCAACGATCAATCGGCTGCAATTCAATATTTCGATCCTTTTTGGGAAGCGCGATTGCCAGGAAGCCATTGCTATCATTCGGACGTTAGGTCCAAGGCGCAGCGCACCATCGGAATGGCCTTAGCCTGCCCACCCCTGTGGCAAGAGCCCTGCGCAATTCATTACAAACCGTTTGCGAAGCAGTTCGGGGATGGCGGGGTAGAATCTGACTTGCCGTTGGTACGACGCGGTTATTATTTCTCCTGCCTCTAAGCTGGTTAGGATCTTTTGACTCGTTGGAAAGTCAAAGGAATAAGCAGTCTCGTTGCCAACCAGAGCCAAATCAGGGCGAGAGGAACGCGCGACCTTCCCAAATGATAGGTTCAAAGTTGGCTGTGGCCACGCCTGAGCGGCCGTAAAACCACGCAATTGCACATTTGTACGAGTGCCACTACAGCCGAGTGTTAGGCGCGGACGATTGCCTTCATAGAAGGACAGGTAGGGGGTGTTATCTGCCACCCCAAAGCTAGTCCAGCCTGAGGGTTGCGGCCCAGCAACTACTGCCGTTGCAAGACAGATTGATAAAAGACAGGGGTGCATCCGTTTCGACCTTGGTGAGCGTCGTCAAGAAAGCCGAGTTAGCGATTGAAGATGACAACACGTTGACTATCCGCTCACGGTCTCCGACTTTTTGTCTGACGTAGGAGTTCCCATTCAACGATCGATCCCGAGAACGTCGACCCCTTCTCGCCAACCGTTCCCTTTTTGGAAAGCTGCCGTTCCACAGTCGCCCAATAGCGGACGCGAAGCTTATGTCGTATGTTGCGCCAATGAGCACACATCATGTCTTCCGGCTGACGCCTAGTTCGGAGGTCGCCTGCAGCGACACAGGCTACTTCCTGAAGCTGCGAACTGGTCGGGATGGCGATACACTCGAGATCCGACACGAGACTAAACACATCAGTAATTATCTCGATCCGAAGACGGCGATACTGTGCTTCTGTAGCAGTAGCAGTCGGTTTCTCACAGTTGAGGAGCGGGCACGCTATGGAGAGGAGGCTTGCCCTCGTGCGGTGCTCTGGGCGGTCGCATGGCCTTTGCCCATGGACACGCGGAGAATCGATGACCTCGGAGATTTGCGGGCGTTTCTGGAGAGCTTCTTTTGCTTCTGGCAAAGCGGGCTCGGAGTCGGATGCTATGTAGATCGCGCGCCAAGGTCCGCATTGGTAGAAACAAGTTTCGGTACTGCTTGGTACGGGGTGAACCATGGACGCGCCTAGATTTTAGCAACGTCTTGGCCGGGACGGTTCTGGAACAGTAGTGTGGAGCTCAACGTCCGCTCCCCACCAAGCCGTGCCGTTCTGAGGCTCTTGGGCCGACCCGCTCACTCCAAAATCGACCGGCTGCGATTGGACGTCTGACAAGCATGCTCGGCGACCTCAGCCGCTAGCACGAACAACGCGTCGCCAAGACGTCCTTAAGCGTGAGCCCCCTGCCAAGATTATCGGTTTCAGAGCGCCTTAACATTTTAGAACAATGCTTGACGCAAATCCCCATGCATTCGATAGTGATTGAAATCGCAGGGAGAGCGCACCGATGAAGCTGCTTGTTACGGGCATTGCCCTGATCGTGCTCGCCGGATGCAGCCGCGCCCCGGAGGGCAGCGCGGGGGAGCCCGACATCGCCGGCAACGCCATCGCCGGCGTGGCATTCGACTACAGCTATTCCTTGGTCTTGCCCTCGACGCGCATAGGGGATCTGCAGGAGGACCATGCCCGCGCGTGCGAACGCCTCGGTACCGCGCGCTGTCGGATAACCGGGTTACGTTACAGCGTTGACCGCCAAGGCGACGTGAACGCCAGCTTGGCGGTCAAGGTCGCGGCGTCGATCGCCCGCACCTTTGGCCGCGACGGCGTCAAGCGTGCCGAGAGCATGGGCGCAACACTAACCGGCGCCGACATCAGCGGTACCGACGTTGCCTCCGAGGCAGCCGTCACGACCCTTCAACAGGCCGATCTGGACAGCGACCGTGCGCGCATCACGCGGGAACTCGCCCGCGTTGACCTCTCGCCACGCGAGCGCACCGAGCTTCTCCGTCAGCAGGCGGCGCTTGCAGAACCCAATCGTGCCGCCGCGGCCCAAGCGGCGACGCAGCGCGAGAGCCTGGCCAACACGCCGATGACGTTCGCGTATCGGACCGGCCGGGGAACGGGGTTGATCGACCGGTTCCGCGATGCCGGCGATACCGCGCTGGGCTCGATCGGCCTGACGCTCGCCGCTCTGCTCTGGGTCGTTGCCGGACTTGGGCCGCCCTTCCTCGCGTTAGCGCTCGTATTCCTGTTGTGGCTTCGATGGGGCCGTCGTTGGTGGGGTGCCCTAGTCGAGCGCGCCGACCCTTCATGACGGTCTTGACCGTCAGGTCGCTCCCCTAACGCGCCGGTCCTTCCGAAAGGGGCCGGGCCACTTCCCGCCAATTCCGGCCATTCCGCTAACGCCCAATTGCGGTCATCCAGCATGGCGCTACAGTTGCCCCATGATAGATTTTGCAGATCGCGTTCGTATTAGATCCTCTGCCGATACAGAGCGGCTCGGATTAGCGGGCCGGGAAGGGGAAGTCTACGGTTTGACCACCCCTTCGCAAATTGGGGTATCCGTCATTGGCTCGACGGTGAACGACTACGCGATCAACGTGCACTTCGAGGAAGTCGATGAAGCCTTCTGGTTCTCCGAGGAACTGGTTGAATTGATCGACAAGGGTGCGGGCACGGTCATCAGCCTTGACGAACACAATGCTGAATGGGTCCGCCTTCCAAACGGTCATTGGGAAGAGCGGCCCCGCTCGAAGTGAACTTCCAATGTCCGCTGTCCACCAATCTCGGACATTCCTGATGCAAAAATCAAGAGTTTCCCATCAGCGATAGATGCCCACGGCCTATCAATAATTGGCAATAACCCGATGCAATCCTTCCCTTGGCACGAGCATCCGGGGTTCTTTTAATCCGGCTACCAATCCCGCCCGCCGTAGGGCCAGCAGCACCCACCAACCCGGATCATGTTGTCCTGGCTCAAGGCCAAGTCGTGCAGATTCGGGCCAAGCATGGTGATTTCCATGCCAGGCTTCGCCAAATGTGATGAGCGCCGCAGCGGGCAGATCGTGCCCTTGAACGGCAACACCTTCGATACTCCATCCCTGAGGTCCCTTACGATGCGTGATGTGGCCGACCAGCCAATGTCCCGTCACGCCAACCGCGATACGCACCGGCACGCCCCAGATCAGCCACGGTAGCCCACCCGCCCAAAGAAACAGCAGTGCCCATGGAAGCTGTTGCGCCATCCATGTGCGTTCGAGGAATCGCAGCACAATATCGTCTCGCAGGCGTGGCTCGAGTTCGAAATGAGGCGGATGCGTGAGGTCGAGACGACAGTGCATTTGCCACCAAGCGTCGCGCAGCAACGATGCCCGATGAGCATGTAGATCGTGGCATTCCGCCTGCCGTTGCGCCCAATCGCGCGTGTCGTGCAACCGCACCATGCCGAGCGGCCCTGCCATACCGACCAATGTGCCAAGATAGGCGAGCATCCGCTCAAACCAGCGCTGTGCGTCGAGACTGCGGTGGATCAGCAGCCTGTGCAATCCAATCGAATGACCAAGACAGAGTGTGACCGCTGAGGTGCAGAGCCAGAGCAGCACTGCACCAGGCGTGACGTACAATGGCGCCAGCAGCAGCGTGCACCCTGTCATGCTGGCTATCCAGAGCGAGCGCACTGGCGACCATCGTACTTTACCCTGTCGAGCGTTGCTGAGGGGCAGAGCAGTCATGCGGGCGGTACACAGACAGACCATCGAGCATCCTTCGGCAATTAGGTATATGCCTAATTACAAGGTTCGATTTGTCAATGCTTAGCTCATTGCCTAAATGCCGTAGAATGCAGCGTGTCTTCGAAGCCCTATCGTCATCCGTCCGACGCAAAATTCTTGCCTATCTTGCCCATGCGGAGCTGAGTGCGGGTGACATAGCCTCGCGGTTCGCCATGTCGAAACCCTCGATTTCACAGCATTTATCGATCTTGGAAGCCGCTGGTCTGGTGGTCAGCGAGAAGCGAGGTCAGTTCGTTTTCTACCAGCTTGTGCCGGAAAGCCTCGCCAACACGCTCAACGGCTTTGTCCAAGAAGTTTGCCCTGTCTCTCGCCCGCTAAAACGGGAGAGCGCAACATTGGCGCGTAAGGCAGCGGACGAACTATAAATCCCACCCGGATCTAGTTGATGCAAGGCTCACGGGTTTTGCATCAACGAAAGGACGGCAGGGCACCTTGGGTTCCGCCGATGCTGAAGATTGATGCACCCGATACACCCGTTTCGTAACTGGTTTCCTAGGGTGTGGACGCGAAAGCAGCCGGTCCGTTTTCCACCAATTCGAGACGTTCCGGAGCCGATTGCGTCGAATGACCGATAACGCCCACTTGCAGACATTCCAGGTCAGTTACAGACTAGACTCATGCGTGCTTCCACTGCCTTAGCCCTACTCGCATTGGCATCATGTAAAGTCGCCCCGCTGGCCAGGCAGGCTGGCGACCAATCGCAACGTAGCGACGAGCGAGAGATTACCGGTGTCCTGACCCTATACACCGAGGGCGAATCGTTCCAGCAGTGTCCACTAAGAGAGCCTTGGAACTGCTTCAAGGCCAAGGGGCCGGAGTGCGGATTTGACGCTACGCCTGAGGCTCGGACTTTGATCAACACGGAGATTACTAAGTCAGGAGCAACCCAAAAATACGCTACTTTCGGAATAGTGATGATTGGTACCCGATTAGATGGCGTCCATGCCGGACATTTATCCGGCTATTCCTGTGAATTTCATGCGCGCTCAGTTCTCCATGTCAAGGAAGTGGCAAGCGCGCCGCCAGACACTTCGAACGCTGTTAGCGTCCGCTAGCCTCTCGAACTGGCCATTCCAATAACGCCCACTAGCGGACATCCGAAGGTGGCTTGGACATCAACTCACGGATGATGTCGAAACGGTCGGCACCTTCCATGTCTGCACGCTCCTGCACTGTGAACAATTCGCTTGGAATAGTCGAGCGACACGCGAGCGTGATGCGTTTAGCTAATGTGCGAGCGGTCTGCATCGAAAGCGGATTTGCAGCCCCCACCCGCACGTGGTCAGTCTGGATCGTGAGGCATTCAGATCGTTCCATGATCCATTGGGCTGGACTCGTTGCCGGAGCAATGGTTGAGCACACCATATAGGAGGCAAGAACAAGCAGACGCATCGTGCGGCGACCTCATGACGATGAGGCACTTGTTTTACGCGCAAGTGGGTCCGCTTTCCACCCAATCTTGGCCATTCCGCTTCCGCCCAATTGCAGACATTAAGAAAAACTGTCACAACATGCCGATGAAGATCGCGGTCAAGGCGCAGAAGCTGCTTGGGATTAGTTTGGAAGGCTCGGTGGGGTGATATCTGCCCTACTTTTCTTTCTATTGGCGTTGCCTGAGAAAGACGAGCAATCCGATCTTTCGAAATTTGCTTTATGCGTAAAGACGTCTGTGACTTCTAAGACGTTCTTACCGGATCAGATCTATGTCAGCGAGATCGAGCTTCTATCGGAAATAAAAAAGTCCTGTCGGGAATTGAGAAGTTTAGTTCGCGATGCGCTGATTGCAAAAGCGGCGGTAGCTTCAAATACGCGATTGCCGGAAAATATATCAGAGGCAAGAAAAGAAGAGATGATGGATGCTGCAACCATTGGTTGGGTAAATAAAGTCTTGATCGACGAAAGCCTGAAAGACGAAGCCCATGCTAAAGACCGAAAGTCTACATGCCGAGATCGTCGGCATGTAAAACCTTAGGGATTGGTCGCTCACCGTGAACGCGGGTGAGATGCATGAGATCATGGCTACCTACGGCAGCTAACAACCAATCCCGGTCATTCCGCCAACGCCCAATTGCGGACATAGCCGTTGGTCTCAGCGCCATCCGTTTGATAGGCGGTAACTGATCAAATAGGAGGCTCTCCCGCCTTCACGCTTCGTGCCGCGTCGCATAGAATGCGATTTTTCACCCGCCGGTACCAGTTATCCGAGGACCTACGAGCCTGCGCGATCTGATCGCCCGAGAGGTACTTAGATGGTTCATCTAATTTACCTGACCAGAAGCCGAGGCCGAAACTGATTTGCCACAATTTCACGCGCCACCAAGGCACGGCCTCGGCGATCGTCTCGATGATGTCATTGCGATACATGGACTGAGCCTTGTCTCGCAGCGCGTAACCCGAGTCCGCAGCGCGTTCGGCAACCGCAGTAAGGTCAGATGCTCCGCCGCATCTGTCCACGACGTTAGGCAACGCCGTGTCTGGCTCGATCTGCCCCGTGGACCAACTTGGATAACGGAATAGGCTGTCGGAGCGTGACCAGACACCTTCTAACATCGCGCCCCGAGTCATCCTGACGGACAGCACATTCGCTCCCGGACGGCTGAACACTTGAACTCCGCCTATTACGAGTCCGCCCAAGGTTACGAATTTCCAGAGCCGAGCATCTCTCATCGCGTCAGAATAGCAATCGTGCCGTACCCCGCAATGTCCGCTTTCCACCACCAAGGGACGTTCGCGCCCCCTTTGGCGGCATCCTGAACGAACGGCTGATTACCGCGAGCGCGGCCCGAAAGCGGCCGTTCCGCTACCCACCAAACCCGGACATTCACGACCGACACGCATCGGATTTATGCATCAAGCGATGCCACGATTTCAGCGGCTTCGAGCCTGATGCAAAACTGGTGATTTTGCATCATCTTCGCGCGGTCGATGGTCAGCTATCGAGAGTCCGGAGCCGACGATAGCTGACCACTGATCACTTTAGTTGACGCCCCACATTTCGGCACGATCGCGAGCGAGCTTAATCATAAACTCGTCTAACATAATAAGGCGGCGATCAACCTCGGCGGCCGAAACGCCGTTCCAAACGGAATGGTCATAGCCTTCGCGCAATGGCTTCAGGTCATCACCCGCCTGAAAACGCTCGACTATGTAAAGTGTCTCAAGCAAATCTGTCGGACGCTCACGCTCGCTCGTTTTGGCCAAGCCCCACTTCACGAGGTATTCAGACATGATGCCGTCGTTGGATGTACTAACCATCGTCATCCCCTTTCCCGTCGAAACATGGGTCGCAGATTGGCGCTAGTCCAGAGGCCCTTGCCTCTAATCGCATGGGTGGCTGGGCAACAGCTATCGCCGCTCAGGCTAGTAAATTCACGATAAGAGCTGATGCAAAACTTTTGATTTTTGCATCAGGAATGAGCGGCCGTCGGCTGCCGCTACCAAAGGATATGATCGGTAATAACGCCGAACCTGACCAGAAAGCCCAGCGCCGCGCCTATCATAAGTAGGGTCACATACACGCCAATGGCTCGTGTCCGGCTTCGACGGTCCGTCTGGTAGCTCATTCCCGCTCGCCTCTTAGCTGACCCTGCTGCCAACGTGAACGATACAACAAACGTCCGCAATTGGGTGTTCTTGACGTTGCAAAAGAGACCCCTTTGCGACGCTACACAGCCGTTATCGATCTCGAATGTCGCAAAAGAAGCGATATTCGAGACGTTCGAAACTCAGCACTTCCGCGACAAGGCTATGTCCGCCTTCGCCCAGAGCACGAAGCCGCTGCGCGGCAGTGGTGGTGGCGGTTGAGGTAGCGCAGCGGCGCTGAGGTTTGGTTCTGCGGCAGCGGCGGGAGACGATGGAGTTCCTTCAATGAGAGGAACTCTCCATGGCGACTCTACCCACCGAACAGTCCGTTACGCCGCTGCGCCAGCGGATGC